>JBNKVZ010000240.1:0-4264 GCA_050299455.1 Thalassospira sp.
GGTTCGCCCCGCTCAGATTCGCCTCGCTCAGGTCCGCCCCTCTCAGGTCCGGCCCTGTCAGGATCGCCCCTCTCAGGTCCGCCTCGCTCAGGATCGCCCCGCTCAGGTCCGCCCAGCTCAGGATCGCCCCGCGCAGGTCTGCGTCGCGCAGGTGTGCCCCTCTCAGGTCCGCCTCTGTCACGTCCGCCCCGCGCAGGTCCGCGTCGGGCAGGTTCGCCTCGATCAGGTGCGCCGCTCTCAGGTCCGCCTCTCTCACGTCCGCCTCTCTCAGGTCCGCCTTGGTCAGGTTCGCCCCGCTAAGGTTCGCCCCGCGCAGGTTCGCCTCTCTCAGGTCCGCCCTGGTCAGGTTCGCCTCGATCAGCTGCGCCCCGCGCAGGTTTGCCTCGATCAGGTTCGCTTCACTTAGATCTACTCGAATCAGGTTCGCGCGGTGCAAATTGATGCGCCTGAAGACAGAGCGTGCAACCATATGCCGTGCAAAAGTCAATCGGCTGACAAAGGCGATGGCACTATCGGGGAATATCTTTGTGTTGATATCTATTGTCGGGCTCAGATACGCGTTTGATTTTTTCTGATCGAGCGGGATGACACAGGCGGATGCCGAGGCGGTGGCAAGCAGAGCGCTTTCAGCGCAGCGCTGACAGGTTTCAAGAATTCGCCAGCTTAAGCCCGGGAATGTTTTTGCCACCGGAAGTCCGTGCTCTATGACCCAATTTAACAATTCGGTCAGCCCTTCTTTGACCTCTCCGGCTTTCTGTGGTGTTAAACGATGGCGAGCTTCATCATATAAAAATTGGAGGATGTAGGGGGTTAGTTCCGCCCCTTTAATGAGTTCACTCCACTGTTCCGCCAATTGATCGGGTTCGTCATCCCCAGCCAGTTTATCGGCGAGCCTGCTGGCGTGAGACAACAGGCCGCGAGCGGTTAGAAACTCACCAAAACTTTTATGGATGAATTCAAAGCCGTCATCAGCGCTGTCTCCGCCTGGGCGGGTATGGATATTCAGGGCGACAGATTTTAAGGATGCGGCATGGATTGATTTAAAGTGCTTTTCCCTTCGCAGATGTAGCCTGCGGACGATGAGAAATTCTTCCTCATTCCCGGTTCGGCCATTGCCACGCCAGGCTGTCAGTCCCAGCACTTCCATCAAATCAAAGAAGTCATCACGTGAAATATTATGAGATGCAAAATGCTTCTTGTCTTTGTTTCTTTCATATATTTTTTCAAGGATATCTTCATAAACAAGGTTGCGATTAGCTGCCGCTTGCTGCCATTCCATCCCGCAATATTTTGAATTGATTAACAGGTGTAAAAGCAACGGCTCCAGATTCAGGGCGGACATGCTTTTGTGGGTGACAGGTTCTGGAATATTATCCGCGTTCAACCCTTTGGCGTAGGCCCATTGTTGCCAATAGGTTTCGCGCTGATCAATCTGCATCAGGTTTTCGGGGTCAAAAAGGTCGTGCTTGTCTTCATCCTCCTCGGCGAACGGGCTAAACGGAGTTTTGTCGAGCAGGCAGGTTTGGCGTGTCATCGGCGCGATTGGCGCGACATTCAGCATTGTGGGCAAAGACAAATGGGAAGCCTTTATGGCTTGTTCGCACGCGATATTGCGGCCCAGAACAACGGCACGCACAGCGGGGCCATCTATATTTAACGGTTGGAGCATCCGTGTAAGCGAAAGCAGAAACTCGCGTGCGTATTTTTCTGCATCTCCGGCATCTGCCGTTAACTCATCCAATCCATCAAAAATCAGCAATAAGGGCGTGGCATCTGCCTTTCGCCACTCCAGCGGGCTTTCCGGCAAACCGGGATTGCCCTTTGGGTTTACAAGCGAGTGATACTTTTTAAAGTAAGCCGCAATGTCCTGGTCAAGTTGGCCCGTCAAATGCGTGTATTGCAACCTGATCAATGCGACCCTGTGTTTAAGGGATTCTTGTGCAACCTCGTGGGCAAAAGCCCGGGCAAAAGAGGATTTTCCGCAGCCAGGGCCACCGGCAATTACGCGGACGGCGTCCTTGCGGGCGTCTCCCTTAAGCCAGTCATGCAACGTCTCGTGCAGATTGGCGACATGGGCCGTGCGTTTGATTTCTTCGCGTTCTCGGTCATCCGTTTCAACTGCGATTTCTTCGTTCCAGAAGCACCGCAAACGCAAATATACAGCGGCAAGCGGAATCGTCTCGTTAGCGTCGGGCGAAAAAACAGGCTCATCGGTGAATTGTGAAGAAATCCAGAAATTGTGCCGTGCCCATTCTGCCTCGCGGCGGGCGGCTTCTCCGCCAAGGCTGACAAGGGCATCTTCGAGCGGTTTGAAATAGGTTGGGTCTTCGCAAATTACCCTGTTGGACGCGGACTGCATTGCGCGATCAAAGCGCGTTTGCAGGGTATCAAGCTCAAGATCATCACCGGTCGTCGATTTCAACAATAGCTCAGGCAGGGCGTCTCTTGCTGGCGCGAAGACCGCAGATAAGGCGGGCGCGCGCAGTGTGGCTTGGTCAAGTTGTATTTGACCGTCATCAAACTGCATTGCGGTGTTAAGGAACGTTTCAAGGGCTTCTTTTTTATTCGCTGAGAGCGGGGCCAGGCATTGTGCCTGCGCCAGAATGTCGCCCGCGGCATATGTTAATGTTCGGGCGGCCCAATTCCAGGCGCGATTAGGCGGCGTGTCGGTTTCTTTGCCTGTCAGTTCCTTAACTGCGTCGTTCAACCGCAGCACGATGGTGTGAATATTGGCTCCTGACGACTTCGCAGTTTCGATCACGGCGAGCATCGCGTGCATTAATCCAGGCACCCAATCTCTGCTTTTTTCTGGCTTTTCAAAATGGATGGTCATGCAATTCACCTGTTCATGCCTGCGCAAGCCAAGGGTAACGGCTGCGATGGTTAATGCCGTGTTGTGTTAATCTCTTGGGTTGTAATGCTTTTCACCTTAGGTGCATTCCGGTGTGTTCACAAGCAAGAGCATCATCATCGCGTGAGGTTTCTTGGGCGGGGAGCGATGTTTCCGATCAGTTCGGAAAATGCGGAATAAGCCGACATAGGCGGCGATAGATACCGGCATTGTCTTGACGTTGGCGAATATATGCCTTCTTGCACTTTGCAATGCCTTCTCGCCCTTGGGGATTGGGCGCAGGATGTTTTTCAGCTCAAAACATCTTGGTTTTGAGCCAATAGCGTCCCCCGAATACCCTATTTTCGGGTGGTTTGCGCGTCATCCTGCAAGGTCGTTGTTGCAGTTGCTGCTGTTGCGGCGGCCGGGCGGGTATCTGCTGCTGGGCGCTGACGCGGGGGTGGGTCAAGGTCGGTGGCGGGGGAGGAATGTTCGCGGTCAAATCGTTTGGCCTCGCGGGCCAGGACGGCCTCGCGCCTTGCGATATAAATGGCGGAGCCAATGATTAATCCGGCACCGGGTAGTAGCCAGATTTCGGGAATTTCGCCAAACATCACCAGCGCGATAATCACCACAAAGGGCAGGCGCAAATAGTTAAAGCCAATGACAAAACTGTAATCATAGAGGCGAAAGGCGCTGGTATTACAAAGCTGGGTGATGTTGGCCATAAAGGTGCCGCCCAGCAAAATCAGGATGGTGTTCCAGCTTGGCGTTTGCCAGACAAACAGCGCCGGGATCAAGGTCATCGGCGTCATCAGCAGCATGGTATACAGCACGATATTGGGGCTGCTGTCTGTGCGGGCCAGGGATTTGATCACCATGCCCGCGCTCGCCATGCACAGGGCGGCGGCGATGGGCAAAATGCTGGCAAGCTGCATGGTATCGCTGCCCGGGCGGATGATAATGGCGACCCCGGCAAAACCGGCAATCAGCGCCAGTAAACGATGATGGCGGATTTGTTCTTTTAAAAAGATAACGGCCAGAACGGTGCCAAATAACGGTACGGTGAAATTAAGGGTCGTGGCCTCGGCCAGGGGCAGGTAAGCCAGCGATGAAAACCAGAATGTCATCGCCCCCATCGACAAAATGGCACGTAGGCAAAACATGCGCCAGCGCGTGGTATGCAGCGATGCGATCCCGGCCTTAAGCGACAGCGGCAAAATCATCAGAAAGCCAAACAGGTTACGAAAAAACACTACCTCAAGCGGCGGCATGTCCTCGGTTGCCAGGCGCACCGTCACCGAAAAACCCGCAGCCATAACTGCGGAGATGGTGGAAAAAATCGCTGCCTGTATATAATTGGGAAGCTGCTGAAACCGGCGTCTCATGGTGTTGCTTGCCTGTTATTTGGGGTGCAATATCCCCGGTTTTGGC
>JBNKVZ010000241.1:0-4261 GCA_050299455.1 Thalassospira sp.
TGATTATTATGCGTCCCCGTGCGATCTTCGGCACGGGCTGACAGGCGATTATTCCCATTTGCCTTGTGGGACGCGCTGCTGTTGCTGGTGCTGGTTCCGGCCCCCGTATCAGCCGATGCAAGACCCAGGGCCGAATTAAAACGGGCAGCCATTTCTGCCGGCGACAGAACCGGGCCAGACTGAATATCGTCGCGCATGGCAGCATCTGTCATCAGGGCCGGGTTCATGTTGTCGGCTGCGGTTCTCCCTTGCTGGGAACGCGCCTTGATCAATTCACCCTGAACATCCCCGCCATAGGACGGACCTGATACACGCCCGGTATTTTCGGCCCGCTGCCAAACGGTTGCCCCCTTGGCATAATTAACATGAACACTTCCGGCAGAGCTGGATGGGACAGTTCCTGTATCGCGCTGGGCCGCCAGACGCGATGCATAATCGCTATGTCCGGCGCGGGCCAGCGTAACGGCAAGTTCTGCCGGGTCAGCATTTTGACCGGCGCGCATAGCCCCTTTTTCAAACGGATTTCCCGGTACGGGGGCTTCTTGCGGGTCTGGTTGTGCGACGGATGAAGGTGCAAATGACGTCTGTGTTATGGGCATTCCGGCTGCATTGGCATTGCCCGGTGCAGATTGGGCAATATTTTCCGCCACATTGGCGCGACCGGAGTTTTCCGTATCAAACGGCAGGGACGATGCCTCCGCCACGGTGTTTTGTGCTGTCGCCTGATCCTCTTCCATCACCGATGCCAGCGATGTGTCCCCTGCTGACCAGGGCAAAACCAGCCCATTCCCAGTACTGCCATTGGCTGTATCGGAGGGATCAGGATTTGCATTATCATTTTGGGCAACCGCCGTTGCAGCGGCCGGATCGGCGGAATCTTCATCGCCTTCAAACAGGGCCAGAACATGCGTGCCAGTATCTTCGCCGGTAAAACCCTCGACAGCGGCATCAACCGCGGCACCGGCCAGGCCAAAAACACCGCCAAACAGGCCCCCACCAACAACACGGGCGGCATTGCCCATCTGATCACCGGTCAATTCACGATAGAGCGCGCCGACAACAGGAATATGTTGCAGCGGGTTAATCACATCAATGATGTCACCGAAATCAAAGCCATCATCGCCAAACAGGAAGTTGGAGAATCCACCGGAATCCTCCTTTTCTGCTACCTTTTGTGCCGAGCCACCGGTTTTGGCTGCGCTTTGCTGCGCGCCATTTGCCGTTTGCGCCCCCGCACCGGGCGAAATTTGCCGCCAATCTGCACCTATCGACATCGCAATCCTCCTCTTGTCGATAGATATGCAAGCAGGGTGCCAAACTTGATCCTGGCTATTTTTGGGCAGAAAATCGCTAAAAGGCGGGTTCTTTTGCGCAAAAAAGCCAGCTATGGCCCGCTTCATAAAAAATATCCCGGCAGAAGCTGCCGGGATGGGAAATTGCGTTCAAGGCCTGATCGGTAAAGCGGGGCTTAGAACAAGTGCCCTGCCCTGTCCTTTTTGGTTTTCAGATAAAACTCATTATGGCCATTGGACGGAAATTTATGCGGCACACGCTCGCTAATACTCACGCCCCAGCTTTCCAGGCCACGCATTTTTTCCGGGTTATTGGTCAAAATCCGCACGGTAGAATAGCCAAGCTGGCGCAACATTTCGGCCGCCGGGCGATAGACCCGTTCATCGGCATCAAAACCAAGTTCTTCATTGGCATCGAGCGTATCAAAGCCACGGTCTTGCAAGGCATAGGCCCGCAATTTATTGACCAGACCAATACCGCGCCCTTCCTGGCGCAAATACAAAACAATGCCGCCTTTGCCCCCGGCCGAAATTTCGGCAATGGCCCCGCGCAATTGTGGTCCACAATCACAGCGCAGCGATCCAATCAGATCGCCGGTAAAACATTCCGAATGCAGACGCACCAAAACGGGCGCATCAGCCGCCGGTTCATCAATAATGATGGCGATATGTTCCTGCCCGCCATCTGCCGGGCGGAAGGCCACAACACGGGTATTTTCGGCATTTTCCAGCGGCACGCGCGCATCACTGACCTGGCGCAGGGACCCTGCGGCAGCATCTTCATATCCGTTAATAATGCCTGCTTCCAATAGCAGCAGATTTTCAGTTTCGGCAAATTCCGCAACCCGGCTGACATCAACAGGCACCGCGACAATGGCCGGCAACAACCGCGCCAGTTTTGCCAGGCGAATGGCGGCATCTTCGCCTGCTTCGGTCTGGCGCCAGCTGGCCGTGGGGGCGGCGACCATATCAAGCAACGGATTGGCCCAAATGCCAAATGTGGCACAATCCACCTGGTCGGCATTGGCCGGCTGAAGGGCACAAAAACCATTGCTAACATCCGCATGACCAAGGGCACGGGCCCGCACACGCGGCAATATCAGGGCAATGTCATCGGCACTAACGGCAATCGCACGCAAACGTGCCAGCCCGTGATCCGACAAAGGCTCGGTCGCAATGGCGGCAATGGCCGCCTGTTCGGACCGGATCAATATCATCTCGCCACGGCGCAGGTCGGCAACGGCACGGGACACCGAAATCAGGTCGGTTGTTGAAATTTCGGAATCTGCCGAAAAGCTTTTGGACGTGGTCATCGTCATACTTAATGTTATTACCGATTTGGGGCCAACACGATCACAAGATCGCGATCAGGCCGGTATGAGGCTGGATCATTCATACGTCAATGTCTAAAGCCAAAACAGTTTGTTCTTGAAAAAAGGACGATTTGAGTGTGAGAGTTCGCTATATTGCAAGCAGGCAATGCACTCGGGTTGCCAGAAACAAGAACAGGGCCTGAATATAGACGGAATTTAGGGACCAGCAAGGGATGGCAATGACGACAGGTAAACAGGTTTTGGTGGTTGAAGATGATGCGGCCTTAAGCCAGTCATTAACCGAACAACTTCGCCTTCACGAGGAATTTGATTGTGTCGTTGCCCATAGCGGCCAGGAAGCCCTTGAGGCCGTCAAAGACACCTATTTTGACGTTATCCTGCTAGATGTCGGACTGCCCGACATGGATGGCCGTGATGTTTGCAAGCTGATGCGCCGCGCCGGTGTTAAGACGCCGGTGATCATGCTGACCGGGGCCAACAGCGATTCTGACACCATTCTGGGCCTCGAATCCGGTGCGAATGATTATGTCACCAAGCCATTTCGCCTTAATGTGCTGCTTGCCCGTATTCGCGCCCATATCCGCCAGCATGAACAAAGCGAAGATGCCGTTTTTGTCATCGGCCCCTATAGTTTTCAGCCAAGTGCAAAAATTCTGGTTGAAACCGCGACCGACAAAAAAATTCGCCTGACGGAAAAAGAAACCTCGATTCTGAAATTCCTGTTTCGCGCCGGCGACAAACCGGTTTCACGTGAAACCCTTTTGGATGAAGTTTGGGGGTATAATGCGGGGGTAACAACCCATACGCTGGAAACTCATGTTTACCGTCTGCGCCAGAAAATCGAGAAAGATCCGTCCAGTGCGACAATCCTGGTAACGGAACCGGGTGGTTACAAACTGGTCCCCTAACCCGGTTTTACCGCACGGTCTCAGTCTCAGTCTCAGTCTCAGTCTCAACCGGGCAGGAAAAACATCCATTTCCTGCCCGGCAATCAATTCCTGTCCGATGAAAAAAATAATGTCACAAAGGCTGTTCTGTACCGTCTTAGGGACGTTAGCAGAAATTTGCCTCCGGCAAGAGATCGACAGGCTGATTTGAACACCGGCCTTAAAACAGCTTCATATCAGCCAAAATCAGCGATTTAAGGCCAAAACGAAGCTGTTTTGATCAAAATGGCGGCCAAATCAGGCGTTTTCACCAATATTATAGGCCCGATGACCAAAAATAGCGGTTCCAACACGCACATGGGTCGCCCCCATGCGAATGGCGCAGTCGTAATCGCCGCTCATGCCCATGCTACGTACCTTTAAACCATGCCGGTCGGCAATTTTAGCCAGCAGGGCAAAATGCGGGGCTGGTTCTTCGTCCACCGGGGGAATGCACATCAGGCCGGTAACGGGTAAGACTAGGTCTTCGATACATTCCCGAATAAAGCCATCGGCATCGGCCGGGTCGATACCGGCTTTTTGTGGCTCCTGACCAATATTGATCTGGATATATAATTCCGGGCAGTGACCGGTCTCATCACGCAGTCGGGCAAAGGTCCGCGCCAGTTTGGGTCGATCCAGTGTTTCAATCACATCAAACAGGCTCATGGCCTCGCGGGCCTTATTGCTTTGCAAGGGACCTATCAGG
>JBNKVZ010000242.1:0-4252 GCA_050299455.1 Thalassospira sp.
GGGATGCCTTGCAGGTATTTCGTTGTCAGAAGACCCTGGGCGAGCGGGGTGAAGGCGATGGAGCCGATGCCGTGGGTGTCGAGCGTATCGAGAAGCCCGTCACGCTCCACCCAGCGGTTGAACATGCTATAGGAGGGTTGATGGATGAGGCAGGGTGTGCCTAACTCGCGCAAAATTTGGGCGGCACGGCGCGTCTGTTCCGAGTTGTAGGAAGAGATACCTACGTACAAAGCGCGCCCGCTGCGCACAATGTGGTCGAGTGCACCCATCGTTTCTGCCAACGGCGTATCCGGGTCGAAGCGGTGGCTGTAGAAGATGTCTACGTAATCGAGCCCCATGCGTTTGAGCGATTGGTCTATGCTGGCGATAAGATATTTACGCGATCCCCATTCGCCGTAGGGGCCAGGCCACATGCGATAGCCTGCCTTGGACGAAATCACCATTTCATCACGATGGGCGCGGAAATCCTGATCGAGGATACGGCCAAAATTCGTTTCGGCCGAACCGGGCGGCGGGCCATAATTATTGGCAAGGTCAAAATGGATAACACCGCGATCAAAGGCCCGGCGGATCATGGCGCGCTGGGTTTCATAAACATCCACGCCGCCAAAATTGTGCCAAAGGCCAAGGGTGATTTGCGGCAATTGCAGCCCGCTATGGCCGCTGCGGCGATAGGTCATTTGTTCGTAACGCGATGCGTCCGGCATCCAGTCCGATGACATATTCTTCCTCCTGATTGGTTTATGCTTTGGGTTTTTCCCAAAATTTGTATCGATCCAATATGCCGACAATAAGCCATTCCGCACCGGAATGTCAGGCTTCATTTCGGCAAAAAGGTTCCTTGTGCCAGCGACAAGTCACCATTTTCATTCAGCTTTTAAAACATCAGGGGCCAAACCGTATTAATCACCGGTCTGGCCCCTGAAACATCCGCATACGGAATGAAGGGATTAGCCGCGTGTTATCGGGGCTGTCGCCTTTTTCAGCCAGTCGCGATGTTCATCATCCAGGTCATTTTCATACAGGGCGTAAACCTGGGCGTGATAATCGTTCAGCCATGCCAGTTCCGCATCATCCAGCAGGCTGGCATCAATCAGGCGGCGGTCAATCGGCGAGAAGGTCAGGGTTTCAAACCCCAGCATCGGCACTTCGGCCCCTTCAGGTGCGTCAAGTTCCTTAACCGCGATCAAGTTTTCAATGCGAATGCCATATTCGCCTTCCTTGTAATATCCCGGCTCGTTCGAGACGACCATGCCCGGCTTTAAGGCAATTTTATTCGCCGCCTTGGAAATGCGCTGCGGCCCTTCATGCACACCAAGATAACTGCCCACACCGTGGCCGGTGCCGTGGTCAAAATCCAGGCCGACCTCCCATAGCGGTTTGCGCGCCAGGGTATCAAGCTGCGGGCCCGTGGTGCCCGCCGGGAATTTGGCCGTGGCAAGGGCAATATGCCCTTTGAGGACACGGGTGAAACGGTCCCGCATTTCATCGCTGGGCGTGCCGATAATGGTGGTCCGGGTAATATCGGTGGTGCCATCAATATATTGCCCGCCCGAATCAATCAGGAAAATTTCGCCAGGCTGCAATTTGCGATTGGTTTCCGGGATGCAGCGATAATGGCAAATCGCCCCGTTCGGCCCACTGCCGGGAATGGTGGTAAAGCTGCTGTCCCGAAACAGCGGATCTTCCTCGCGCAGCGACAGCAATTTATCGGCTGCCCGCATTTCATCCAGCGTGCCATCGGCGGCGGCCTTTTCCAGCCAGGCGAAATAACGAATAATCTTTTCGCCGTCCCGCTTATGCGCCTTGCGCGATCCTTCCAGTTCAACGTCGTTTTTAATCGCCTTGGGAATGGCGATCGGGTCGCGGCCCACCCGCACCGTGGCCCCGGCATTGCCCAATTGCATGCGCAACCAGTCCGATGCGGTTGCTTCATCCAACCGAACGGAACCATTGCCCAGCCCGGCCAGCGCATCGGCCAGTTCACCGGGCTGGCGCAAGGTGGCGTCGCCTGCGATCCAGTCACGCGTTTCGGGCGAAAATTTCCGTTCATCGGCAAACAGGTCAACCGCGCCGGCTTTATCAATAATCGCATATCCCAGCATCAGCGGGGTTTGCGGCACATCACCACCGCGAATGTTCAGCAACCAGGCAATGCTGTCCGGTGCCGAAATAACCGCGGCGTCGCATTCCAGGGTTTCAAGGGCCTTGGCAATGGTCGCCCGCTTATCGGCACTGGATTGCCCGGCATATTCCAGTAAATGCGGGCGCGCCGGTGCCAAAGGCTGGGCCGGTTGCTGGTGCCACAGGGCATCAATCGGGTTCGGGTCAATCGCCACCAGTTCGGCCCCGGCACTTGCACAGGCTTCGCGCAACTGGTCAGCATGGGCAATGGTATGCAGCCACGGGTCATAAGCCAGCTTCTGCCCGGCTTCCAGATGATCATAAATCCAGCCCACTGCCGGTTCATTGACCAAATGGCGGTATTCATACAGGCGACCATCCACCTGTTGGCGCACCTGAATGGTATAACGGCCATCCACAAAAATGGCGGCATGATCCTGCAACACAACCACCGCCCCGGCGGAGCCAGTAAAGCCGGTTAACCACGCCAGCCGTTCGGCCCGGGCGGGCACATATTCGCCCTGATGTTCATCGGCACGCGGCACAATAAAGCCATCGATGCCCTTTGCGGCCAAATAGGCGCGCAATTGGGCAATACGCTCTGGCGCATCAAAGCCATCGGCGGCGTTGCAAAATGCAGTTTTGCGTTCGTCGCGCAGGGCCAAAAGCGCCTCCTTGGTATCGGGCGACAGGTTGGGCCCCACCAGGTCAAACCAGTCCGCCCGGCTATCGCCATCGGCTGCGGCCAGCACCCCGTCCACCAGATCAACGATCACGGCAAGGTCTTTTTCGACGCCATCTTTTTTTAACAAAGCAGCCAAATGTGCATCGCCCGAATAGGTCATGGGAAATCCTTTTTGATGGTCCGATAGGGGAACAGAGTGACAGGGTAACAAAGTGCGGCGAGATTACGGGTTTTTGCCGATGATATACAAGCCTGCATTTTCAATAGCTTTGCCCGGCAAGGGGGACCACATGCGGTTCAGGTATGAAAGACCTGCGCAGTTCGCAATACAAAAGTTAACGATTTTTTATTATGACATTCACATGACAAAAAGATGACCCGCCGGGCCATCAATTTGCAGGAGACAATGAACGGTGGTCCGTTTTCCATTTACTGCGCAAAGTGTTGCCCAGTCACGTCGTCGCCAGACAGCCTATGATGGCCTAGAGCGCCTTTCCCCCCAGGAACGCATTGCGCTCGGCTTTGATACAGGCAGTGCCAAGTCGGGCGATGTAACGAGATCGGGAAATATTGGCTCCCCTGCCAATAACTTGACCGCAGATCGGGACTGACAGGACCTTCCCGCCCGTTTGCATATTGTCCCTTGTAAACGGCACGCAGGATTGAGGTTCACTTTCCTTGTGGTCTTTTTTTGTTTCCCTCAGAAACGGCTCCGCCCCTTCCCCGGCGGGGCCGTTTCTTTTTGCGCGCCCCTCCCCCTTGCCATGCGTCTTTCTATGGCTTGTTCCAAGCCGTTGAACCTGCAATAGTTTGCCCCGAAAGCGCTTTGCCTTTCCTCGCCGGACAGAAGATTATTTCGCGCAGAATGATGCGGGTTAAAGGCAAAGCGCTTTAAACACATGGGGAAGAAACATGCCTAAAACAGTTTTGATTACAGGGGGATCACGCGGTATTGGCCGGGCCACCGCCCTTTTATGTGCCGAGCGCGGCTGGAATGTCGCCATCAGCTATGTCGGTAACAAGGCCGCAGCCGAACAAACCCGCGATGACTGCCGCAAGGCCGGTGGCGAATGTATTATCAAACGCTGCGACGTTGCCCTGGAAGAAGACATCATCTCGCTGTTTTCGGTCGCACGGGATGCGTTTGGCACCATTGATGCCGTGGTCAATAATGCCGGTATCGTCGCCCCGGCGCAAAAATTAATGGATATGGATGTCGAACGGATGGAGCGTATTTTTGATACCAACATCCTGGGTGCCTATATCGTCGCCCGCGAAGCCGCCCGGCATATGGCCCGCTCGCGCGATGGCAAAGGCGGGGTGATTGTCAATGTCTCCTCGATGGCGGCCAAGCTGGGCGGCCCCAATGAATATGTTGATTATGCCGGCTCCAAAGGCGCGATTGACAGCCTGACGATTGGTCTGGCGAAAGAACTAGGGCCA
>JBNKVZ010000243.1:0-2128 GCA_050299455.1 Thalassospira sp.
CTCGGAGCCAAATGGGATCGACGCGCAAAATCCTGGTATGTCTATGACGATGCCGATCTCAAACCTTTTGCCCGCTGGAACGAACAAACGGCTCAAAAACCGCAATCCCGCATGCGCCCGGAAGAAGAGTTTGCTCTCGCCTGCCGTGAAAACGGTCTGGTGATTGACGGCCTGCCGACAATGGATGGCAAATGGCACCGGGTGTCGGTGGAAAGCGACCGCAAGGGTCAGAAAAGCGGCTCTTATCGCGGCTTTATCGAGGGCATTCCGGCGGGCAATATCGTCAATTACAAATCCGGGAACGAGCCTGTGAAATGGGTCAGTTCGGCAGCCGAGCGCAACCCCGCCGAGATTGAACGCAGCAAGGCCGAGGCGGCTGCCCGCAAGGCGCAAATGGAAGAAAACCTCAAGGCGCAATACAAACAGGTGGCCAAACGCGCCTATGCGATGGTTCAGGGGGCGGATACGGCCAGTGGAGATCATGTCTATCTGCAACGCAAGCAGGTGGGCGGCGAAACGCTAAAACAGGACATTCACAACAATCTGCTGATGCCGATGACGACCGCCAAAGGCTTTATCGAAAATGTCCAGGTCATCACACCCGATGGCAGCAAACGCTTCCTCAAGGATGGGCGCAAAACCGGGCTGATGCACATGATCCCGGGCAATAAAAAAGGTCCGATCCTGATTGCCGAAGGATTTGCCACCGGCAAAAGCCTCAATATGGCGACCGGCTATCAGACCGCCATTGCAATGGATAGCGGCAATCTCGCCCCGGTCGCCGAAGCCCTGCAAAAGGCCTTCCCCGACCGGCCCTTGATCATCGCTGCCGATGATGATCACGGTGTAGAGGCCAGACAGGGCATCAATCCCGGCCTCAAGGGAGCCGAACGGGCTGCCGCCCGGGTGGAGGCCGCCGTGATCAAGCCCAACCTGTCTCCGGCGGAAAAACAGGCAGGCCTGACCGACTTTAACGATCTGCATGTGGCACGTGGTATCGACAGCCTGGCCAGGACCATCAAGCAGCAGATCAAAGAACTGGGCCTGACACAAAAACTGCAAAAGGTCCGCACCCTGCCTGCGCCCAAACAGCAGCACCGTCACCAGGGCCAGCAAGTGGCGATCTAATCCTCTGCCGGTGGCTCTCTATAAGGGCCACCGGCATCTTTAGCGAGCATTTATAAAGGATCATAATGATGTCGAAACCCTCTCCCGAGGCCATTTTCCGGACACGTGCCCGGCTTGACGAAGCACAGGATGTTTTCTGCGAAGACTGTGGCCCGGCCCTGATTTTTGCCCTGCAATCCGGTGAGACCACTCTGTCGCTTGATATGTCGACACTCCTGCAATGTCTCTATATCGCTGAACAGAAAACCGCCATACCGAGCCTGGGCGCAGACTGGTGGAACAGCATAATCGTTCATTACAATATGGGATCGGCGCTGCGGGATTTTATAAACGGCCAACCGCGCCATTCCTGCTGCCACATGGAAAACTGCCCGGTTCCGGGACAAGCGCAAATTACCGGATTTTTTAACGAGAAAAGTCATGGCAACAAATAACCGACGTCTGTTGGTCACATTGCCGGAAGCCGAGAGCCAGAGGCTCGACCAGTTGGCCGGGCAAATGCGGTTAAGCCGCTCGGAGCTGTTAAGGCGGCTGCTCATGAACAGCAAACTGCCCGATCAGCGCACGTTTGAAGCCTCACAGGCCATTCTTGACCTTCTCAGGGTCAATGCTGACCAGGCACGTCTCGGCAATCTCTTTAAACTGGCCCTTGATGAACCGCTGAGTGCCGATTTGCTGGTCAAGTTTGATCAATTGATCATCGACATTACCGCCACTCAGAATGCACTCAAAGATCTGGTGCGCGAGATTGACAGTTCCCTGCATCGTAAAGCGTCATGATCGCCAAGAAGATCCCCAAGAACGCCCATATCGCCGATAATTACAAAGAACTGGCGCATTATATCGCTGCGGCCAAGGAGGCTGGCGAAAAGCTGGACCGCTTCTGGATTGCCAATTGTGGGGCTGGCGAGCACAAAGAGGATCTTGATCTTGCCCTGGTCGAGATTGAAGCCGTGCGCCGCCTCAAGCCCGATGTCAAAGACAAGTCCTATCACATGAT
>JBNKVZ010000243.1:2138-4209 GCA_050299455.1 Thalassospira sp.
CTGGATCTCGCCCTGGTCGAGATTGAAGCCGTGCGCCGCCTCAAGCCCGATGTCAAAGACAAGTCCTATCACATGATTGTCTCGTTCCGCCCGGGCGAGAAAGACCGGCTGTCCGATCAGGATTTAAAGGACATTGCCGAAATCTATGCCGGGGCATTGGGTTTTAGCAGCCATCAATATGTTGCGGGTACGCATATCAATACCGACAATTTTCATATGCACATCGCCTTTAACCGGGTGCATCCACAAACGCTCCAGCTCGTCACCCCCTATCGTGATTTTAAAATTCTGGATCGGGTCTCGCGCCAGCTTGAAAAGAAATACAGCCTGTTTGTCGATAACGGCATGGCACAACGCAAAGACAATAGCGCCAAACTCTCCCCTTCTGCCCGGGATTATGAATCCCAAACCTGGCAGGAAAGTTTCCAGAACCATGTGCTGGGCCATCGCGACGAGATTTTACAACAAACGGCAGACGCGAAGACCTGGCAGGAACTGCATCAGGTTCTGGGTGATTACGACATCAAACTTAAGAAACGCGGTAATGGCTTTGTGCTGCTCGGACCGGATGGCCAGG
This sequence comes from Thalassospira sp., assembly GCA_050299455.1. Classification (GTDB taxonomy): domain Bacteria; phylum Pseudomonadota; class Alphaproteobacteria; order Rhodospirillales; family Thalassospiraceae; genus Thalassospira. The sequence continues at coordinate 2,716 of JBNKVZ010000243.1, forward strand.
GCATGAAGGCATCAGCCCTGGATCGTTCCATGAGCAAAGCTGCTCTGGAAAAGAAACTCGGAGCCTTCAAACCACCCCTTGAAGAGCAGAAAGCGGCAAAGGAAAAACCATCATGGCCCAAACGGCGCTATAAACGCCGCCCGACCCTGCGCCATCCTGCCATGCCGCCACTCTGGCGAAAATATCTTGGCACGCAAAAACTAACCCCGGCCCCGCCCTCCAGTCTGTTGAGCCGGTCACTGTCAAACTGGAAGCTGTTTCTGGTCAGCGAGGCCTATCGTGATCCGCTGGCTGCGGTGTTTTTAATCGCCCATCAGGAAATGCTACATCTGGTCTTTGGCGAGGATCGCCCCACACCGGTGACAAAACTCGCCAACCCGGCGCTCAAAGCCTGGAAAGAGGCTGGGCACTGGGCCAAGGCCAAATCGCTTAAGTGGCTGTCGGAGACCCGTTCGACCGGTCGGCGCTGTCGCATGGATGATGAGGGCAACTTGCTCGTGCCGTTCAGGGACCGCAATGGCCATTTGCAAGCCGTGCGGCTTTATTCGCCGGACGGCAAAAGCCTGGACATCGGCAACAACCGGGCACGCGGGCTGGTGCATCTTATTGATACCCGAAAACAGATCGACAAAGGCCCGGTGATCTTTACCGCCGATTATGCCGATGCCGTTAAAATCCATGATGCGACACGGCGTCCGGTGGTGGTTCTGGCCGATCCCGATGACATGCGCCAGGTCCTGAAAGACCATCAAAGGCGATACCCGGACAGTACAGCAATCATTGCCGATCCAAACATCCCGCGCCAACCCAATATACCGCTTGTGTCCCTGCCCGATCAGGATGATGCAACTGACATTCGTCGCGCTTTTGCCCCAGTCACCGATGATAAAGCCTTCATGGTCTGGGATGCCTGCACCGACTGGGCCAAACCAAAGAATTCAGCCTGGCTGAAAGCCACTGGCCTACGCGGCTATGGCGTCAAGCTCACAGACAAAGGCAACATTGCCATGCCACTGCGCGACCGCTCCGGCCGGATTGAAAACGTCATGCGGATCGACAAACAGGGCCGCCAAAGCCTGGTGCAGGAAAGCCCGTCCGATCAGGTCCTGATGCACAGGATCGATCCCCCAAAACGCGGGGATCGAGACACGCTGATCATCGCCCGGGATTACGCCGATGCGGCGGCGCTGCATAAGGCGACGAACTGCCCGGTGATAGTCCCCGCCAGACCGGCGGACTGGGCGGATCTGGCCCGCCACATGCGCGAAAAAAACAATGATGCTGAAATCATCGTGGCACTCAGCGCAACAGAACAGTCTGACGACAATGAAAAAGCGGCCAAGCTGGGCATGGAAATTGTTCGCCCGAAGATGGCTACCACCTTCAAAGATTATGCCGTGCCCCATGCCGGCAACAAGGCATCGCGCCTGATTGCCAGCGGTGCAGCATCTTACAAGTTCGACCCCAAGAAGTCGCAATCCAGTTTTGTCACCC
>JBNKVZ010000244.1:0-4163 GCA_050299455.1 Thalassospira sp.
GCCGAAGGCGTGCCGATGAGCCAGACTTTCCGGGGTGTGATGCCGTTTTTCGCCGCCGAAATTATACGGATTAGCCTGATTGTCTTTATTCCGGCGCTAACCTTGCTGGTCCCCACATTGTTGGGTGGGTAAACAATAAAAATGCGAAACTGACCGAACAATGATTGCAACGCGCGAAACAATTCCGGTTTATCGGCTGTATGGCGAAAACATCGCCATGAACAGCAATGCCGAACAGGAACCGGAATTTTTCCATCTGGAATCAATCCCGTCGCGGTCACGGCTGCATAACATGTATATTCAGCCCCACCGCCACGCCAACCTGTTTCAATTGCTGTTCACCACAAATGGCGAAGCATGGATCGAATTTGATGACCGGCAATTCACCATCGGCCAGCAAAGCCTGTTAACCATTCCGCCAGGAACGGTACATGGCTTTCGCTTTAGCGAGGATATTGATGGCTGGGTGATTTCCCTGACCGATGACCATGTGCGCGAGATCCTGGCCCTGGTTCCCCGGTTAAACAGTTGCCTTGATCAACCCTTATATGTCGCGCCGGCAACACAACATGATGATCGACCTGAGCCACCCCACTGTCATCCTTCACCCGGTCCTACGCATCTGAGCGAACAGCCCACAACCGATTTTCTGATCCGCCAGCTGGTCAGCGAATATTACGGGCATTCCATTGGCCGCTTGTTTGCCCTGCGCAATATTATCGGCTTGTTATTGCTGGAAGCTGGGCGACATGGCGAATTGCAACGTGATGCCCGCCTTTCGCGCCAGGAGCAAAAAAATGCAAAATTCCGCAAGTTTCAAACCCTGATTGAAACCGGTTATCGCCAGCATTTACCAATGGCGCATTATGCCCGCGAAATCGGCGTTACCGCCACGCAGCTTAACCGCATTTGCAAAGATATTGTCGAGCTAACCGCCATCGAGGTCCTGCATAATCGCCTGGTGCTGGAGGCGAAACGCATCCTGATTTACACGGATATCAACATTCAGCAAATCGCCGATGAACTGGGCTATCAGGATGCCGGATATTTTTCGCGCTTTTTCACCAAAAAGGCGGGGATGCCCCCCGCCCGTTATCGCGCACTGTATCGATAAATGCCTTGGCAATTTTTCGGTTTAAACACCATAAAACGCCATCAAACACCCATCAGGCAAAATCGGCACCACATCATTTTTTACGTCACCGGATGATCCAGCGCCCGCCACAAACGGAAAAGATCAATCGTGTTGCCTAACCGGTTGGTCCAGTGTGCCGGCAGGAATTCATCCCTCCCAAAACCCAGCTTGCGATAAAGCCGAATTGCCGGTTCGTTTGTCGTCGCCACATGAAGCCAGAACCAATTAAAATCCGGGTTTTCGCGCAAACAGTCGACCAGGGCGGCAAGCGCCCTCGCCCCAATTCCCTGACCCTTGATGAAAACGGCAAATTCCTCAAGCTTTGGGGTCTCTGTCGCCATATGCGACAAATAGGCATATGCCTGCGGGGCGCCATCCGGGCCATAAACCCACAAAGCACGATCCGCGCTATCATTTGCCGTTTCCAAATCCTCACGCGGGACAAGTGTCAGCACCCCGGCATGGGCCGGATCAGCAAGCGAGGTCAAAATCCTGTCAATGTCATCAGCTTGCGGGTTTCGCCATATATCAGCTGACATAACGTCTCCTTAATTGTCTTCCTAAACCAGCCGAAATCCTTGCTGGCTTTTGCTTAGCGCCAGGACAGCAACCATTTATCCAGTCGCCCGAGGAACCACGATACCGACAGCCCCAAAAGCGACAAAACAACCACCCCGGCAATCAGCTGATCAGTTTGATAAAGATTACCTGCCGACAGGATAAGGGCACCAATACCGTATTGCGCGCCGATCATTTCAGCAGCCACCAGCAAAATAATCGCGATGGAGGATGAAATACGGAAACCCGATAAAATGGTCGGCAAGGCGCCGGGCAGGATGATTTTGCGCACAATCGACCATGTCGACATATCGAAGCTTTGCCCCATACGGATCAAATTGCGCGCCACATTATCAACCCCGCCAAAGGTATTGATCACAGTGGGGAAAAACACGCCAAAGCCGATGGTGGCAAATTTTGACGGCTCGCCAATGCCAAACCAGATGATGAAAAGCGGCAAAAGCGCAATTTTCGGGATCGGAAACAGCGCCGATACCAGCGCCACCCCCGGTGATCGCGCCCAGGAAAACATGCCGATCAAAAAGCCGACAACCAGCCCCGCAACCGTCCCCAGCACCCAGCCCACGGCCAAACGCTTGGCCGAGGCGGCCAGATGCACCCACAATTCACCCGACACGATCAATTGCCAAAGGGCCTTGGCCACGGCAACCGGGCTGGGCATGGCAAGTTCGCTGATAAACCCGGTTGACGAGCCGATTTGCCAAAGAAGGATCAAAACAGCAAAACTGCCCCAGGCGGCATAAGGGTTGGCACGCGGATTAAACCCGATCGCCCGCAACCGGACCGGATTTTTAACCGAAGCGGGATCATGCGACATGTTCAAGTTCCTTGTCTGCGGCAATGGCTTCATCGCGGATCAAATCCCACAGGGCGGCTTCATGCGCGGCAATGGCGGCATCCCCCTCGTGGCGCTGGTCAATCGGCACATCAATGGTGTGAATTTCCTTGATCGTGCCGGGGCGACGACGCAACGCCACCACCCGATGCGCCAGACGAACGGCCTCGTTTAAATTATGGGTGACGTAAACCGCCGTCATGCCGGTACGGGCAAACAGGGCGGCAAATTCATCAAGCAGCAAAATGCGGGTTTGCGCATCAAGGGCCGATAACGGCTCGTCCATCAGCAACACCGCCGGGCGCACAGCCAGCGCCCGGGCAATGCCGACACGCTGTTTCATCCCGCCCGAAAGCTGCTTGGGATAGGCATTGCGAAAATCCGACAGGCCGGTTTGCGCCAGCACTTCGTCAATGCGGGCGGCCCGTTCTGCCTTGCTTAATTTATGGTCTTCCAGAACCAGGCTGATATTGCCCGCCACCGTGCGCCAGGGCAGCAGGGCGAAATCCTGAAACACATATGTCAGGGGGTTAAGGCAGCCCTCGGGGACGGCCCCACTGGCACTTACCTGCCCTTCGCTGGGCTTTAACATGCCCCCAATGATGCTGAGCAAGGTTGACTTGCCACAGCCTGACGGCCCGATCAGGGCAACAATTTCGCCCGGTTCGATGGTCAGATCAATATCGCGCAGGGCCACCATCTGATCATAATGATGGCTGACCCCGGAAATTTCCAGCCGCATAACCGGCCCTCTTGTCAATGTGATGAAAATGGAAAAACAAATGAACCGGCCCGCATGCCATCATGACAAAAGGGCCGGTTCCAAAACGTTTAGTGGCTTTTATTTCGCGTCAAGCGGCGGGATGAAGCTGGTATCGATGAAGGTATCGGGATCGGCATCCTTGGAGACATAACCGTGGTCCTGGTACCATTTGACCTGCTTTTTCACATCGGCCACATCCAGGCGGGCATCCTTGGTAATGAACATTGCGCCATTACGGATTTTCGGAAATGCCTTTGCTTCCGGGTCCTGAGCATAAACATATTTATGCACGATCTTAAGGATTTCATCGGTCGTATCGGACTTCACAAGGTTGCCATCGGCATCTTTCGCCAACAAAGCCGCACGGTAATCGGCAACACCCTTCTGATAGGCCTTCACAAAATGTTCGACGACGTCACGACGCTGTTCGACATTGCGGGCGGAGGTAAACAACCCACCCACCTGATAAGGCACATAATCCTTAACCCAGCCAATGATATGCGCCGCGCCGGCATTTGCCAGCGGCTTGGCAATGTGGGGCACAATGATCATGCTGTCGACCTGCCCGGTTTTTAACGCACCAATCATGTTTGGCACGGCCTGCAGCGGCTTTAACTGCATGCTGGCAAGGTCAAACCCGGCCTTTTCGGCGACATTGCCAATCATGTAATGAAAGCTGGAACCTACCTGGCTTAACGCAAAGCTATGCCCGCCCAGCTGGTCGACCTTGGTTAAACCAGCATCATAGGCCTTGTTGGAAACCAGAATGGCCGAACCGTCATATCCCGGTTCTTCATGCAGTTGCGCGCCAATAACCTTAAGCGCCCCTTTGGAGGCCAGGTTAAAGAAGC
>JBNKVZ010000245.1:0-4115 GCA_050299455.1 Thalassospira sp.
ATTACCGATACGGATTATAACTTTGCTTCGAATATCACCGGTGCCGGTACGGTCGATGTCGAGGCGGGCACCGTTAACCTGACCGGGACGTCAACCTATAGCGGTGCGACCACGGTGAAGGGGGGAACCCTTAATATTGCAGGCTCCATTGCGTCTTCGGTTGTTTCTATCAATAACGGCGCGTTCCTGACGGGTAAAGGCACGGTTGGCGGACTTTCGGTTCAGTCCGGCGGTACGGTCAGCCCGGGTGGCGCGACCATCCAGACCCTGAATGTTGCGGGCAACACCACCTTTGCCGATGGATCGGTCTATGTGGTCCAGGTCGATGATACGTCGAGTGATGCGATTTCTGTCACCGGTAGTGCCACCATTGGCAGCACGGCAAAGGTTAAGCTTGCCGCACTGAATGGCGATAATTCAAGCATTGCCGTGGATAAGAAATACACCATCGTCACAACCACAACCGGCGTGACCGGGACGTTTGCCAGCATCAGCAAGTATTCTGCCTATTTGCAGGATGAGCTGACCTATGAAGACAACAATGTTTATCTGACGCGGACCCGTAATGGTCAGGCGCTGGCGGCACAGACAAGCACGCCGAACGAAGGATCGACCGCCGGTGCGGTCGATAGCCTGAGCAATGGTAACAAACTTTATGATGCTGTTGTGCAACTTGAAACGGGGCAAACCGCGCAGGCCTTTGATCAGTTGTCGGGCGAAGTTCATGCCTCGACCACGTCGACGATTCTGACCAATTCCAGGATGTCGCGCACGGCGGTGAATAACCGTATCCGCGATTCTTTCCAGGGCGGTGGTGTGAATTCTGCGCCGATTGTCGCGTCAAATGACGACGAGATGGTGGGGTTGCTGGGCAAGGAAAAAAATACCCAGGCCTGGATGAGCAATTTTGGCAGCTGGTGCACGACATCTGGCGACAATGATGCCCACAAGACGAGGACCCATGGCGGGGGCGTGATGGTCGGTGTGGATACGCGGGTGCTCGATAACTGGCGCTTTGGCGTGGCAACCGGTTTTGGTCGGGACTCGATCCAGGATAAAAACGTATCTTCAAGCGCCATGGTCGACAGTTACTATCTGGCGGCCTATGGCGGCACCGAAATTGAAGCAACCTCTTTGCGTTTTGGTGCCTTGCATGCGTTTCAGAAAATTGATTCCAAACGCTCGGTTGTCTTTCCGGGTTTCACCGATAATCTGACCGCCGATTATGATGCCTCGACGACACAGTTCTTTGTCGAAGGGGCATTGCGCATCAAGCATCAGGAATCACGGTTTGAGCCTTATGTGAATGTTTCCTTTGTTCATTCCAACGTGGATGGATTCCAGGAAAGTGGCGGTGCCGCGGCCCTGACATCGAGTTCGCAAAGCGATAATCAGGTGGCAAGCACCCTTGGCCTGCGTTTGGCACATGATCTTGAGATTGATGTTCTGGGGCTGTCGGGTGAATTGAAGGCCGGTTTGGGCTGGCGTCATGCCTATGGCGATATGTCACAGGATTCAACGGTGTCGTTTGCCGGGTCAAACACCTTTACGGTCAGCAGCGCACCCGCCTCGCGTGACAGCGCGGTTCTCGAAGCCGGAGTGAGCGTTGGGGTTGCCCAGGATACAACCGTGTCGCTGAATTATAATGGCGAGATGAGCAAGGATAGCCGCGACAATACCCTGTCGGCAAAACTGGCGATCAAGTTTTAATCGCCCCGGTTTTGAGGTTTGACATGTTGTGCAAAGTCCCCGCTTTTGGCGGGGACTTTGTCGTTTGGGGCCGCGATCAGGCGGGGGCAAAACCTGATATGCCCGTTTTCTATGCGTAAAGCGCATTGAGAACGGTTTAGGCTCGACGGTGCCGCGCGGTTTAAGAGCGATTGGCAAGGACTTGAGAGAAGTCCGCCCGCTAATTGAGCGCTGCACTGATCGGTCTCGATCAGTGCAGTTTGGTATGAGTGCAAAGATGAAACAAAATGGCGATGTCTGCTTCAGGCTGACATCGCCATTTTTTTAGTGACTCGGCCGCGACGCGTTTCAGAATTTCAAGATCGGTTGTTTTTTCGGTGTATGTTTTATCGGCTGCTTTTTTTTGTTTCTACCAGGAGTGTCGGAAGTTTTTTTTAATTTCCACTAAGCGATTTTTTAAACTGAATTTAACTACTCTTAAGATGAGATTTTTGTGACATATGTATAGATATTTAAAATATTATTTTTCTAAATTATGATTTTATCTGAAAATGCGAATATACCATCTTGATCAGATGGATTTTTTGTTCGAAAAAAACACATCACTGTTTTGAAGAAATTAATTTTACTGTTCTTACGTATATATCGTCTGGTTCTTATAAGACTATACATGCGTATTGAATAGGTGGGTTTTTCTTATTATTGCACCGCTCCGGTAGAAATATAATTTCTTCAGTATGATTTTGGGGAAATGCCCAAAAGGGGGTTAATATGAAAATTTCAGCCACTTTGTTGTTGCTGTCGACCACAGCACTTGTTGCTTTGGCACCCGTTTCCGATGTTCACGCAGAATCTCATTGGACAGGTGGGGTAGGCGGCAACGGTACCCTGTTTAATCAGTTCAGTAACTGGGATGGTAATTTTGGTGGTGGTGATCTGGTCATAGATGGCCACTATACGGTTGATGGGACCGGGGTGATGGTTGCCACAGATAGTCTGTCTTCCGATCCTGTGAACTCAGGCCCGCGCACGTTGGTTGTTAGGGGCGGGGCAACGCTTAACGCTGTGAATACAAACGATGCCCTTGCCATAGGCTGGTCTTCTGGCGTGGAATCGACCATGTCGTTCACCGGGGCCGGTACCAAGCTTGTCACTGCGAACGGTTGGGCATATATCGGATTTAAAAATGGCACAATTGGTCTTATGACCATATCAGATGGTGCGACTTATGATGCCAGTTATCATGTCGGTGTTGGCGTTGGTGCAGGGTCAGCGGGGACCTTGTCTATCGATAACGCAACGTTCAACCTGAAAGATACTACCGCGCAACTGCAACTTGGTAGTGCTCAAGGTGGTGCGGCAACAGGTACTTTGGATCTGAAAAATGGCTCGGTTGCTAAACTGGATGGAACTGTCCTCATTGGTGCGACAAAGGATAATATTGGCATTCTCAATGTTTCTGGCAAATCGACCCTGACATCTACTGCCTATTTTTTCCTCGGGCAGGACTTAAATTCGCAGGGGACTGCAACCTTTGATGATTCAACGTTTAATTTGACGAGCACAGGGCAATTGCAGCTTGGCAGTTCTGCTAATGGTGCAGCAACGGGGACTTTAAACCTGAATAATGGATCCATCGCAAAATTGGATGGATACGCATATATTGGTACTCGAGCATCAGCCGTTGGTGTTCTTAATGTTTCAAGTGGCTCATCGCTGACGTCCGATAACTACTTTGTTGCCGGGTTATTCGCTGATTCGACCGGAACCGTCACTGTGAGTGGTCCTGGTTCGACAGCAACCTTGAATGGGGTAAATTACTTCGGTTATCAGGGGACTGGTACGCTCGATGTTAAGGAAGGCGGTGCTGTCACGGCTTCAACAAAGATGTATGTGGGGCATGACGCCGCAGCGGTCGGCACGCTGACAGTAGATGGCGAAAATTCTTTGTTGACCGCGAACGCTGATATTATTCTTGGCGAACGCGGTACGGGTTCAATGACCTTGTCGAACACGGCAAAAGCCAACGTTGCAGGGACCCTTTCCGTTGGTTCCGGCGTTTATTTTGACGATGATAGCAGCGAGACTTCTATCAATACGACAGCAACAGGCGGCCTGACGGTCAAAAGCAATGGCGTTCTGAACGTTACGACCGGTCTTTATGTGGGGGATCATGCTACTGGCACCCTGACGCTGGCCGATGGCGGTTCTGTGAACGTTAATGGCGGTACGGGTACCCTTGATATTGCCAGATCATCCGGTTCGACCGGCACACTGATTATTGGTGCAGCCGCCGGAAGCAATGCTGCGGCGGCGGGGACCCTGAATGCGGCCACGGTTGCCTTTGGCTCGGGCTTGACGGGCACTGACACCAGCACCGGCAAGATCGTGTTTAACATTACCGATACGGATTACACCTTTGCCTC
>JBNKVZ010000246.1:0-4046 GCA_050299455.1 Thalassospira sp.
GGCCCGCTAATTTGCGGGTCATGCCGGATTAAAAGCGGTTTCAGGGCGAGGGTACGGGCGATACGACCTCGACCTGGGGCTGTTGGTCTGCGTTCCAGTGAAACAGCACAAGATGCCACAGGCCGGGAGCTTTGCGTGACGGGTCAATAAGGCCCTGTGCGCCCAGGGCTTCAAGCTGGTCGCGCACGTGCCAGGAGGGCGGTGTTTCCTCTTGTATCACAAGGTCCTGCCAGGGGGCTGTGGCGTCTGCCAAATTGATACCCGCCTTTTCACATGCCTTTTCATCGCGTAAATCAAAAATACGCTGCGCATTTACCGAGACTGTGACCATTTCAAGCCCGGCCGTGCGTTCGGCACGATGGGCAATCATCGCCGCCTTCACACCCGCGGGCGAGGAACTAAGATAAAGTGTTGGTTGATCCGCCCGTGAATATCGCCCGGCCATGCGGGAGCCAGCAAGGCTGTTTGCAAGATAGCGCGGGTCAACGGCGCGATAAAACAGGCCCTGTAGGGGGCGAAGAATTGCATCACGGTTTTGCGACATAGGCGGACTTCCGGGTTAGATAGCTAAAGACGGGCTGGGGCGGGCCGCGGCGGGCAGGGGGTGGTTGTGTGGCCAGCATCTGATTGTGTGTTTGACGATAACCGTTGTTTTTTACGGCGGAAAAGTCTGTCGTGCGATGGTTTATTATTTTCTCGCTATGGTGGGGTGTGGGGCACTGGCATTGGCCTGATTTTGGATTATCTCAATTTCATCTGTGGTGTGTTGTCAGGCTTTGAATAGCGCGCCCAATACAGGATAACCCAATCAAAAACACGGAGGCCCCATGAGTCAGAATCTTTCCATTAAAACTGCCGACGGGACGTTTAACGCCTATGTCGCCATGCCGGAAACAGTGCCCGCCCCGGTGGTTGTTGTGATTCAGGAAATATTTGGCGTAAATGCCGTGATGCGCGGTGTGGCCGATGAATATGCCCGTCAAGGTTATATTGCGGTGTGCCCGGACCTGTTCTGGCGATTGGAGCCGGGGATCGAACTGACCGACAAAACCGATGACGAATGGCAAAAGGCATTTGGCCTTTTGCAGAAATTTGACCCGGATAAAGGCGCACAGGATATTCAGGCGACACTCGATGCCGCGCGCGCCCTGCCGGATGCCAGTGGCAAGGCCGCCGTTGTTGGTTATTGCATGGGCGGGATGATGACCTATCTTTCCGCAACCCGCACCGATGGCGATGCCTTTGCATCCTTCTATGGCGCTGGCATTGATAATTATCTGGGCGAGGCCGATAAAATCAGCAAACCGTTGATTATGCATCTGGCCGGGCAGGATGAATTCATCCCGACCGAGGCACAGGACAAAATCAAGGCAGCCCTGCAAGATAAAAGCGGTGTGACGATTTATCAGTACCCGGACAGCAACCATGCCTTTTGCCGTGTCGGGGGCAATCATTACGATGAACAGGCCGCAGCCACGGCCAATGGCCGCACGGCAGAGTTTTTAAAACAAAACCTGGCCTAAGCAGATGTGACTTAGCAGGTTGTTTGCCTGGTAAATGCAATCCCCCGTCGGCAAGGATGCGGACGGGGGATTTTTTGTTTGTTTGCTGCTATGGCGTGGCGTTGGGCGTCAGCCTTGAGCCTTGAGCCTTGAGCCTTGAGCCTTGAGCCTTGAGCCTTGAGCCTTGAGCCTTGAGCCTTAAGGCTGGGAGCTCAGGCCTTGCTCATGGCATCAAGTTCCTGGCGATGGGCGTGCAGCTTGTGGAAGATGGCATAGCGCCGGTCGTGGTCTGCTTTGGCACTTTCGTCGGGGGTTTTTACGGTTTCGCGCGCGGCCATGCTGCGTGATGCGGCCTCAAGTCCGCCTTCGGCATCAAGGGCCGCTGCCGCCAGCATGGCAGCCCCCAGCAGGACCGGTTCCGGGCATTCCGACATCACCACATCACACCCGGTAACATCGGCATAAAGTTTCACCAGAACCGGGCTGGCGGTGTGACCGCCACTTAGATGGATATGGCGGATGTCATAGCCCGTGGCATTTAGGGCATCGATGATATGGCGGGTGCCATAGGCAATGGCGCAGGCCGTTGCCCAATAAAGATCAAGGAAACTGTCTTCGCTTTGATCCAGTGTCAGGCCGCTAATCACGCCCAGGGCTTCCGGGTCGGCCAGCGGGGAACGGTTGCCGTGAAAATCGGGCAGCATATGCAGGCGTGGGGCCAGGTCGGCCTGTTCCATCATGCGCGGCAACAACTTTTCCCCGGCGAGACGGTGGGCATCGCGGCCCATATCATGGGCAAAGGGGTGCATGGCACAGATATGGTCCAGCAGCGCCCCGGTGGCCGATTGCCCGCCTTCATTTAGCCACAGGCCCGGGGCGACCGCGCCCAAATAGGGGCCCCAAACGCCCTTGATAAAGCGCGGCTCGGCCGACAGGGCCATATGGCAGGTTGATGTGCCTGCGATCATGGCAAAACGCTGATCAAGATTACCGCCAAGATGCGCGCCAAGCGTGCCAAGCGCCCCGGCATGGGCATCAATCAGGCCTGCACCGACCATGCAGTTGGTATTCAGGCCCAGTTCACGGGCGGCATCGGCGGACAGATTGCCAACGGGCGTCCCCACGGCAACGGCGGGGCCATCAATGCCGACTTTTTCAATAAAGTCATCCAGCCCGACCTGCGATAGAAATTCCTGATCCCACGGGGTTTCTTCGTGGGCAAGATGCGTCCATTTGCAGGTAACCGTGCAGCAGGAACGCGCATTATCGCCGGTGGCGCGGTAAGCCAGAAAATCGGCAAGGTCATAGGCCGCGGTCATTTTATTCCAGACTTCCGGGCTATGACGTTTCAGCCACATCAGTTTGGGAATTTCCATTTCCGGCGACATGGTGCCACCGATATAATCAAGCACCTTTGAACCGGTGGCGGTGCATTCTTCGGCCTCGCGGGTGGCGCGGTGATCCATCCAGACAATAACGTCCCAATTGGCCGGGCCATCGGGGGAGACGGGCAAGGGGCTGTCATCTGCGCCACGGATAACCAGTGAACAGGTAGCGTCAAAACCGATGGCGGCAACATCATTGCCATTCACATCTGCCTTGATCAGCGCGTCTTTGACGGATTTGCAGACGGAGTCCCAAATATTGGTGGAATCCTGTTCGACAAAATCCGGGCGCGGGCGATTCATGGCGATCGGGTAGGATGCGCTGCCCAGCAGTTTGCCGGTGCTGTCAAAAATGCCAGCGCGTGCACTGCCGGTTCCGACATCCACACCGATAATTGCCTTGTCTTTCAGGGTCATGGCGATGGTTCCTCCCGCCTCTTGACGTTGTTTTTCCGGGGCAGTCTTATAGGAGATCCTGCACTTCGCAAGTGGGTCAGACTGTCTTTTTGCCGTTTGGGCCTAAAATGAACAAAAGACCATAGATTGGTCAAATGTTCATTTGTGTTGACGTGAATATTCTCGATTGGCTAGGGTTGGAGATTGCAAAAAACAAGCTCCGAGAAACAAATGCAACCCACATCCGCTTCTATCGGGTCCTACACCGAACTGCCAACGGCGATCAAGGTCGTCCTTTTTGATTGCGACGGTGTGCTTGTAAATAGTGAGCCGATTTCGCTGTCAACACTGGTGGATGTGCTGGCGCATTTTGGTGCGCCGTTATCGGGCGAAGAGGTGGCACGCCTGTTTACCGGAAGGTCCAGTGCCGCGCCAATTCATTATATTTTCGAGCAAACCGGCCGCGATGTAAGTGCGGAGTTCAAACCGTATTTTTATGAAAAGCTGTTTGCCAGATACGATAGCGAACTTCAGAAAATTGAGGGTATTGACGGGGTTTTGGCGGCCTTGGACGCGAAAAACATTCCGTTTTGCATATCATCAAGCAGTTCGGTGCAGCGCCTTCACACGACCATGCGCCTGACGGGGTTGGGCCCGTGGTTCAAGGATCGCATTTATAGTGCCGATTTTGTTGCCAATGGCAAACCCGCGCCGGACCTGTTTTTATATGCCGCACGGGATATGGGCTTTGCGCCAGAAAATT
>JBNKVZ010000247.1:0-4031 GCA_050299455.1 Thalassospira sp.
CCTTAAAACGCAGCCAGAGGGGCAGCATATGGCCGACAACAGCCGCCGCACCGGCAAAAATGCCTTGTTCGGCACCGTAAATATAGCCAAACAGCAAAACTGCCGCTGCCCCCTTGCCGCTATCGCCAATCAGCGTAAGCAGGGCGAGGAACTTGTTGCCGGTACGCAGCACATTGGTGGCCCCAATATTGCCCGAGCCAATCGTGCGAATGTCGCCAAGGCCTGCCAAGCGCGTTAACACCAGCCCAAAGGGAATGGAGCCCAGGAGATATCCGCATACAACAGCAATTTGCAGGGACATCAGTGTTGCCTTGTAGGTGGCATCGAGTTCCATGATCAAGACCCTTCAATACAGCTGGGATGTGTAAAAACTTCACGTCCGTCGATCAGGGTGCGCAAAACGATGCCCTGGATCAAACGTCCGTCAAAAGGCGAATTTTTCGATTTCGACTGGAATTTGTACGGATCAATCTTGGCCGGGCGACCGGGATCGAACACCACAATATCCGCCGCACTGCCTGCTGCCAGCGTGCCATGATTTTCAAGCTTCATCAGCTTTGCTGGCGCGTGGGTGACTTTACCCAGGGCCTCAAGCAATGACATATGCCCGTTATGATACAGCTCCAGCGTGATCGGCAGCAGGGTTTCAAGGCCGACACCGCCCGCCGCCGCCTGGGCAAAGGGCAGGCGCTTGCTGTCCTGGTCCTGCGGGTTATGGTCGGAGGCGATGGCATCAATCGTGCCATCGGCCAGGCCCATGACAATGGCCTGACGATCATCCTCGGCGCGCAGGGGCGGGGAAAGTTTGGCAAAGGTGCGATAATCGCTGACCGCATTTTCGTTCAAGGCGAAATAAAACGGGGCCGTGTCGCAGGTAATTTTAAGGCCGCGTTTTTTCGCCTTGCGAATGACCTCGACCGATTCTCCGGTTGAAATATGGGCGAAATGTAACCGTCCGCCGGTCATTTCCGCCAGGCGAATGTCACGTTCGATCTGAATAACCTCGGCCAGCGGTGAAACACCCGAAAGACCAAGCCGGGTGGCAAGTTCGCCACTATTCATATGGCCGCCGCGTGACAGCTCCGGCTCTTCGGGATGCTGGACAATCATGCCGTCAAAAAAGGTGGCATAAGACAATGCCTGGCGCAGCAAACGGGCGCTGGCAATGGTTTGCACGCCATCACAAAAGGCAACAGCCCCGGCCTGATGGAGCAAGCCCATTTCGGTGATTTCATGGCCTTCAATGCCCTTGGACACCGCACCATAAACAAACACCTTGGCAAGGCCGACCTTGCGGGCGCGGCGCGCGACAAACTCCACCCCGGCCACATCATCAATCACCGGGTCGGTATTGGGCAGGGCGATCAGGGTGGTGACACCACCGGTCGCGGCCGATTTACCAGCGGTTTCGATGGTTTCCTGATGCTCAAACCCCGGTTCGCGCAGCTGGACACGCATATCAACCAGGCCTGGTGCCAGGCAAAGGCCCTGACCATCAATGATCCGGCAATCGGAGGGCAGTTTATCGCGGGTGACGGCGGGGCCAACTTCGGCAATGATGCCGTCCTGCATCAAAAGGCCGCCGGTTTGATCCAGGCCGGTGGCAGGGTCAAGCAGGCGCACATTGACAAAGGCGGTTTTACCGCTGGCTGTGGCGCGAATGGCAGGCATCATGAATGGTCCCCTGCAAGATTTCGGTGGTTCTGAACCAGAATTTCCAGGGCGGCCATGCGCACGGCAACGCCCATTTCAACCTGTTCGCGGATGACGGAACGTTCCACATCGTCCGCGACTTCGCTGTCAATCTCGACCCCCCGGTTCATGGGGCCGGGATGCATGATCAGGGCATCGGGTTTGGCATTGGCCAGTTTGGCGCGGTCCAGGCCGTGGAAATGGAAATATTCGCGCACCGACGGGATAAAGCTGCCTTCCATGCGTTCAAGCTGCAGGCGCAACATCATGACGATGTCACAATCCTTCAGGCCTTCTTCCATGTCGTGGAAAATTTCCACACCCATACGGTCAATTTTCGACGGGATCAGGGTTGGCGGGGCAATCAGGCGGACGCGTGAGCCCATTGTGTTGAGCAGCAGGATATTGGAGCGTGCGACCCGGGAATGGGCAATGTCGCCGCAAATGGCAACCGTCAAACGGTGCAGGCGGCCCTTGTGGCGGCGAATGGTCAGCGCATCCAGCAAGGCCTGGGTGGGATGTTCGTGGCGGCCATCCCCCGCATTCAAGACGGCACAATTGACCTTTTCGCTGAGCAATTTGACGGCACCACTATCGGCATGGCGCACGACAAGGGCATCGGGGTTCATGGCGTTAAGCGTCATGGCCGTATCGATCAAGGTTTCACCCTTTTTGACCGAACTGGTCCCCACCGTCATATTGATCACATCCGCACCGAGCCGTTTGGCGGCAAGTTCAAAGGATGTGAGTGTTCGGGTGGAATTTTCGTAAAACAGGTTAACGACCGTGCTGCCAGCAAGGATGTTGCTGGTTTTGTCGGCAGTGCGGTTTTTTTCCGCATAATGCTGGGCGCGATCAAGAATGAGGGTGATTTCCCCGGGGGTCAAACCTTCGATCCCCAGTAGATGTGGATGCGGATAGTGATCCGCCTTTGGTCCCATGACACTCATGGCGTTGCACTTGTTCCTTGGCTGCACACTGATTGGAAAATTGCGTTCGGAGCATAGCGAATTGCACCTGTTACGGAAAGGTGAAATATCACTTTTTGCCCTGTCTGCATGGTCAGTATTTGAACGGTTAAAATGTTGTGGCGGCTGGATTTAGGCCGCGTGCATCAAAATCGCCAAAACCGGCATGGTGCCAATGGCAACCAGCGTTTGAACGGTAATGATGCTGGCCATCATTTTGGCGTCCCCCCCCATCAGGCGGGCGAGAACATAGGCACTGGCCGAACAGGGCAGGCCCGCATACAGCGCCAGAGCCGCCATATCCAGTGAGGGCATGGCCAGCAGCATGGCAAGGCCAATGGCAATGGCCGGGCTGAGAACCAGTTTGCCAAGGGTCGATGCGGCAACCGGGCCACCGGCACGCCGGGCGGCTTGCAAATCGATCCCGGCACCCACGGCAAGCAGGCCGATGGGCAGGGCGGCACGCCCTAGTACTTCCAGAAACGGCCCTAAAATGGGCGGAAGGCCAATATTTGAGATATTGGCGATAATACCCATGACACAGGCCATTAATAATGGATTGCGGCATACATCGCGCAGAATGGATAACAGGCTGGTTTGGCGGTTGTTATCCCCCCAATAGGAACAGGCCATCACCGACAGTACATTGACCGTTGGCACAATAAGCGCAACACATAATGCCGTGACTGTCAGCCCGCGGTCGCCCAATAATGCCGCCGCAACGGCAAGGCCAATATAGGTATTGGGGCGAATAGCCCCCTGAAAGATCGACGAAAAGGCAGCATCGGATACCCGCATCGCAGGTTTGGTTAGAATGATCAGGGCTGATTTGATAAAGACCGTGCCCAAAATCACGATGGCGATGCTGGTTACCGGCAGGCTGCCCAGGTCGGCCTTGGCTGTGTTGGAAAACAGCAAAGCCGGAAAGGTGATGAAATAGGTCAGTTTTTCCGCCCCGGGCCAAAAGGCATCGGGTAAAAAGCGCGACTGGCGCAGGGTAAAGCCCGCCAGTATCAGGCCAAAAGTCGGGATCAGGGCGGAAAGAATGGCGAGCATGTTTTCGATCTATTGTAAATGGAATATCACCTCGATAGGGCAGATCACGGGTTTGTGCAATGCTTTGCAGTTTGGTGGGGCGTATGCAAGGGCAATATCACCCTGAAAAGTTGTGACGGGCGTATTTTTCTGTGCCTTTTTGGCAGAAAGCCGCTTATTAATATCCCCTTATAAAGGGTGGCGCGCTGTACGGGGTTTAAAACCAATTATGGTGCAGGCCAATGCACCTGGTTGCCAAGCCGTGCGATAAAGGTTTTAACAGCGGTTGGCTGGGCCAGTTTGTAAATTGACATCCGTGTGGCGCCATCACACAAG
>JBNKVZ010000248.1:0-4021 GCA_050299455.1 Thalassospira sp.
CATCACAGCAGCATGTCGCGTATCAACCGACACACAATGACCATCGGCCGACAATGCCTGGATCACGGGCACAACACGGGCGATTTCGTCATCAATCGAAACCGGTGCGGCCCCCGGGCGGGTAGATTCGCCCCCGACATCGAGGATGGACGCCCCGGCATCGGCCAAGGCACGGCCATGCGCAATCGCCTTTTCGGCACTGTCATAGTCGCCACCATCGGAAAAACTGTCCGGTGTGACATTGACAATGCCCATAACATGGGTGCTTTCCATGTCCTGATTGGCAAATGCCCGCCGGTTGCCGCTCAAACGGTCCAGCACGGCATTGATTTCATCCACCCGACCGGAATTCTGAACCCAGCCTTCCAGGGCCAGCAGCGGCAAAATCATGCTTTGCGCACCACCATCATCCAGACGCCGGATAATCTCCAGCGCCGAAAACCCGCGTTTCCGCCAGCCAGAGGCAGCGTTTGCGGATCATCCGACCGGTCGATAAAACCGGTCGGCACATAATATAACGGTCCATCAAAATCAGCAAAGCCCCGCACATCGGCGGGGCTTCGCAGGACCGATCCTTCGATCTTGTCCATAGGTCAGCAATCTCTCTTGTTAGCTTCCCGGTTGCGGTTCCGGTGACAAGTCACCACCACCTTCACCAGGGTTTTCCTTGCGCGTACCCGTCGTCGGTACAGCAGACCGACGGCCCGATGCCCCCGAACTGTCATTACCAGGACCATCCGTATGGCCCGGACGGTTGATTTCTTCACCCCGCAACAGGGCTTCGATTTCTTTACCGCTCAGGGTTTCATATTCCAGAAGGCCCTTGGCAAGGATGTGAAGGTCAT
Organism: Thalassospira sp.; assembly: GCA_050299455.1. Lineage (GTDB taxonomy): Bacteria > Pseudomonadota > Alphaproteobacteria > Rhodospirillales > Thalassospiraceae > Thalassospira. The sequence goes on from JBNKVZ010000248.1 coordinate 846, forward strand.
CAAGATGTTCGGTCAAAACACGACGGGCAAATGCCAGCGCCTCGTCGGAGAAACGACGCACTTCTTCATCAATCAGCTGTGCTGTTTTTTCCGAAACATTTTTATGCTGGGCAACCGAATGCCCCAGGAACACTTCTTCCTGGTTATCAACATATTTGACATTACCCAGCTTTTCCGAGAAGCCCCATTCCGTCACCATTTTGCGCGCATATTGCGTCACCATATTGATGTCGGAAGACGCCCCGGTTGTAACCTTGTCCTTACCAAAGATCAATTCTTCGGCAACACGGCCCCCCATGGCAACAGCCAGATCGGAAATCAGCTGTTCATAGGATTTGGAGACCTGGTCACGTTCCGGCAGGCGCATCACCATACCCAGCGCACGACCGCGCGGAATGATGGTGGCCTTGTGAATCGGATCAGATGCCGGTGTATGCAAGGCAACCAGCGCGTGACCACCTTCGTGATAAGCCGTCAGTTTCTTTTCGTCATCGGTCATGATCATGGAGCGGCGTTCAGCCCCCATCATGACCTTGTCCTTGGCGTTTTCAAAATCTGACATCGTCACGACACGCTTGCCAAGACGGGCAGCGGCCAAGGCAGCCTCGTTCACCAGGTTGGCAAGGTCGGCCCCGGAAAAGCCCGGTGTACCGCGTGCAACCGTGCGCAGTTCAACATCCGGCCCCAGCGGGATCTTGCGGGCATGCACACCAAGAATATGCGCACGACCTTCAAGATCCGGGTTCGGCACCACAACCTGACGGTCAAAACGACCCGGGCGCAAAAGCGCCGGATCGAGAACGTCCGGGCGGTTGGTTGCCGCAACAAGGATCACACCTTCATTGGCTTCAAAACCATCCATTTCGACCAAAAGCTGGTTAAGCGTCTGTTCGCGTTCGTCATTGCCCCCGCCAAGACCGGCACCACGATGGCGGCCAACGGCGTCAATTTCGTCGATGAAGATGATACAGGGAGCATTCTTTTTGCCCTGTTCAAACATGTCACGAACACGCGACGCACCGACACCGACAAACATTTCGACAAAGTCGGAACCCGAAATGGTGAAAAACGGCACATTGGCTTCACCGGCAATCGCACGGGCCAACAGGGTTTTACCCGTCCCCGGAGGGCCAACCAGCAACATGCCTTTCGGGATTTTACCCCCAAGACGCTGGAACTTCTGCGGGTCACGCAAGAAGTCGACCACTTCTTCAAGTTCGTTTTTGGCTTCTTCAATACCGGCAACATCTTCAAAGGTCACACGACCGGATTTTTCGGTCAGCAATTTGGCCTTCGACTTGCCAAACCCCATGGCCTTGCCGCCGCCGCCCTGCATCTGGCGCATGAAGAAAATCCAGACACCGATAATCAGAATCATCGGGAACCAGCTGATCAGCGCACTCATCAGCGGCGACAGCGATTCTTCAGGCTTGGCAACAATGCGCACGCCTTTTTCATTCAGCTTCTGAACCAGGTCAGGATAATTCGGTGTATAGACATTGACGGTGCGACCGTCGCGCGTCTGCGCCGTTAGATTTTTGCCCTGAATGGTCACTTCAGAAATCTGTCCGGAATCAACATCCGACAGAAAGTCCGAAAATGCCAGCTGTGACTGGCCCGACCGTCCGGATGGCGACTGGAACAGGTTAAACAAAGCCACCAAAAGAATGGCTATGATGACCCACAGTGCGAGATTTTTTCCCATATTCTTTCCAAGCTACTGGTCGCGAACAATTTCCGCCACTACGCGGCAGGCACCCCGCGACATGACCTGACCCATCAGATAATAACAGGCAGGTCCGGCGCAAGTACGAAGTCACGGATTTGCGACGAATTTGAAACCACCTTCCCACAAAGGGGCCGATGGCACAAACCGCCACGTCACTTTGATTACCCTAAACAGCTCCAAATGATCTGTCGGGCAACCGGCGGCGGATAATACGTCGGAAAGCGCATGAATCTCAAGGCCAGCGACAGATAAAGGCAGATCTTGCCAATACAAAACCGGCAATGAGGCCAATGCCAAACGCGGTCGACGGGCCCAAAACGGCCCGGTTTGTGCCAGCTGATGGCGTAAAACACGCTTGTGAAACGGGTCACACGCACCAAGAGGCCCCACGGAAAACCCATCGCGATATTCCCGCAACCCCTGATTTTCAGGGGCTTCAAGGCGAAGGTGAAACCGTTTATCCCAATAGGTAACCTCATTAACCACAACCGGGCACGCCTTTTGGTTCATGCGGCCAAATTCCCGATAAACCAGAATATGATTTTCGCGCCGATGCAGCACACATCCGCCCAGACTGTGTCGGGGAACCTGTTTTTCGCACAGCAAATTCAAACAACGCGCAATCGAGTCTCGCGCCGGGGCATATTTACCGCCCCCCACCACACGTAAAATATGGCCGATGCCATATAAAATGGCGTCGCGTTTTACCATCAAAACCGAACAGTCAAAATGCCCGACGGCATCGCTCAAGGCCGTGCCATCAATCCGGGCAACGCCGTCCGCCTCAATGGCGGCATAACGTGCCAAAAAACGCCCGGTTTCATGTTCCACATCCCATCGCGCCCGTGCCAGCCCGAACAGATCATCCCGTCCACGGTCGCCATCACCATCGCGGCCATCGCCGCTATTACCGCCATCGCCACCAGTGTCCCCGTCAGACATTTCCAAATGCTGGCGAATACGCACGCGTTCAAAGGCACGATTTTGGTTGGACGGGTCGGTAATCCAGGGCTGCCCCTGCCCTTGACCGGTTGTGCCCACCTCCGGGCTTGCCTGCTGTGGTTTTAACGCGCGCAAAGTTGCCTCAATATCGCGGCGCGGCACCGGCAAAAACGGCCGCAACAGGCGACAATGATTTAAAACACGCCGGGCAGACATCCCCGCCTGCCCCACCGGCCCGCTATCATGGTGATGGCGCATGGCAACGGTTTCCAGTTGGTCATTCAAATGATGCGCCACCAGCACATGCAAAATACCGCGTTCCCGCGCCAAACCATCAATCAACCGATAGCGCGCGGCCCGGGCCATTTCCTGAATGGCCGCGCCCGACTTTGCCCCTTCCCAGCGCAAGGTAACATGTTCGATGCCATATTGGGCCAGCTGGGCGGCCACCCAGCGGGCCTCATCCGCCGCTTCCGCCCGCAAACCATGATCCACCGTCACGGCC
>JBNKVZ010000249.1:0-3967 GCA_050299455.1 Thalassospira sp.
GCCAACGGTAAGATCATTGTCAAAACCAAACAGTTTTGCCACCAGCCAGGCGGCCACCGGCATGATCAGGAACTGCAACATGACACCAACCACCAATGCCTTGCGGCTTTTGGCAACATTGGCAAAATCCTTTGCTGTTAATGTCAGGCCCATTGACAGCATGATGACAATCAGCAACGGCACAATGTAGGAACTGAGCGATGTAAACGGCCCTGGCATGAAAAAGGCCAGCAGCGAGAGCAATAATGCCCATACCGGAAAGAGTTGAAGGACCACGAACGTTTCTCCTGTGAAGCGGGTTTCTTGATTATTACGGCCCCTGCCCCGTTGTCGGCCCCCAATGACACGTAACCAACCCGACAGACCCCGCAAATGACACCCCATTTTTGAGTGAGGTTCATTATGGTTCATGTTTATGGGACAACATCATCAGAGACTCAACTTGTTATCAATTTTATTCATTCCAGTTCTTGCCGCAGGTGAATCTCTTGTCCGTCTTTGCATGTTTATGATTGAGAGAACCGGGTCATTTTGGGGATATTGGTGGCTTACACAGGCTTGTGGCGGCCAATTTTCCGGTTTTTGGCGTTGCGCGTGGCAGGAATTTTGCAAAATCGGCTTTCCAAAGCCCCTGGATTGTGATGGTGGGATGTTGCCGGAAATGTCCAGCGGGATGGATTCGATGTAACGCGCCCTTCTGTCGTAGATGACTATTGGTCACTTGACCAAAAGTCGTGCTTACAGTGTGCTGATGATTGCATTTGCGGATTATTTGCATCCTGATCGGTTGAATTTGATATTTATTCGCAAAAATGAACTTGAACTTGCGGTTTTTTGCAGGCTACTACTACCGCCAAATTTCAATGACCAGGTTGGTGGCGGTTCATGACATTCCCTAAATCCTTCTTTTTACCTTCGTGCCTGATCGCGGCCTTTATGGCCATTTCGCCTGCCAAGGCGGAAGCAACCAAATACCCGCTGACAATCGAGAATTGTGGCACCGAAGTCACCTTCCAGAAGGCACCGGAAAGAGCCGTGGCCCTGGGCCAGAACAGTGCGGAAATTCTGTTGCTGTTGGGCCTTGAGGATAAAGTCGCGGCATCGGCCTTTTGGCCGACCAAGGTTTTGCCGGAATTGGCCAAGGCCAATGAAAAGGTCAAATTGCTGACGGTGGAAATCCCGACCCTTGAATCGATCCTGGCGGAAGAACCTGATTTCATCGCCGCGCAATTGCCGCTATTGTTGGGGCCGAACAGCAAAGTTGCTAAACGTGAAGACTTTGCCGCCCTTGGCATTCCCAGCTATCTTTCCCCGGGCGTTTGCAATACGCGCAAAGATACAAGTGACATTTACGGCAGCCGCGACAAGCTGTGGAATATGGATCTCCTGTATCAGGAGATTGACGAGCTTTCGCGGATTTTCGATGTCGCCGATCGTGGGCAAAAGCTGATCGCCGATTTCAAACAACGTGAAGCCGCCCTGCGCGCCAAATTTAAGCCGAACCCGAATTTGAGCTTCCTGTTCTGGTTTAGCAGCCCGTCGGAGGCCGATGACGCCTATCTGGGCGGTAAAAACGGCGCATCGGGTTTCATTGCCAATGTGCTGGGCGGGCATAATGCCATTACCACCGAAGCCGAATGGCCGACGGTGGGCTGGGAAGGCATTATCGCCGCCAAGCCGACGGTGATTGTCGTGGCCTCGCTGGATCGTAATCGCTGGGATCTCGACAAGGCGGAAAACAAGATTGCATTTTTGAAAAATGACCCGGCCGTTCGGTTGATGGATGCGGTGCAAAAGAACCGCATTGTCGTGATGAACGGGGCCGCCATGAACCCGACCATTCGTACGATTTATGGTGCCGAAGAAGTTGCGTCGCAACTTGAGGCGCTTGGGCTTGAGAAGTGACCAAAACCTCTATGATTTCCAAGAAAACGATTGGTTTTGAGCTGCTTCTGGTTATTTCGTTTGTGATTCTCGCCCTGGCGATCGCAATGGCGGTTGGCATTGGCGAGATGCACATTCCCCTGCGCACGGTGGCCCTTTCCATCACCAATCACATGGGGCTGAGCACAGCCGATGTTAGCCGCATTCAGGACAGTGTGATTTGGAACCTGCGTTTGAGCCGTGCTTTGGTCACGGCTTTGTGCGGGGCGGGCCTTGCGATATGCGGGGCCGTTTTGCAAACGTTGCTTCGCAATTCGCTTGCGGAACCCTACGTGCTGGGTGTTTCGGCCGGGGCATCGACCGGGGCTGTGGCTGTTATCATCCTGGGTATTGGTGCCGGTGCGGTTTCCTTATCGATGGGGGCGTTTGCCGGGGCAATGGCGGCATTTGTATTTGTCGCTGCCCTTTCCAATAGTGGACGCAGCGGCCCGGACCGGACCATTTTGGCCGGTGTTGCCGCCGCGCAGCTTTTTAATGCCTTAACAGCCTATATTGTGACGACATCGGGCAATGCGCAGCAGGCCCGCGACATCATGTTCTGGCTTTTGGGCAGTTTTGGCGGCGTGCGCTGGCCTGAATTCCAGCTTTTGATCGTAATCATCGTGATCGGGTTGGCGATTTGCATTTGGCATGCCCAGGCACTGGATGCCTTTACCTTTGGCGATGACGCGGCCGCCTCGATGGGGATTGCTGTGGAACGGGTACGGCTGGTTCTTTTTGCCGTGACGGCCTTAATTACCGCGACAATCGTCAGCATGGTGGGCTCAATCGGCTTTGTCGGGCTCGTTGTGCCCCATGCGGTCCGGTTCCTGATCGGACCGGGGCATTTTCGGCTTTTGCCGGCCTGTGCGCTGGTTGGGGCGGTTTTTATGGTGTTGGCTGATATTGTATCGCGAACGATTATGGAACAACAAACCCTTCCGATTGGTATTGTCACCGCCCTGGTGGGTGTGCCGTGTTTCTCGTTGATCCTTTACCGTGCGAGACAGGCTGTATGAGCATCCAGGCAGAAAATTTGATGTGGCGGGTGGGTCGCAAGACCATCGTCGATGATGTGTCGCTGAATGTAAAACCTGGCACCGTTTTGGGCCTGCTGGGCCCGAATGGATCGGGAAAATCATCCTTGTTGCGATTACTTGCCGGGTTGCGCCGGCCTGCTGCCGGGCGGATTACGCTAGAGGGGCGTGACCTTGCCAGCATATCGCGCCGGGATTTGGCCCAGCGTGTCGCGCTGGTGCAGCAACATGCGGCCACCGAAATAAATATGGCGGTTGAGGATGTTGTGCGTCTGGGGCGCACCCCGCATCGCTCCCCGCTGTCGGGTTGGACGCAGCTTGATGCCCATGCGGTTGATACGGCCTTGCAGCAAGTGGGCATGACAGACTTTCGTCATACAAGCTGGCAAAGCCTGTCGGGCGGGGAAAGGCAGCGGGTGCATATTGCGCGGGCCCTGGCCCAGCAACCCCGCGAGCTTTTTTTGGATGAACCGACCAACCATCTGGATATCCAGCATCAATTGGGCTTGTTGCGCCTGATTGTGCGTTTGGGCCTGACCAGTATCGTCGCGCTGCATGATTTAAACCATGCCGCCATGTTTTGCGATTATTTGCTGGTTCTTAATCATGGCAAGGTCGTCGCCACCGGCACCCCGGCCGAGGTTTTGACACCGGAGCTTTTGAAAGAAGTGTTCCAGGTGGAATGTGATTTTGCCCCCCATCAGGACGGGTTTCACATCCTGTTTAGAAAATAAGCTGGAAAATGGCCGGGTAACGCTGGGTAACGCTGGGTAACGCTGGGTAACGGCAGCCAATTATATAAGGCCGTCCGTTGCCCGCTGTTACCGGCACTAAAACGTTATTCCCGCCACGGGAAGATGGCACGCCGATCGACGATTTCGGGGACAATCCCGCGTGCTGCATTCGAGACATGGTCCATCACATTGCACGCCGCAACATCAAGCTGACGGTTTGACATGCGCTGATGGCGTTGATCAAACACGGCCTTGCGGCCTTCGACCTCGGCG
>JBNKVZ010000250.1:0-3865 GCA_050299455.1 Thalassospira sp.
ACCCAGGATTATCTGCGGTATAAAAACATGCTGCCCAAGGGCGAAAAGCCGGGCCGCATGGTCGCCCTGGTGGGCGATGCCGAACTTGACGAAGGCAATATTTACGAAGCCCTGCTTGATACCTGGAAGCATGATATCCGCAATGTCTGGTGGGTGATCGACTATAACCGGCAAAGCCTGGATGGCATGATTGATGCCCACCTGTTTCGCGTGATTGGCCGGTTCTTCCGGGCTGTGGGCTGGAACGTGATTACCATCAAATATGGTCGCAAACTGCACGAGGCCTTTGCTCGCCCGGGCGGAAAATCGCTTAAAAAATGGCTTAATGAATCGCCCAATGATGTTTATTCCGCGCTGACCTTTCAGGGCGGTGCCGCCTGGCGCAAACAGATTTTGGCCGACATGCCGGGCGATAATGCGCTTGCCAGCCTGCTGGCCGATTATGACGATGATGCCCTGCATGACCTGATGACCAATCTGGGCGGGCATTGCATGGAGGCGATTTTAAACGCCTTTGAAAATGTGCCCAATGACAAGCCGACTGTCTTTATCGCCTATACCGTCAAGGGCTATGGCCTGCCGCTTCAGGGCCATAAGGATAACCATGCCGGGTTGATGAATGTGGCGCAGATGGAAGGGTTCCGCAAAGCCAACAATATCGCCGAAGGGGATGAATGGAACATTGCCGCTGGGCTGGAGTGTGACGAAGCCGATATCCGCGCCTTTATCGACGGGGCGCCGTTTAACAACCGCCAGCCGCGCCAGAAATTTGCCGAAATCATCACCGTGCCGGAAATGCCCTATCAGCGGGCGGATACCAGCAGCACCCAGGAAGTGTTTGGCAAAATCCTCAATGAATTGGCGAAATCGAAAAACAGCGATTTTTCCGACCGTATTGTCACCACATCGCCCGATGTGACGGTGTCGACCAATCTGGGCGGCTTTGTAAACCAGCGCGGCCTGTTTGCGCGGGAAAATCTGGCCGATGAATTCCGTGACCGCAAGGTGCCCTCGGCGCAAAAATGGATCAGAACCCCCAAGGGCCAGCATGTGGAACTGGGCATTGCCGAAAACAACCTGTTCCTTAATCTGGCCGCCCTTGGCCTGTCGCACAGCCTGTTTGGTCAGCGGTTATTTCCCATTGGCACGCTCTATGACCCGTTCATTGCCCGTGGCCTCGATGCGTTGAATTATGCCTGTTATCAGGATGCGCGTTTTATGGTGGTGGCAACACCCAGCGGCATTACCCTGGCCCCCGAAGGCGGGGCACATCAATCCATCGGCACGCCCATGATCGGCATGGGCCAGCCGGGCCTGACCAGCTTTGAACCCAGCTTTGGCGATGAACTGGCCGTCGTGATGGGCTGGTCGTTTAACCATCTGCAGGATCAGGATGGCGGATCGGTTTATCTGCGCCTGTCGACCAAGCCGGTCGAACAGCCCGAACGCGAACTCGACGAAGCCACCCGTGCCGCCATTGTGCGCGGCGGGTACTGGCTACGGGAACCGGGCGAAAATTGCAAAATGGTGCTGGCCTATTGCGGGGCGATGGCGCCAGAGGCGATTGCCGCCTGGGAACAGCTTAAGGAAGATCATCCCGGCATGGGCCTTCTGGCCGTGACCTCGACGGACCGGCTGTATAATGAATGGCAGGATCTGGAACGCGCCCGCCTGGAAGGCAAAGTCGATGGCGAAACGGCCCATATTGAAAACCTGCTCAAACCGCTGGCATCGGATGCCCGCATGGTGACCGTGATTGACGGCCACCCGGCGGCTTTGGCGTGGCTGGGTTCGGTCCGGGGGCATGCGGTCGCCCCGCTGGGAATAAATGCGTTTGGTCAATGCGGCGACAGTATTGATCTGTATAAACATTACCAGATCGACACCGCAGCCATCCTGCGCGCGGCCAAGCGGTGGGATTGATCACCCGGTCAAACGGGACGACGAAAGGGAGGGCTTCGGTCCTCCCTTTTTTGTGGGCTGGTTAGAGGTGCTGTCGAGCTGGCGAGTTAGCTGAAATTGTCGCTATTGTCTAAAATCGAACCTGCTACAATCGCAGCACAATAAGATCACAGGACATAGCAGTTGTAGCTACCCTCTAAAATCGAACCTGCTACAATATTCACCGGCTTCATGCGTCACGGTGCTGTGTTGTAGCTACCCTCTAAAATCGAACCTGCTACAATGCGATAAATACTGCCCGCTTCATGGCACCAGTTGTAGCTACCCTCTAAAATCGAACCTGCTACAATTCCATCCCTGTCGTTACAACCTCGACCAGGGTTGTAGCTACCCTCTAAAATCGAACCTGCTACAATAGGAACCCTGAATCCCGCAGCATAATCAATGTGTTGCGGGATTTTTTCCGTTCAAAAAATGAAATTTTCACGTCGATTCTGCCCGGATTTTTGCAAAAAAGAGAGATTTTTGACGGCTGATTCGGCGGTTTGGACAGACAGTTTGACCGCGATTGCAAACGAAAAAAGGGAGGCCGGAGCCTCCCTTATCTTTCAGCAGATAGCTTTGTTGCAGCTACCTTCTAAAATCGAACCATCTGAACTTTAGGCGTGAAGATTATTTCTTGCAATAGCTTTTTGCGTGCAGGCATAGTTCAAAAATCAAACAAGATAAAAATCACGCGAAAGGCGGGGGAAGATGAAAGGCTGTGTGCTCGGTATTGATGTCGGGGTTGCATCGATTGGTGCGGCGTTGATTGAGGTCGAACTTGTCAACGGAACCCTTCATTATCGTGGCATTATTGATGGCGTCAGTCATATTTTCCCGTCTGCCAGTGGCGCGGCGGAGCGGCGGATGCAGCGGTCGATTCGCAAGCGGTATCAGCGCCAGACACATCGCCTGAAGGATTTGCGTTCGCATTTGAGCCGTCTTTTATCTGTTCCGGCCGGGTTTGACGACATTTTGCCCGATGTCGGCCAAGCTTATATTAATGACTGTCGAAAGCAGGGGCAGCCGGTTATTTTATCGGCCAATAGCCGCTATCAGTTGCGCGCGCTCGGCCTATCGCAAAAATTGACACCGGGCGATCTGGCACGGACCATTTTGCATCTGGCCAAAAACCGCGGGATGCGCCTGACGCGCGTTTTGGAAACCGGCAAGGATGAAAAGGGTGAAAAGCAGGCCCGTGCCGAGGCCAGCGGGATGGCTGCGGAAGCCGAAGAAACCCGGTCCCTGATGATCGAGAATGACGCCCCGACACCGGGAAGTTTTTTATGGCAGCGTGAACAGCAGGCGACAGAGGGGCAACACCGGCCCGCCCTGCGTAATCGCAAGGGGCGCAGCAGCGGGTTTTTATTTACCCGCCAGCAGGTGGAAGCTGAATGTGACCTGTTGTTGGCAAAACAGGCGGCATTTTACCCGGAAATTTTGACAGATGAGGTGATCAAGGACCTGAAGGAGCGGGTTTTTTGGGAAAAGGATGCCCCTGAACCTGAAATTGGCCCGTGTCTGTATTTCCCTGATCGCGAAAAGCGCTTGCCCATTGCCTCTGACCTGTTTCAGCGCAAGCGGATTTACGAACAGGTCAATTCAATCCTGATTAAATTCAGCGATGAATCAAAAGAACGCCTGAGCCCGGGCGAGCGGGATCTTTTGGTGGCAGAATTGATGGCCGGGCAGAATTTGACCGGAACAAAAATTAAAAAAATCCTGAAACTTGATAAGGGGCGCCAGCTTTCAGTAGACGAAGGTTATGGCAAGCGCAAAGAGAAGGTCGAGATAAAAGGGCATCAGCTTGTGCAGGAATTCGCCCGGGTGCCCGATCTTGAGGCGGTTTATGCCGATTTGACGCCGGAGCGCCGGGAAGCTCTTGTTGAACTATTGCGCAAGGAGCGGGACCGGGAAATTG
>JBNKVZ010000251.1:0-3823 GCA_050299455.1 Thalassospira sp.
CTGGTGGCATGAATGGTGAAGGTGACACCGGTGGTGCCGGCATTGAGGGTGCCCAGGGCGGCAAAGGCATTTTTGGTGGAAATCTCGCCAAACAATACCCGGTCCGGCGTGATGCGATTGACGTGATCAAACAGAACCCGCCAATCGACCATGCCGGTGGTGGCGGAACTTTCACGCGCCGCCAAAAGGCCGTTGCCATCCCAGAAGGGATCAAGGGCCAGCTCCATCGTGTCTTCCAGGGCAATAACACGAATGTCATCGGCGAGCGTTGAGAGCAGCAGATTGAGCAGGGTGGTTTTACCGGTATTGGTGCCGCCCGAGATCATGATGTTTTTGGCACTCAACATCGCCTCGGTCAGAACATCCCGGACTTCGGTTTCGCAGGCGATGCGGTGAAGGGGCAGGGTTTCTTCAAGCGGGGTGCCCGTGTTTTTCCCGGCGGGCGGGACAATCTGATCCCAGCCCGGGGTGAAGGGATGTTTGCAGCGAATGGCGAGGCTGAGCCCGGTGCGGACCGACGGCCCGACCAGGCATTCAAAACGATGGCCTTCTTCCAGTGCGGTTGACAGAATGGGATGGGCGTCGCCATCAAAGGGCAGACCGCGCTGATTGCCCAGACTGCGACAGATGCGTTCGATCCGTGCCAGACTGAGGTCAGGATCGACAATGCGCATTTTGCCGTCGCCGCGCCGATCCACAATGATTTCGCCCGGGCGGTTCAGGCGTATTTCGACGGTTTTGGGATCGTCGTAATAACGTGCCAGCGGGGCCATGATGTTTTTATAAAGCGGGTTGATGGCATTCATAGCGGCCACCCCCAATTGACAATGCACTGGCTTTTAATGGCGATTGTCAGAGCCGGGTAAGCGGGACCAAAGGGTCGGAACTGAATTGACCTGCCACCATTTTGGGTGCGGTAATTCCGGATGGAGGGGGCAGATGCCGTGGCACGGCAGCTCTTGCTCACTGGTTCGCCAATGACTTCGCCGTCTTCGCGCAGGATGCTTTTCGTCGCAATGGCATCGGTAAAGGCACAATGGTTTGCGGTGCTATTGGTGCCGCTAAAATCATTGTCCCCCGAGGAGTAACTATAGCTTAGCGTTGTTGTGCCGCAGACATTGCCAGCGTTGTAATAATTGCCCTGTGACAAGGCATAGGCGGCATGTGTCTCTGCCCCCCAGGTAATCTGTGCCGTACAGACATTTCCCTGATTTATGGGGTCAGCTTCACCGGCGACCAGGCTGTATTTGGTACCATCAGGCCGGGTATAATTCTTGACCAGATCCTGGCCCGCAAAACGGGTGCAGTCCTCATAGGTGACGTCGCTGTTTGGTGCGGTGCTCTCACCATCATAGGTGTAGGGGGTTTGTGCGGTACCAGGCAGCACTTCGCTGGTTTTGATGTTATAGCGCCCTTGCGGCGTGCCATCGATATAGACGGTGGACAGGGCATAGGCAAAAAGCTGGTCGTCATGGGGCTGCCAGCCGGTAATTTCGACCTGGTGGGTATAGACCTGATCGCTCTTCTGACAGTCGGTAATGAATTCCTGCTTGTCGTCATAGAAATAATAATACCGCTCGCTGCCATAGCTCTGGCCGGCACTCATGCTGTGTGTCCAGTAGGCCGGGTCTTCGCAGCCTTCGGTGGTGGCCATCACCTCCATACTGGTGCTGTCGGGCGTACAGGCGGTGCGGAATTGTTCGAGGCCATTGACCAGGATACGCACCCGGCTTTGCAGGGTGACGGATTTGTCTTTGCTATTGACCAGCGGCGTGCAGACATAATCGCCGCCATCGGTTTTATAGATGGTTTCGTGTTTATATTGCGTGCCGCTATCGGTGCAGGCGGTGCTGTAGGAAACCCCGTTCAGTTCATAGACATATTTGTGGCGCTGATAGGAGACACCGGCATTAAAATCATCGCGAATGTCGCAGCCTTCGGCGGTTGCCGTCATCGGGGCCGGGGCAATTTGTTCGGACGGGCGGCAATCGCGCACTTCGACTTTGCGGCCGCTTTGGTTGGTGTAAACCAGTTTGGCATTGGTGATCACGTTACCGGTATCGTAATCGAGCGTGACGCGGCAGGCTTCGCTGTCTTCGACAATATCAAAGCGGGCTTCGGGATCGGGCTGGCAGTCGCCATGTTCGACGCGGTTGCCCGAGCCATCGGTGTAATAATAGATGAATGACGCTGTGGCGGTGCGCGCGTCAAGGTCCTCGATGTAGGAACAGGCACTATAGCTTTTATTGATCTTGTAGCGTTCGTCGCCATCGGCACAGGTGCCGTAAGAGGTTTCGCCATCGGTAGTGGTGGCCATGCGGGTTTGCTGGATCGCCTGGAGCTGATCGAGATCGATGCGCATCTTGCAGCCTTCCGCCGTGATGCGGGTGGAGGTTTGCGGAGTATCATCCAGCTCCAGCGCACCCGGGGTGGTGTAGGACCCGGCATCCGGGTTGCTGGCGGCATTGGAGGCAACTGCCCCGTCCGAAGCACCGACCCCGGCTTCCTCGACTTCCTTTTTGCTGGTGGTTTCCTCGTCCCCGGCCACAGCCAGGCGCTTAAGGGCGGCAATCAGTTCGCTCTGATCCCCTTCAATCGTGATTGGCGCTTCAGGATCAAGGCGCGGATCATCTTCGAGGGCAAATTGGGCGACAAAATCATCGGAATTAAGGGCTTCGGCCCGGCCATCCTTTTCAACACCGGAGAGCACAAGTTGACCGACTTTCTGTTCTTCGACCTTGACATAGCGGGCATAGGCCTTGGCGGTGACACCTTCGGTCAATTTGTTATCGGCCCCGGGCACATCGACCAGGCCCAGATCAAGGGCAATCGGGGTGTTTTCGGGAAGCTCGGTGGCACTTTTGCTGCGTGTGATGATTTTGACCTTTTTGACCATTGCGGCCATGTCGGGATCATCACTCGACACATCCTCGTTTGACCCCGACGGGGTTTGCGTTACCGCAGCCCGGGCAGCCGCAATATCTTCATCGGGGCTTTGGGCGGAAGCGGGCAGGCTGGTTGCGGCCAGCCCGGCGCAGATGAATAACAAAACAGGCAAAATGGGTTTCATGATTTACTCCGCTTTTGCAAGGGGTGAGGGACAGGCCGCCCTGTTTGACGCAATCTCCCGGGCGTGAAGGATCTGTGCTGTTGCGCACATGTCGGCCACGGCGGCAAAGCTGCCGGTTGCGGTAAGCAGGAATGCGATGTGATTCCAGGAGGGCAGCAGCACAAAGGGATCGGGATCGACCAGCGGGATTTCGGGGATTTGCCAGGCAAGGGCGACCAGCACGCAGACCATGCGAATGGTGGCGCAGATGGTAAAAAGGCGGTCGGCCATTGTTTCGTAAAATGCCGCGTTGGGCTTTAGCCAGCCACATCTGAAGGCCAGATAAAGCGGCAGACTTAAGGTCAGCCAGGGGAAAGCGATTGTCTTGATTTCCAGCGCGAGAAGCAGATAACGTCCCGGACTGGCAAGTTCTGGCGTTGGCATGCCCAGCGTATAGAGTGTCAGCAGCAGCAGACACATCAGGGTTCCGACCCGAAACGACAGGGAAGTAAAATGGGTTCTGATAATCGGGAAGGTATTATTCCCGCTGTCCTGAACTGGATATTCAGCACCGACCAGGATCACCTTATGGCCGTGATCATTGGTGTGGTATTTTTTACCATCTGCATCTGGATGCTTCGGCACTTCCTGTTTGCGATCATTATGGAGTCGTTCCTGATCAGGATTATTTCCGGTATTTCCGTTTTTCTCCTGATCCTTTACCTGCTGATCAATTGATTTCATGGGGCAATTCTCCATGACCTACTCCACCTT
>JBNKVZ010000252.1:0-3809 GCA_050299455.1 Thalassospira sp.
CCAGGGCATCGAAGTCTTCCTTGATGCAAATATTGTGGATATTTTCCATGTTAGCCTCCGTAAATAAAAACGATGTGGGCTAACAGGAGCAACCTTTAGGCCAAGCCCAAAGGTTGCTTAGTTTCAAGTACTTGATATGCTTCCGATAGGGTATTTATAGGACAGCTCGCAAATTGAGAGACGATTTGAGAAGCGGATTATTACTGGCCGCGACCAAGCACCATCACACCAACTGTCCGCCACACAATCAGGATGTCCTGAGCAAACCAGGATTTAAGTTTCCCTAACTGCAACGCATAGGCATGGTCATAAGAAACCTTGGAACGAACATCTTCCAGGTTCTCATCATAGCCTTGATACACCTGTGCAAGCCCGGTCACCCCCGGACGCAGGCCATATGTCCGTTCGGCATAAAACGGGATCGCGGTTTCAAGTTTCCCATAAAAACCGGGACGTTCGGGGCGAGGACCAATCAAAGACATGTCACCGCGCAAAACATTGAAAATTTGCGGCAGTTCATCAAGTCGACTTTTGCGCAAAAAGCGGCCAAACCGGGTAATACGCGGGTCATGTTTTGAGGCCCAGACAGCCCCCGTACCCGTTTCGGCGTCGGTCCGCATCGAGCGGAACTTATACATCCAGAACATCTCGATATGGTCAGAATGGCTACGACCAATGCGATATTGTTTGAAAATAACCGGTCCGGGACTATCGATTTTGATCAACAGCGCAATGATCGGCAACAAGGGCAGAACGATGACTAACAAAACCGATGCCAGCACGATATCAAACGCGCGTTTTGCAAACAGAACGTTTTGGGGAACGAAAGATTGATTCTTCATGATGATGCTCCTTGTTTGGGACTGCGTTTCCAACCACCAAGTTCAAGCCCCAGCAGATACCGCGTTGCACCAACAAAACCTGCGGCGTATCCAACAACCAGATACTGACACAGTGCGAACGGTTTGAAACGACGAAGACCAGGCATAAACTGTGCCAGTGCGCCCGCTACCAGCCCGGAAGCAAGCATCAGGAAAAAGGCAAGAAAAACGACATTGTCGAACGCTAGAAATGCAGAACTGAACAATGCAAAAAGCAGGATGTAAGGCATCAATGTCCGCAAGGCCTTGCCCGATGCAAAGGCCAGTGCGACACCGCGATATTTGGGGTTAAGCAACCCTCTTAGCATCAAGAGCTGTTGCAAATTCCCTGCTGCAATACGTTTGCGGCGACGAAAGTCCAGATCGATGTCCGATGTCTCAAGCTCAAGAGCGACGATGTCGGTGTCATAAATGATCCGTTTGCCCTGGCGAAGGGCATTCATCGGCAAAATAAAATCGTCATTGATCGTATGTTTTGGCAACGGCACGAACACCGAGCGACGCATCGCATAGCAGGCCCCATGTACACCTAACGGCGCCCCCAGGCAGGCTTCACCCTTTTTAATCGTGACCTGATAATCCCAATAAACCTTCTCTCCAATGCTGCCCGGTGCTGCCAACCGATATGTTGCCGCCACCACGCCAATGCTTTGATCAACCATGTGCCCGGCAAAACGTTTTAAGGCATCAATCGAGAGAAGTGCCGAGGCATCGGAAAGAACAATAATCTCGCTTTCAATATGCGGGATTATTTCGTTTAAAACACACAGCTTTCCACGGTTTGAACGCAGATCAAGAATACGTACATTCAACCCCGTACATCCAGGCTCTTTGCTAGCCTGCTGTGCGACCGCGAGGGTATTGTCTTCGCAGCCATCCAGTGCAAGGACGACTTCCAATTTATCTGACGGGTAATCAAGGATCGCCAGGTTGCGAATTTTATCGCCAATCACATCTGCCTCATTATACGCCGGGATCAAGATCGTGATATGGGGCAACGCATCGTCCGCAACATAAACCACATCATCATTTTTCTTACGGTTGGCGGCTTTCCTTAGGATCAACGGAAACACCGCATGATGATAGGCCGCCAAAATCAGCGCCCCGATTGTGCAGGTTTCAAGAACAGGAACATTCATTATCATTATCTTTTCTTAAACCGTATGAAACTGGCGGTAGGCTGCCGCCATCTGACGGACATCCCAGTGGGTCTGCACATGGGTGCGCGGCGAATATTCCGGATGCAAATTCAGGGCGTTTCGCAAAACATTGATAAGCGCCCTCAAATTGCCGGCCGGTACCAAATGGCCCGTTTGCGGGCACAAGGTTGTCCCGGCCGCGCCAACATCCATCACCACTGCGGTCACGCCACAGGCCTGCGCTTCAAGCGGTGACAGCGGCAAGCCTTCATTCCGCGACGGCAGGCAAAACAAGTCCAACGACTGATAAAAGCGCGGCATGTCGTCAACATGTCCGATGAAATGAACCCGTTGCGCCAAACCAAGACGATCTGCAAGTTCAAGCAACACTTCCTGCTGGCTCCCCTGCCCGGCAATACATAGCTGAACATCGGCCGGTAAACTCGCCAAGGCACGCACAAGGTTATCAACCCCCTTGACCGGCTCCAGTCGGGCAGAACAACCGATCAGTTTTGCGCCAAGTGGCAGTCCTAACCGGTTTCTGGCACTGATTTTGTTACCTGGAATAAACCGTTCGCAATCAATGCCATTTAATACAGTGTGATAATCACGACCGGGCAAATACGTCATCGCATTTACCGCGACGTGCGGAGCATCGGCCACCAGAACCGGATTAACCAGACTGATCGCGGCATTCTGGACATAACGGCGTCGTGCCGACTGCAAATGCCAGGCGTCATGTTCGGTATGAATAATGCGAGGAACCCGTGCCAGACGTGCGGCGATGCCGCCATAAATCAACGGCCCGATATGATGGGTATGAACAATGTCGGCATCAACCCTTCGCAGCAATCTTGCAAGACGAAGCACACTTTTCAGGCTTATCCCCGAACCTTTATTTAACAAGTGAATTTCGGCAGGAACATCCTCGAGGGCGCGCCACCCTGTTTCTTTGCCTTCAAGACTGACAAGATGAACCTTGTATTCCGGGCCCGCAAACCGACACAGATCAAGTGCCATATTCTCAAGCCCACCCGGGCGCAAATGCTGTACAATCTGGACAAGGGTCTTTTGCATTTTAGCTGGCTCCTTGAATTCTGCGATCGGTCTGCGCCTGTTTTGCGACAAGATCCGCGATCTGAATTTCGTCTTCCGGCAATCCCGGAATGCGGGTGAAAACAGGCGCATCAAGCATTTTGGCAAGGCTGTCGCGCCGCCAGACCCCGGTATCGAGAAGTTCCGCCACAATGCCCAGACCGATCCCGCCAAAGATGCCACCAGCAATACCGGCAATTAGATACATCATCAGCGGCATCGTCGAAGGCGCGGTCGGCGTAAAGGGTGGGTCGATCAGTTTGACCCGTTCGCTTTCTTCTGCGCGGCCCAGTGCACCAGTAATTTGTGCTTTCTGGTGACGTTCCGTGAGGTCTTCGTAAATCTTCCTTTTAACCGCGATGTCACGGTTCAGTTCGTTCAAGCGACGGTCATGTTCACCATAGGCACTGACCCGCCCGGTAATTCGCCCCACTTCGGCTTCCATTTCGCGCACTTCTTCTTTCAGGCGCTGATATTGGGATTCTGCTTCCTGAAGGCGCTCAAGCTGCGAAACCAAAAGCGGCTGAGACGTATTTTCATTCGACGTGCTGGTTTGGCTTGCCGCCAGGTTCCACAGGCGCTCCAATTCTTCGGGATTAAGGTCACGGCTTTCTTTTAAAACCTTGGCACGTTCTTCGCGCAGGCTGTCGAGACGCCGCTTTGCCGCCAACACACTTGAATGGTTGTCGGTATA
>JBNKVZ010000253.1:0-3793 GCA_050299455.1 Thalassospira sp.
GCTGGTTGTTGTTTTGGCAGGCAGATTTTGATGGATGTGCCTTTCCCTGGGCTACTTTTGATAACAAATCGTCCGCCATGTAACTCGGTCAACATTTTTGCCAGCGGTAATCCCAGTCCCGTTCCGGCACTTTCCTTGATGCCTTCCGGGTGAAGTTGCGAAAACCGGGTTAAGGCATGGGGGATATCCTGCGCGGACATGCCGACACCGTTATCGGTGATCGTGAAAATGGCTTCATCTTCTGTCAGGGTAAGGCTTAGGGAAATTTTGCCGCCATCCGGAGTGAATTTTCCGGCGTTGGTCAGAATGTTGATCAGGATCTGCTTTAGTTTCATCCGGTCACAATGAATGATCACGTCATGATCGGGCAGGTCGGTCGTTAAGTTGTGCGCGCGGCGGCGATAATCTTCCTGAATCAGCCGGATGGTTTCGTGGGCAACGGGAATGATGTTTGTCGGCGCCGGGTGGAGTTTCATGGCACCCTCGGCCAGTTTGGCCGACTCCAGCACATCATTTACCAATGAAAGTAAATGCAGGCCAGCCTGATGAATATCCTGCCCGCATTCGCGATAGGCAATGTCAAGCTCCCCCAAAACGCCGTGTTCAATCAGTTCGGCATTGCCGATAATGGCATTTAACGGCGTGCGCAATTCGTGGCCCATATTGGCAAGAAAATCGTTTTTTGTTTCATTCGCATCGTAACGTGGCGGATGCGTGAAGGCGTCCTGCCGGGGTTGGTAGTGATGACCTGGATTTTCAAAAAGTGTGAGCAGGGCGGCGGTATCGCTTCCTTCTTCAGGGCTTAACGCAAGTGTTGAAATGCTCATACGGCAGGGGATGGCATTTTGAGATGCATCCGTCACCACAATATCGCCAGACCAGAGCTGACCAGAGGAAAAAAGTGCTGCCAAATCGTCCAAAAGGCCGGAATTCAGAAAGGGAGCCGGGCGATTTTTGATATTCTCGATCTTAAGGCCCAGCAAATCAGCAAGAGCGTGATTTGCCTGTAGAATTTTACCATCCTGCGCGCAAACTGCCGTTGCATAGGGAAGGGCTTCAAACAAGGGGCCTAATGGCGCATTGGGGGTGTTTTTGCCTGTTATCTCAGGCTTGCTTGAATGCACGCAGTTATCCCCCGAAAAAAATCGATCATGACGCGGGATCAAAATCGATCCGCTTGTAGCCCTTGTAGCGAGATTTCGGGGGTTTTATTTGAAATGAGATCTGCGATGGCCTTGGCCGATCCGCAGCTCATGGTCCAGCCCAGTGTTCCATGCCCCGAATTGAGAAACAGGTTATCATAACGTGTTGCTCCCAGGACAGGTGCAGAATCGGGTGTTACCGGGCGAAGGCCGCTCCAATAGTCGATTTGGTTACGATTTCCGCAATGTGGAAACAGATCAAAGGCTTTGTCGGCAATTAATTGCTGGCGGCGCGGTGACATGCGCAGGGAGTATCCGTCTAATTCGGCGGTGCCAGCAACGCGTAAACGATGGCCAAGCCGGGAATAGACCATTTTAACGCTGTCATCGATCAGGCTCACCGTTGGTGCGCCATCTTCAAACCCGGTTGTGTCGATGGTAATCGAATATCCCTTACAAGGGTAAATCGGCAGTTTGACCCCAACCGGATTAGTAAGGAAAGGGCTGTAACTGCCCAGACAAACAAGATATTTATCGCCGCGCACCGTGCCAGCACTGGTGCGAACATGATAAATTTTTGTGCCGCTCGTTTCCAGCCCGTCAATGGTGGTGTCATATAAAAATGTTGCCCCCAACTCTTTGCAACGATCAGCAAGGGCAAGGGTGAATTTTTGCGCATCCCCGCTTTCATCATCGGGTGAAAAACTGCCGCCAATGACGGGATGACATGAGTGTTTTAACGCCGGTTCAATGGCAAGGCATTCATCCCCGGTGACAACCCGGCGCTCAAGGCCGAATTCCCGCATGATATCGGCTGTTTTTTCAACTTTTCGCATCTCTTCTTCGTCGTGGCAGAGATGAAGAATGCCCTTGCTGAGATTGTCATATTCAAGGCCAAGCTGTGCGCGAAGTTCCTTGATGCAGGAACGGCTGTAAATCGCCAGTCTGAGGGATTTTTCGATGTTCTGGCGTGTGCGGTCCGGGCCGCAATTACGCAAAAAACGAAGCGCCCATGCAAACAGCTGCGGGTCAAATCGCAGTCGGAACAAAAGCGGCGCGTCTTCTCGCCCCAGCCATTTCAGGCTTTGCCACGGGGTTTGCGGCGTGGCCCAGGGCAGGGCATGGCAGGCCGAAATTTGTCCGCCATTGGCAAAACTGGTTTCCTGTGCCGCTTTTGGTTGACGGTCAATCACGGTAACCTGATGACCATTTTGCAAAAGATAATAGGCCGAGGTCGTGCCAACGACACCCGCACCTAAAACAACAACCTTCATGCCGGAATTGCCTTGTTTGCTCGGATTTGTTTGGCAGAATCATCTGCGCGGGGCACTATACGCATTGCAAAAACAAATAGCTACCAGCGGGAACGCGTAACAGCCTTTTGTGCCACAAAGACTTGTTCCGTAAGGATACGATCAGGGTTTGCGCCCGGAAATTGGAGGTCCGATGCAAGAAATTCTTACCGTCGCCCAAATGTATGAGGCCGACCGGCGGACAATTGAAAGTGGTGTTTCTGGCGAAATCCTGATGAAAAATGCGGGGCAGGCGGTTGCCGATGAAATAGCGGCCCGATTCTCGCCATGTGCGGTGTCGGTTCTGTGTGGACCGGGAAATAATGGTGGTGATGGCTTTGTCATTGCCCGCTTGCTACGCGACCAAGGCTGGAGCGTTCGCATCGGTTTGTTAGGCGATGTTGAAAACCTTGCTGGTGATGCCCGAATTCACGCGGACAAGTGGACCGGTATTGTTGAACGGTTGTCACCGGCCATGCTCGTTGGGGCCGATGTGGTGGTTGATTGTATTTTTGGTGCCGGTTTGTCCCGCGATATTGAGGGGGAGCTTGCTGTATTGATCAAGGCCGCTAATGATTGTCCTGCGGCGGTTGTGGCGGTTGATGTGCCCAGCGGGATTGACGGCACGACGGGGGAAATACGCGGTATTGCCGTTAATGCCGATCTGACGATTACGTTTTGTCGGCCAAAACCGGGGCATTATTTGTTGCCGGGCAAGGATGTGTGCGGGCAGTGCATCGTTAAAGATATTGGTATTTCAGCTGATATTGTGGGGTCGCTGGAGCCCGCGACGTTTTTGAATGATCCGCAAATATGGGAATCGGCAATTCCGTGGCCGGCCAATAGTGGGCATAAATATCAACGCGGTCATGTTTTGGCCGTGGGGGGGGCTCATACGACAGGGGCAGTCCGTTTGGCCGCCCGGGCAGCCCGGCGGGCCGGGGCGGGTTTGTTAACCGTTTTGGCTGAACCGGCAGCATTGCCCCTTTATGCCCAGGATGCGCTGGGGGTGATGGTGGCGCCGATTGCAAGGTTTGAAGAACTGATGCAGGACCCGCGGCATAATGCCGTGCTGATGGGACCGGGCGCTGGCGTGGGGGATGATACCCGTAAGCGCGTAATCCATGCCCTGCATTGCGCACGCGCCTGCGTTCTGGATGCGGATGCCCTGACCAGTTTTGCAGAAGATCCCAGTACCCTGTTTTTCGCTGTTCAGGGTGAAACGGTGATGACACCGCATGAGGGTGAATTTGCCCGCCTGTTTGACAATATGAAAGGTGATAAATTATCGCGTGCCCGCGCCGCTGCGAAACGAAGCGGTGCCGTTATTGTCTTAAAAGGGGCCGATAGCATTGTTGC
>JBNKVZ010000254.1:0-3727 GCA_050299455.1 Thalassospira sp.
CCCCTTGGCCCGGGCCGTTACGACATATTGCTTGCCCAATTCATCAAGCAGGTTGGCACGCAACCGGCGGATCATCGCTGCCGTGCCCGATGTGCCAATTACCAGAACCGGGGCCCATAAATGTTCAATAATCGAAATCACCTTGGGCAGTGACCAGCCGGCATTGATGAATTGCGGGTCCATCAAGCCACCAATCGAGGTGCCAAACACCACATTGGCATAATAAAGCAACACAAGTGCAAACAGGAAGTTGGGCATGGCAAGGCCCAAAAAGCCCAGCAGCGTAATGCCGTAATCGCCCCAGCTATATTGCCGGGTGGCGGAATAAATCCCGATGGGGAAACTGACCAGATAAATAAACAGGATGGTGCTGAAATTAAGCACCATCGACAGCCACAAACGGTCGCCGACGACCTCGGTTACAGGCAGGTTATATTCAAAACTGAAACCCAGATTGCCATGCAAAAGCCCCCACGCCCAATGGAAATACTGAATGTATAGGGGGTCATCCAAACCATATTGCGCCCGCAGGAAAGCAATTTTTGACGGATCAACCGCTTCGCCCTGGGCCTGAAGCTCGTTCATATAGGTGGTTAAAAAATCACCCGGGGGCAGCTGAATGACAATGAATACCAGCACACTGATCATGAACAGTGTTGGTATCATGACCAAAAGCCTTCTGGCCACATATGTCAGCATTCGTGCCTTCCCCCTTGATGTGCCCCTGACGGGCTTCAACGTGCCATTCCCCTGCGGCACGCCAAATTCTTTTATTTAACGATCCCAAAAAAACGTATCGGGATGATAGATGCCAAAGAACCCGCCGGGTTCCCAGCTATGAATGCCTTTTTCCGGCACGTTCTTCAAACCGTCCGCCACCACAACCGGGTGCGGCACATTGCCCACCAGCCCGATAGAAAACAGATTATCGGCATTGATATCAAGGATATGTTCCCATGCCTCTTTCTGCTGTCCCGGCCCGCCAAGGCGCCATTGGTCATAAAGCTTCATCAATTCTTCGGCCGCGGGCATATCGGGCTTTTCACCCGCTTCCCCGCCGGTCTGGTAATATTGGCCCCATTTGGGCCATTGCAGGCTGTCCTGGTTAACCGGCACAAATTCCGACGGAACAGATGACGGCACGGCAAGCCCATTATCAATGCCGGTAAATAACGCCATTACCGTATCACCACTATAGGCCCGGGTGCGCATCACTTCACGCTGCAGCGCCTTGACATACAGTTTAACGCCCGCCTTTTGCCAGCTATCGCCAATCAGCGACAGAATATCATCATATTCCGGGTTTTCCCCGGCCGTTTCGACAATAATTTCCAACGGCCTGCCGTCGGGCATCAGGCGAATACCATCGTCATTGCGCTTATCAAGCCCCATTTCGTCTAACAGGGCATTGGCCTTGTTCAAATCAAAACCGATATTCTCGGTCGCATATTCCTTTTTAAATAACGGGCTTTTGGGCAGCACGGTATTATTGCGCGGTGTTGCCAGGCCAAAAAACAGCACCCGGTTAAGTTCGGTACGGTTAATGGCCAGGGACAATGCCTTGCGGAACCGCAAATCCCGCAGCAATCGGCGCCATACCGGGTCCGATACCGTCAGGTTCGGATAAAGGGAGGCATAATTGCCATATCCCACATCCCACAACCGCACATGAAAGGACTTTTGCTTTTCCGCCTGTTTTAAGAAGGTATAATCCTTCAAGGTCAGAATGCGGCTTTGAATATCAACCTCGCCCGCACCGACCTTGGCCGGGACCAGTTTGGCATTCGAGATATTGAAAATCATCCGGTCAATATAAGGCAACTGGTTGCCATCGGGATCAACCCGATGAAAATAGGGGTTGCGCTCAAATATAAACCGGTCCGATGGTTCCTGTGTGCGAATGACCCAGGGCTCAAGCGTTGGCAGGTTGATATTTTCCAGCTTATAGGGCCGGTCCATATCGGTTTCCAGAACAGCCCAGTTACGCAGGCCCCGTTCCTTGACCATCGCGGCCAGTTTTTGCGGGTCCTGATATTTTTCGTGAAACTGTTTTAGATAATGCGCGGGCCGATAAATAAAGGGCGGGCGCGTGGCCGCAAGGGTGGGCAGGAAAAACGGGTTTGGTTCCGGCCAGCTATAGCGTACGGTATATTTATCGAGCACCTCGAAATTCGGAGGTTCACCATCCACCAGCAAAAAGCGCGGCGGTCCAACCGGGAACAATGCCGCGTTATTGACGACATCTTCCCAATAAAAACGGAAATCCTCAGCGGTAAATGGTGCCCCGTCCGACCATTTATGCCCTTTGCGCAGATGCAGGGTAAAAACGCTGCCGTCTTCGTTGACATCCATGCTTTCCAGAATATCGGGCTTCAGGTCCAAATTCTGATCATAGCCGACCAAATGGGCATAGCCATAAACCACCGCCATGCGGATGTCCTTGGACCGCCCCATGATCGTGACCATGTCCCCGCCATACTTACCGATCTGCTTGCCCTCGGCGGTGAAATCCAGTTTCAGGGGGTCTTCGGGTAAACGCTGTTCCATGGGGGGCAACGCGCCCGATTTTACCTTGTCGGCAAAATAGGGCACTTCGGCCCAGGCACTGCTGGCAAGCAGGGTACAGCCAAACAAAAATGCCATCCCCCCCGACAGGACAGCGCCCATAGAACCGGTACTTCTGCGCTTTTGTGCATCCTGCGCGAACTGAAAACTGGCAAAAGAAAACATCAAACGGCAATCTCCTGATAATCGGCGCGGCTCATTCGCACAAAATGGTCTTCAGCCAGTTGCACCATTGGCGGGGTTGACTGGCGATCAACGGTAAAAGGTGCCGGCCAGGCCGCCGGGTCGGAACATTTTCCATCCATAATTTTGGAAAAATCAAGCGGATGATCCAGGTCGGCATAAGGCACCGCATTAAACAGGGCCTTGGTATAGGGATGGGCCGGATTTTTAAACATACTGTCCCGTGATGCTGATTCCACAATATGCCCGGCACACATCACGGCAATGCGGTCTGCCATATAGTCGATCACGGCCAGGTTATGCGAAATAAACAGATAAGTCAGGTTAAGATCACGTTGCAAATCCTTTAAAAGATTAAGAATTTGTGCCTGAACCGACACATCAAGGGCCGAGGTTGGCTCGTCGAGAATCAATAAATCCGGTCGCAGGCACAACGCCCGTGCAATACCAATACGCTGGCGCTGCCCGCCTGAAAAACTGTGCGGATAACGGTTTAAGAAGCGCGGATCAAGCCCAACAACTTCCATCAATTCCAGCACCATTTTGCGCCGATATTCCGATGTCCCCACCCCATGAATCAGCATGGGCTCGCTAATCAGATCCTGCACCGTCATACGGGGATTAAGCGATGAAAACGGGTCCTGAAAGACAAACTGAATGCGTCTGCGATAGGGTTTAAGGCGTTCTTCATCCAGGCCGACCAAATCCGTCATCTGGCCACTTTCACCCCGAAACAGGATGCTGCCGCTATCGGGGGCCATTGCCCGCATGATCAGTTTGGACAAAGTTGTTTTGCCACAACCACTTTCGCCCACCAACCCCAAACATTCCCCGCGCCCAACCGTTAAGGACACATCGCTGACGGCCTGAATGCGCCGTTCATCCACACCAAACCAGCCGCTTTTGCGCACCGGAAAGCTTTTGTACAAATGCGCGACTGACAACACCGCCTCGCCCTTGGGCATGTCAGACAAACGCA
>JBNKVZ010000255.1:0-3720 GCA_050299455.1 Thalassospira sp.
CCAAATCTTGCTGAACCGGGCCAAACCACGTCACCGCCGTGCCATCTTTGACCGGCTGAATGCTCAGATATTCAAATGCACTGTCAGATGTGGCCCCATGCCAGTGATGTTCATCCGGGGCGAACCACACAGCATCGCCGGCCTGAAGCTGGACCGGGTCCTCCCCTGCGCACTGCACCTGGCCGACACCGTCAAGCACATATAAAAGTTGCCCACGTGGGTGGCTGTGCCAATGGGTGACAATGCCCGGCGGGACAAAGGCCCGCATCGCTGTCATTTCGCCTTCCATGCGGCTTGATAACAGCATTTGCACCTGAAAGGCGCCGTTGGAAACCCCGTCGGGCGCAGGCGCAATGCCCGTGCCCGCGCGAAAAACCTGCATGCTTGACGGGCAGCTTTCTGACATCTCGAAAACAGAGCTCATTCTGCACGCCCTCCCCATGCCGTGGCGGAAATGCCCGATGAAAAGGACCAGTCCTCAAAGGTCGAATTCACGACGGTCACCATCACATCCTCGGGCCGGATACCGGGAGACACCGCCAGATTATCGACCAGCCTTTGATAAAAGGCCGCCTTGGTTTCGCTGGATCGCGATTTACCCGTGGTAATGTGAAAAAAAACGTAATCGTCAGAGCGCGGGCCCCCGCCATAATGGCGATCAAAAATCAGTTCCGCGGGTTGGTGCTGATGGATCGCAACAAAACGATCCTTTTCGGGCACATCAAAACAATCGACCAGGGCGCGGTCCAGGCTGTCAGATATGGCAGCAAGATATTCCGGGGACTTGCCCGCAAGGAGGGAAATTCGGGTAAAGGGCATCTGCGGCTCCATCAAAGGTGATTGACAGATGCAGTATGAAACCGCACGATAATCCTGAAAATCAGATAATTCAGGATAAACAATCCTGTTTTTCAGGATCAAAAATCATGCGGCTGACCAACCTTGATATGGCTGCCCTGCGCAGTTTCGTGACCGGCATCGAGGCCGGGTCTTTCATGCTGGCCGCGGACCGGCTGGGAAGGTCCACCTCAGCTGTCAGTGCCCAGTTAAAAAAACTGGAAGAACAAACCGAAAGCGAACTGGTGCGCCGTGCCGGACGTGGCCTGACATTGACCGACAATGGTGAATTACTGCTTTCCTATGCAAGGCGGCTGTTAAGCCTGAATGACGAAGCGGTCAGCGCCCTCAAAAGTCCGGAACTTGAGGGCTGGGTCCGCCTTGGCATTCAGGAGGATTTCGGCGAAACCGTTTTGCCACAGGTGCTGGGCCGCTTTGCCCGCGCCCATCCGCGCGTGCGGATCGAAGGCCGCATTGCCCGCAACACCGAATTGCGTGAAAAAATCGCATCCAGCCAGCTTGACCTCGCCCTGGCCTGGGATGATGGCAGCGCCACCGACCGCGAAAAAATCGCATCCCTGCCGCTTTCCTGGCTCGGCCCGGCAAATGAAGAACAATCACCTTTGTGGCAGCCGGGCCAAACAGCCCCACTGCCCCTTGTCACACTTGAGGCACCATGCCTGTTGCGCAGCCTTGCCTGTACCCAGCTTGACCAACAGGGCATCCCCTGGCGGATCGCCTTTGTCAGCCCCAGCCTGGGCGGCCTATGGGCCGCAACCGCCGCTGGCCTTGGCATCGCGCTGCGCACCCCCTTTGGGCTGCCGGCAACAATCCGGCGGCTTGACCCCGCCTCCTATGGCCTGCCCGCCCTTCCCGCGATTGGCCTGGTGCTGTTGCGCGCCGACAAGCCACAAAACCCGACCAGCACACATCTTGCCACCATCATCCGCCAGGCCCTGCAGGACATGCTGCCCGAAGCCTGGATACAGCAATAACCTGCCATGCCACACAGGCTGCAAGCAGATCACATATGCACCACCCGCCCCAAAATGGAAAAACGCTGGCTTTTCACAAAAAACATCAGAACCGCGAGGCAACGACCTTTATCAAGTCTGCAATTGGCCTCTCGCCTTGCAACCGCAGGACTGGCGCAGTTTGCATCCTCAGCCAAGCTTCATGCTGGGCCAGGTTTCGTCCGCTAAATAACGGATCATCATAGCGCGATGCCCAGTCGCGAAAGGCCAGATGTGCCTCATGCATATCACCACCTGGCAAAATGCGGTCCCCGTGACGGGCTGCCTCGCGCTGATCCAGGCGCTGCAACCGCACGACCGCCGGCGTGTAGAGGAAAACAATCAGATCAACGTCGCGGATCAGGGACTCCCCCCATCCGATAAACGAACCGGTCAAGACCCATCCTTCTAACCTGCTTTGCTGATCAGCAATCAGTCGCGCACGTTCTTCGGGCGGACGTTTGACACTGAAGGGCGGGTCCGTTGGCATCCAGTAAAAATCGTCAACATCGATCTGTGGCAGGGCAAAATGCGCCGACAAGGCCACCCCAAGCGTTGAAACACCCGAGCAGGAAGCGCCTGTAATATAAATTTTCTGCTTTTTGGTCATTTGCAGCTTTGCCATCACCCTGTCCATCTTCGGCCTCAAATATTCGTTGAGCGTGAATGGCACCAGATGACGCATATCAACAATCCTTTAGGCCACGCGCTGCCCCTTATCATATCCGGGTAAACAGATTTTAAACCGATGCCTGTCGGCCCGGGCTGCATGCGCTAAGCCTATCGCCAAAAGCGTACCCCAACGCCCCCCGCCCCGTCACCTCACAGCATGTTCCAGTGAAGACCAAACCATCCCCTATAACGCGGGCCACAACCCGCAAGCCAGATCCCGCCTTCTTTGGATACCGCCTCTGAAAGGCAGATCGAAGCGGGGGCAAATATAAGCACATCGACGGGCTGAATTAATGAGCATCGGCCCTTAACCGCAGTTCCCAGATACCTCCCGCCCGCAAAGACAACATTGAGAATTCGCAGTTTGGCCGGATTGGCAAACAGATTGGCCGGAACGCGAAATGCAATTTCGCCGAAGCAGTTTATTAGAAAGATAATGCGGATCAATCGCAATTGATGCCGTAATTTATTCGATAGGGATGATAAATGAGCTGGTTGAACACCTACAAACTATCGGCGAGTCCGATGATCTTGCTTGCCGCGTTGCTTGCTTCAGGAGGGGTCCAGAATGCAGAGGCGCAAACGGCATCAACACAAACGAAATCCTCGCAAACAAAGCCCTCACAAACGACTGGGCAAACGAATGCACAGACGGGCACTTTGATCCTTGAGCCCATCGTCGTTACGGCGAGGAAGAACAAGGAGGACCTCAAAAAGGTCCCGGCAAGCATCACCGTGGTTTCCCCGGAAAGCCTGAAGGCCGCCCCGTTTGATTCCGGCGCAGCAATTGCCCGTAATGCGCCCAACGTGCAATGGGTGAACAAAGCCATCGGTCAGCAGTTTTTCTCGATCCGCGGCATCAGTTCGCTTGGCGCGCCGCTTAACTATTCCGATGGCACGGTTGCCTTTAGCACCGATGGCGTGCCCAACAGCATGATGAGCGCGTCGAACGTTCTTCTTGATGTCAACCGGGTCGAGGTTTTGCGAGGCCCGCAGGGGACATTATGGGGCAGCAATGCCCTGGGCGGGGCGATCAACGTCGTGACAAATCAACCAGACGGGAAGCGCGATATCCATGCTACCGGCGAGGTTGGCTCCAACGGTTATCGCATGGGCGAGATGGTCGCGGGCGGCAACCTTATCGATGATACCCTTGATGGACGCATGGCCATCCGTTTCGGTCATCAGGACGGGGACG
>JBNKVZ010000256.1:0-3680 GCA_050299455.1 Thalassospira sp.
TCCACGACAAAGACCCGTCAAAATACGCGAGGTTTCACCCGCATCATTCAACCCGAAAATGGCTGATTTCCGCGATTTTTTGCTTGACCAATGGGCAGAATTTAAATATGTTAACATTATTAACATAAAAAAGACTGACCAGAGCAAATGTCCAAATATCATCACGGCGACGTGCGCAATGTTTTGCTGCGCGAGGCCGAAACCATTTTGCGCACCGAAGGCCCCGGTGGCCTGTCGTTGCGTCGCCTTGCCCGGCTAACCGGCGTTTCCGAAGCCGCCCCCTATCGTCATTTTGACGGTAAGGATGGCATTTTGGCGGCAGTGGCCATTGCCGCCCTGCACCGCTTTGGCGACCGGCTGGAAGAAACCGCACAGCGCAACCTGCCGCATGAAGAACGCATCATGGCGCTTAGCGCAGCCTATGTTGAGTTTGCCATTGAAAACCCGCAACATTTTCGCCTGATATTTGGCCGCGAACGCCCGCCGCTGGACCAATATCCTGAATTGCGCGATGCGGCCGATGCGGTGTTTGACATTGTGCAACGCTCCGTCACCGATCTTGATCAGCGTGGCAATATGACGCTGGCTGATGCCGCGAGCGCCTATAACCGCGCCCTTGCCGCCTGGAGCCGCGCGCATGGCATTGCCACCCTGGCGATTGACGGCATGATCTCGCCGCCCGCCGATCAACCCTTGCAGGATTTTGTATTTGGCCTGCTGGCCGAAGATTTAAGCGTTCCGGCCAACCTGACGACAAAATAACGCCAGGGTCCAACGCCCCTATCGATCCCTGCTTGCAATGAAGTCGCGAACAGGTCATTCCTGCTTGGGGCGCAAACACATATTTGCGACCGCATCGTTGCAATCCGGGGATATCAGCATGGATTACGCCTTTATCAAGTTCATCCATCTTCTTGGGGTGGTGTTGTTTCTTGGCAATATCGTTGTCAGTGCCGTCTGGAAAAACCTGGCCGACAAAACCCGCAATCCGGCGATTATCGCCTTTTCCTGCCGTCTGGTTAAAATCACGGATCTGCTATTTACCGCTACGGGTGTGGTATTCATCTCCCTTGGCGGCATCGGCATGTATCACATCGCCCGCATCGACCTTGCTGCCCGCTTTAACCTGCAAAGCGGCATTTTCCTGTTCATTATGGCGGCGGTGATCTGGCTTTTGGGGTTAATCCCGCTGCAACGGCGCATGGCAAAACTGGCCCACACCGCCTGTGCCCATAATCAGGCCGAACTGCCCGAAACCTATTATCGTGCGGCCCGGCTGTGGAATTTTCTCGGTATGTTGGCGGTGATCTTCCCGTTCATCACCCTGTGGCTGATGCTTACCCCATGATCGGAAAATTGCCCAACATTACCCGGCACGACGACGGCGCACGGTGATATAGGCAACCGCCACCATCACAAAGGCAGCGCCCAGCGCATGATAGAGATTTAAAACCTCGCCTAACACCAATGCCCCCAACAACGCGGACATAAAAGGCTGCCAGAGCAAAATGATCGACCCGGTGGCTTCGTCAACCCGCTTAAAACAGACCGAAACCATCCCCTGCCCGCCAATATGGGTTAAAAAGGCCAAGCCACACAGGGCCAGCCAGCCTCCCATCACCATTGGCATGCCAATCCCGCCATCGAAAATCAGCATGTAAACCGCCAGGATTGCAGCGGTGACAATCGTGCTCCACAGCATGATCTGCAGGGCGGAATGATCCTGGCGCAGCTTTGCGATCACCACAAAATACGCGCCATAAAGCCCGGCGGCAATGATCGCCATCGCATCCCCCCGCATAGAGCCACTGCCATGCGAACTGGCCAAAAACAGGCACAACGCGCCCAGCATTGCAATTGGCAAACCCTGCCAAAACCGCCGACTGGGGCGGCGCGCCAGCCCCAAAAGGCCAAAACAGCCGACAAAAAGCGGGGCCAGGTTATTAAGCAAAATCGCATTGGCAACCGTCGTCATGCCAATTGCAAGATGGGCAAACATCAGATCGGCAGCAAAAAGAACACCGGCCAGGAGCAACAAACCGGTTTTGCGTGCAGGTCGCTCTTTTTGGCGCACACAGGCAACACCTGCCCCCGCCGCGGCTGTTTTACTGCACATCACACCGGCGAATGCCAGCCCCTGACTGGCAATCAAAAAGACGGGGGCGGCCAGCATGGCCCGCCAAAAGGCCGATGCCTCCGCCGACACACCGGAAAGGCGGACAAAAATCGGGCCAATCCCCATTAAGCTGGCTGCCAACAGCAAGCCCAGCACCGGCCAAATCATGCCGCGCGGGCCGCCCGCACTTGTCGAAATCGATTCAGATGCAGATGCAGACACATCCTGATGTCGCCCCTCATGCGGCGCGGCAGGCGCGCAACCTTCTGCATGCGGGTTGCTCATGTTCTGACATCCCGATGTCGCTTTCAAGCAGGCGGAAGTCTGCATTGCCCTAACCCTTGTGACAAAATCATTGTTTTGTGCCGTCACAGCCGCCAAATTATGCCATTGGCTGTTGGCATCGGCACATTATCGGTGTGACCGTCAAAAGGGAAATTGCTTCGACTTATAATGGAAATAACAAATCCTTATGGCGCTGCTTAATGTCGATATTGATTGGCTTAGAACCTTTCTGACCGTGCTCGAAACACAAAGTTTCACCCGCACGGCTGAAATTCTGTTGCGCACCCAGCCCGCCATCAGCCAGCAGATCAAACGGCTGGAGGAAACCGTTGGCGCGCCCCTTATCTCGCGATATCGCAACCAGATCATGCCAACCGCAACCGGGCTGGTGGTCAAATCCTATGCCGAAGGTATTATCGGCCTGAATGACCGCATGGTTGCCGATCTGCTCGACGGCGCACCGCCGGTTTTGCGCATTGGCCTGCCCGATGATTTTGCCGCCATTTTCCTGCCCGAAATCCTGCGATCAGCAGCCCAGCACCTGCCAAACACAGAAATAAGCTGTTATTCGGGGTATAGCGTAACATTGGCAAAACGCGTGGCCGCAGGCGAGTTGGACCTCGCCATCATGACCGCCGAACCCCACGCCGAAAGCCTGAATGTCATATCAGAACCTCTGGTCTGGGTTGCCCATCCGGATTTCACCGTTCATAACCGCCCGCTGCCAATTGCGGTTTACCACGACCATTGTGCTGTTCGCGCCAGCGGACTGGATGCGCTGGAACGCAACCAGATCCCCTACCGCATCAGCCATAGCAGCAATGCCAATTCAATGATCGTCACCGCTGTGCGCGGCGGCCATGCCATCGGGGTCATGCCCGCCTGCACCGCACGTCACGAAGGGCTCACCATTATCAAAAGCCCCGACCTGCCCCAACTCCCCCCCATCAATATTGCGCTAAAAATACGCGATCAGGCGAGTCCCGCCCTGCGCGAGCTTGCCATCCGCGCCATTGAGGCACTTAGCCCTGCAAGTTTTAATCATTAAAAATAAAATGTTGCTAAAATTGGTATTCCAACCTGCATTTACGACGAATGAATACAGGGAGACATATACTTATATATAGTATATTGACCTAAATCCCCCTCCTTACGCAGACCAAATATCTATTTCTATATTACACGCAAATAAAGTATAATTTCTCAAAGGGGGTGACTCATAGGGGTTGGGTTATCCACTGCATTAGCCAATGGCATCACCTGTCTTATCTATATGTAT
>JBNKVZ010000257.1:0-3633 GCA_050299455.1 Thalassospira sp.
AGGGCCTGCACGCCAACGGCGCGGTCTTCGCGTAAATAGCGCCGGGTTGTGCGCAAGGGGGTAATCACATTCTCGCGCCACGCCCGCACCGCTTCTTCCAGGGCGGAAATGCTGTGCGGGGCTTTGTCCTGCAACCCCAGCCAGCCCAAAAACAGCAACAAATTTACATCCAGCCCGCATTTGTCCTGCAAAGAAAGACACATCGGGGCCACACCCGGCCGCCCATAAAACGCAACCGTAAATTTCCACAACGCTTTTGCGTCCATTTTGCTCTGCCCTGGTTTTATTGCCATCAGAAACTTTCCCGTTCCTTCGGCATTTTTATCTATCTTACAAGTCGATAGTAACGCAAATCCCGTTCACTGAGCCTGTTCTTTTCAGGGAGAGCGCCAATTTTAACCACAGATTGATATAAAACATCACTCCGTCATCTTGAGAACTTATAATTCAAACCAAACATCATCGGAGAGACAAGGGGGAACCGCAGTCCGTGAGGGCCTGGCTGTTGTTCTAAACAATGAAGGTGGGGGAAAATGTTCAACTTCCTGCAAAAACGATCCCGGAAAACGGGTGATATGTCCCTTCCTGGCGAGAGTGATCCGCTCCGCAACGATGACAAATCCCGTCAGGAAACATCCGAGAATATCGAATATGTTCGCGTTCTGAACACCGATTCACGTTTGACAGGTCTTTCCGAAGACAGTTTCCGTTTCAACGGAAAAACCGCCCATCTTGTTCTGGTTCTTGTATCCCCCTATCTCGATTTTGCAGACATTACGAACAAAATCCGTCGGTTAAGTGACAGCGCCCATGTTATTGCGACCACGACCGCCGGAGAATTGTGCAACACGACCAGAACATCGCAAGAGAGATTGTATTGTAGCGCCAAAGACGGATGGGACAACGTCGTCATCCAGGTGTTCGGCCCGGATGTTTTTGAGCAGATTTCGATACACAGCGTTAACCTGGCAAATGCCGATATCAGATCGGGCAAGCCCGCAAAGTCGCATGATCAGCGTGTCAAAGAAATTGAACAGAACCTTCGGCAGGTGCGCGTTCCCTTTGATATTGATGCCCGCGATACCTTTGCCATCACCCTTATTGACGGTTTGTCTGCATCTGAAAACTATTTCATGGAAGCCGTTTATAAGTGTAACCGGTTCCCGTGTATCTTTATCGGCGGCTCCGCAGGCGGGAAGCTTGATTTCCAAAAGACACTGTTATTCGATGGCAAACAGGTCCTGGAGAATCACGCCGTTATCATTTTTGCCAAAACCTCCAAACAGGTCCGTTATGGCATCCTGAAATCGCAAAATTTCAAGGCCACCGGCAAGTCCCTTGTTGTGATCGAAGCAAGCACAGAATTGCGCCAGGCAAAATCGGCCGTCAATGTTGATACACTCGAAGTCATTCCGATCATTGATGCCCTGTGCGACATGATGAAATGCCAGCGGCAGAATTTGGAACAAAGTCTTCAGGGATATACATTTGCCGTAAAGCTCAATGGTGAATATTTTGTCCGTTCCGTCGCCGGGTTTGATTTTGAGGCCGGTATCGTCAATTTTTATTGTGATGTCAGCCCGGGCGACGAGCTTCATTTGCTTAAAGCAACCGATTTTAACCGCCAAACCCGCGAAGACATGGCCGACTTCCTGAAAGACAAGCCCAAACCCATTGCGGCCATTCTGAATGACTGCATTTTGCGTCGTCTTGGCAATCAGAATGCCCTTTCAACGCTGGATGGCGCATGGGATATTCCTGT
Organism: Thalassospira sp.; assembly: GCA_050299455.1. Lineage (GTDB taxonomy): Bacteria > Pseudomonadota > Alphaproteobacteria > Rhodospirillales > Thalassospiraceae > Thalassospira. Next base: position 1,763 of record JBNKVZ010000257.1, read on the forward strand.
TGCCGGATTTTCGACATTCGGCGAACTGCTCGGCATCAATGTCAACCAGACACTCACAGCGATCGTTTTTTTTCAGGCTGACGAAAACAGCGAATTCCGCGACAGTTACGTTCATGACTTTCCCCTGCGATATGCCGGTTTTTCACGCTATTTCACCGAAACACGCCTGAAACGCCAGGGACTGATCAATGATATGCGCCAACTCCTGATTGGACGCCTGACAGAATTCATCGAAAAATCAGCCGACCAAAGCAGCCAGTTGGACCATATCGTCGGTCAGACAGGCGAGCTGCGCGAAAGCGTTGAAAACATGCAACAGGACATGCACGCCCGCATTCAGTCCGTCGCACAATCCGACCAACATGGCCTTCTTGAACAGGAATTCACGAAGGTGACAAACGTTGTTCAGCGCCTTAACGACATTGTCGGCATCATTGATGGCATTACAAGCCAGACCAACCTGCTGTCGCTCAATGCCACCATCGAGGCGGCCCGCGCCGGCGAGGCGGGAAAAGCCTTTGCCATCGTCGCCAACGAGGTGCGCTCGCTCGCATCCGATACAAAATCGACACTCGAAAGAACCCGCACTGCCCTGACCGAAGTCGAACAGTCAATGGGCATCCTCGGCCAGCATATTGCCGCCTCCGAAGAAGGTCTGTCACGGGCCTCTAGCGATTACGACCAGATTTTCGGCCAGTTGGAGGCACTCTTTACCTCCTTTTCCGAGATCAACCGGGTGGTTGGCGAAATTGGCGACATGTCGCATGGCCAAAAATCTGTCATGGAGCAGGTCGAAGCCGATTTGACACGCCTGCGCCGAATTGATGCCTGAACATGAAGGACGGGGATATATCCGGGCCTGAATTAACAGGCCCGGACGTCATACCGTTTTGGCTGTGCGCCTTTTCTCAGGCGGGGTGCCCATATACGCCCCCAGGCCAATTGCGGTTGAAACCATTGTTTCCCCGGTATCAACAAGGCGCGGGCCGGTAATCACGTCGGCCATCGGCACATCAACCACGCGGCGTTGCTGCCAGGCGACAACCCGGTCAAATTTCCCTTGTGCAATCAAATCAACGGCGTGGACCCCGAAGGTTGATGCCACCAAACGGTCACGCGGCGATGGCGTGCCGCCACGCTGCAAATGGCCCAGTACCGTCACGCGGGTTTCCCAGCCGGTGCGTTCGCCCAGCTTTTCCGCCAGCCAATGGCCAACCCCGCCATAAACCGCCTTCTGCCCGTCATGGCCCGATGTAACAACATCGCCCGTATCGGTTTTGATCGCCTCGGCCACAATCACCAGGGCATGATTGCGCCCGCGCTTGCGAATATTCAGGCAATGCTGGGCCATATCTTCCAGGTCATAATCCATTTCCGGGATCAAAATCACATCCGCGCCCCCGGCAATGCCGGCAAAAAGGGCAATATGCCCGGCATCTCGGCCCATGACCTCCAATATCATGATCCGTTCATGCGAGGCGGCGGTGGGCTGCAAACGGTCCATCGCATCGACGGCCACATTCACCGCCGTGGTAAAACCAACGGAATATTCGGTATGGGCCAAATCGTTATCGATGGTTTTGGGAATCCCCACCAGGTTAATGCCGCCCTTTTGGGCCAGTTGGCGCAAAATCGCCATGCTGCCATCACCGCCAATACCAATCAGCGCATCCAGGCCCAGGGCTTCATAGCCGGCAATCACTTCGTCGGATCGGTCGGCAAAGCTGCCATCAGGCATAGGATAATGGAACGGATTGCCCTTGTTAATCGTGCCAAGAATGGTCCCGCCCAAACGCAACATGCCATCATTATTGACACAATCATTCAAGGGGATGGCCGCTGGCGGGCGCTGCAACAGGCCATGTGTGCCC
>JBNKVZ010000258.1:0-3506 GCA_050299455.1 Thalassospira sp.
AGGGATCAGAAATTCAGCCGCAAACTCAGCAAGAAGTTCGGTTTACGGGCTTCGCTGTTATTGGTGTGGAAATCCAGATCTTTGACATAAACCGCATCAAGCGACGCAATACCGACAAAGTTATTCACCCGCACCCCGATACCGGTGTCATTGGTGAAATCTTCCCTACGATAGCGGTCATTTTGCGACCCGTCGCGATAGGGGAATGTGCCGGCATGGTCAAAAAACACATAAATGCTGGCTTGTGTATTTTGCGGCTTGTCTTTCCAGAACGCGGTCGGGAAGTTAAAATTGTAATGCAGTTCACTATTGATGAAATAGCCATCATCGCCCGAAAAAGCCCCGGGTTCATAAGCCCGCATGGTGCCAACACCCCCAACAGAGAACTGCTCGGCCGGGGGTAAAACCCGGTCTTTGGTCATTTGCCCGGCCGCCGTAATCTGCGCAGTAAATGGCCCGCCCAATTGCTGATAGGCAAAGGCATTGGCGGTATATTTGCTGGTTACGCGCTCTTGGGTTTCGGCCTGGCGAATATGCGAAAACATGCGATGTCCGCGCAGCCCGAATGAATAAAAGCCGGTATCGCCCAGATATTCAAATTCAACCCCGACCGAATGCCGGTTGATCCAGGTTTCCGTTAACGCCGCCCCAAAGGTGGTATAGGAAATATTGCCATTATAGCTGTAATCCACATTCATCAGCCAATGCGGGGACAACACAAAGGGCTGTTTAAGTGTGGCCGAAACAAGCTGCGTATTGCCATACACATCCGGGTCGGCCGGGTCATCGGCAAAGGGACCATCAATGATGTGAATACGTGTTTGTGTATAGCCCAAAGACAGGCGGGTATCATAGCTGTTGACCGGCAATTCATAGGACGTGAAAACCGAACGGGACCCGCGGGATTCCGTCACACCAACGGTGAACGGGTCATCAATGCCAAACACATTATTGACGCGCGCATAACCGCCGCTGCGCAGATGCCCGGTTGACAGCGCGCCGTAATTATCCATGAACAGGGAATAGGCCATGCGGCTGGGTTCCTGGGCCGTCACGACAATGTCGGTCTGGCCAAACTTGTCCCCCGGTTCCAGCTTGGCGGTCAATTTGGTTTGATGCAGGCGGTTAAACCGGCTCAGGGCCTTTTCCAGCACATCCAGGCTGACCAGGTCGCCCTGGCTGATATGCAGGCTGCTGGTAATATAATCGGCCCGCATATATTCGTTCTGCTCAACCCGAACACGGCCAACGCGCCCTTCGACCAGAATGACACGCACTTCGCCATCAGCAATTTTCTGCGGCGGAATATAGGCCCGCGCCGTCACAAACCCCTTTTGATGGTAAAGTTCATTAAATTCGGCCAGCATGTCATACAGGTCCGCCAGATACAGCGAGCGGCCAACATATTTTTGCAGAACATCCCGAATGGTTTGATCATCCAGGATTTCGGAACGGTTAATATCAAACCGCTGCACGGTAAATTTGGCACCGGTGCCCGCCTTGGGCGGTTTGAAGTCGGGGCTGCCATCAACGATTTCCGGTAATTCAAAACCGTTAAAATCGTTGATCTGCTTTTGCCGCTCTTCCTGGCGAATTACATTTCCCAGCGGATTATTTTGCTGTTCACTTTGCACGCTATTGGGGGCCTTGCCCGCCGCAAAGGCCTGCGGCGTCAATATCCCCAACCCCGTCATGGTGCCAGCCATCACGGCAGCCTTCATGACACGAACCACCGGGCCCATAACGCCCTTTCCGGTCAAACCGGAAATACCCGGCATGGTACGGCTCTCAATTGCCAAAATGTCTTTCCCCCAAAGGCAGCGCCCCGGCGCTGTTTATGCACGTATCTTTATGTGGTTGCAAAAGTGGCGGCAAAACCGCCACGTCACCTGTTTTACTGGTCCTGTTCATCCGAATTGGTATCGGAATTTACACCGGCCTGCCCATCACCCGTAACAGCACCCGTGCCAGAGGCGGCACCCGGAATAACAACACCGTTGGGCCCTGCTGCGTTGTTACCCGCATCCCCGGTCCCGGCATCGCTTCCCGTTCCCGTCGTTGCGGGGGTCACATTACCGACAGAAAGGCTGGGCTGGAAGACGGCATTTTGGAAAGTACCGCCATTCGCACTGCCGCTCTGGCCGTTACTTACCAGATTACCGGTATCAGTGGCCGGAACGTTCATCTCAACGGCATTGCCCTGGGTAAACGTTACAGTCTCCGGTGTGATCTGGTTTGTGGTTCCGCCAGTCTCAACCGGGGCTGCCGGCGTATTTGTCGTCGGGACAGGTGTCTCGGTCGGCGTGGTGGCCGTGATGCGGCCAATACGGTCTTCCGGATCATCAATCACCAGCGGACCGTGGAAGACATTGTCATGCATCGTCACGATACGGGTATCGACCGGAAGGTTGTAATCCGTTTCGTCAAACCAAAGATTGTTGAATTTGGTGTCATTATCAAACAATTGCAGCTGATAGCCCAAACGGATCTTCTGCGTGACGTTATCCATCAGCGCCTTACCAAGCGGCAAGGTCAGGATCATGTCGCCGGTAATCTGCCCGGTCACGATATTGGTTTTGACCGTGTCGATATTAAAGACCGCCTTGTTGGTCCGCAGCAAATCAAACTGGACCTTCTTCGGTGCCGTGATATTGGCATCAACCGTCTGGGACAGGCTGCCATTCAGGCCTGTTACCTTCATCAGCAATTGCGCGCTATCAACATAGTTTTCCAGCTTGGTCAGCGAAATATGCTGGGCTTCCATGACCGTGCTTTCACCCAGTCGACCCTTTTCAATATCAAGGCGGCCATCGCTGCCTTCAACATACAGGTCGGCATTGCGGGACTTCAGGTCTTCAATCTGAATATCCTGGCCGCTGGCCCGCATGTCGATTTTTTCAGGGGCCGAAATCGTGCCGATATCGCTGCTGCCATTGCGAATGGCCAGGGCAATTTCGGCATTATCATTGCTGCCACCTTTTGCGGTGCCGGCAATCACGCGATCCGCACTTAGATCACCGCTGGTTTCCGCCATGTAAATACCGTCACGGGCCTGCAGGGTCGTGTAACGACGTTTGGTGGCAAACTGGTCACGGGCAACGGCAATTTCACTGCCATCCTGAGCTGTGGTCTGCACCTCGAAACGGTCGGAAGCCGATGTACCAATCGTGCCGCCTTCCGCAATCATCGCCACCGTATCGCCCTTCAACACCGCAGTTGAAAGCTGAACCGACCCGCTGCCATGATCCACAAAGGCATTCGATTCAACAATCGAATTTCCGGCAACAATATCAATATGGTTGGTCGCACTGATTTCACCCAGCGAGATCGTACCCGAAATCGAGTGCAACGAAATGCCGATCATCCGCGTCACACCGTCATAGGATGTGCCGCTTGTGCCCGCGCCGGTCCGAAGGGTTGTGATGCGCATATCCTGTGCCGATGCCAGCGACACACGCCCGTCACCGCCGTCAATCTCCGATCCATCATTCTGCACGAAGCGGCCC
>JBNKVZ010000259.1:0-3490 GCA_050299455.1 Thalassospira sp.
TCTACCACTTTCGGCTTCGATACCGCCCTTGGTATTGCCACCTATGATGCCAACCGCGCCTGGCAGGAAATTGAAAAGCTTCTGTCTGCCCAATGGGATAACGACATGGTGCCGCATATTGTGTTCTGGCAGCATGAAGAGGGCTATTTCCCTGGCCCGGGCGAATGGCAAAGCGGCCATACCCCGCCCACATCGGGCATCACCCAGCCCCCGGTCGCCGCAACAATCGTGCGTCAACTGGCGTCATCGCTGCCGGGTGACCATAGCGCACGGGTAACGCCCCTGCTTCAGGCCCTGAACCGCTGGCATCAATGGTTTGCCGATGCCCGCGACCCCGACGGCCGCGGCGTGGTTGCCATCATGCATCCGTGGGAAAGCGGACGCGACAACCTGCCAGACTGGGATGAACCGCTATCATAAGTCGATACATCCGGTGTCGGCACGTTTTTGCGCCGCGATACTCAATTGGTCAACGAAGCCGAGCGCCCCAAAAATCATGACTATGATCACTATATGGCGCTGGTCCAGTTTGGCCGGAACTGTAACTGGGATGTTAAAACCATTGCCGAAAGCAGCCCGTTCTGGGTGGCAGAACCGGCCATGAATGCGATTTTACGCCGGGCCGAGCGCGACCTGATCGCCCTTGCCCTGCAATTTAACCTGCCCGACATTGCCCGCCGCGCCACCGCCCGGCTGGCACGGCTTGATGAGGGTTTTAACCAGCTTTGGTCTGATCGTGCAAAGGGTTATGTCACACTGGATTTGCGTCATGGCAAAAAAGACAATCGTTTAACTTCAGGAAGTTGGTTATCATTATACGGAGGACCGGAAAACGATAATCGGGCACAGGCGCATTTTTCAACCCTGACGGACTGGCGCAAAACAATCCATTATGCCGTCCCCAGCTTTGATCCCAACAATGTCGCGTTTGACGATATTCGTTATTGGCGCGGCCCGGTATGGGCCATGATCAACTGGATGATTGCAACCGGCCTGGCCGAACATGGCCGCGCCGACCTTGCCGACATGATTGCAGATGATACCGCCGCCTTAATCGCAAAATCCGGCTTTCGCGAATATTTCAGCCCCGTCACCGGCATGGGTGGCGGTGGCAAGGATTTTTCATGGACCGCCGCCATGTGGCTTTACTGGGCGTCGCCCAATGCCCGGCAACAAACGGAGACACACTAATATGGGTCAGATCGAACTTCGCAATGTGCGCAAATCCTTCCGCGATGTCGAGGTGATCAAGGGTATTGACCTGACCATCGACGAAGGCGATTTGATGATTTTTGTCGGCCCCTCGGGCTGTGGCAAATCCACCCTGTTGCGCCTGATTGCCGGCCTTGTTGAAGCCAGCGACGGCCAAATCCTGATTGATGGCGATGACGTAACCGGCAAGCCGCCGGCGGAACGCGAACTTTCAATGGTGTTTCAGTCTTACGCGCTTTATCCGCATAAAACCGTGCGCGAAAATGTCGGCTTTGCGCTGGAAGTTTCCCATATGGACAAGGCATCGATCAAGGCCAAGGTCGATGAAGCCGCCGCGACCCTGCAACTCGACCAGTTGCTGGATCGCAAACCCAAGGAACTTTCCGGCGGGCAGCGCCAGCGCGTTGCCATTGGCCGCGCCATTGTACGCGAACCCAAGGCATTTTTGTTTGACGAACCGCTTTCAAACCTGGATGCCGGGTTGCGGGTTGAAATGCGCCTGGAAATTGCCCGCCTGCACAAAAAGCTGGCCGCCACCATGATCTATGTGACCCATGATCAGGTCGAGGCCATGACCCTTGCCAGCAAAATTGTGGTCTTGCAGGCAGGCCAGATCGAACAGGTTGGCACCCCGCTGGAACTTTACCGCAACCCGGCCAATCTCTTTGTCGCGCAATTCATCGGCTCACCCAAAATGAATGTCGCGGAATGCAAGGGTGAAGGCGAAACCATCCTCTTTGCCGGGGGTGGCCGCTTTGCCACCGGGCGCAACGCACAAACCGCCAGCCGCTTTGGCATCCGCCCCGAACATATCACCCTGACCGAGCCCGCCAACGGCGTTCTGACAGGCCAAATCGAAGTGATGGAACATCTGGGATCAGACAGCTTTGCCTATATCCAGATCGAAAATGTCGGCCTGTTTACCGTCCGCATTGTCGGCTATTCCGAACTTGAAAGCGGCGCAACTGTCGGCCTGACCTTCAATGCCGAGAACCTGCATCTGTTTGACCGGGATGGAAAGGCCTTGGCCTGATTTCGTCCAAGTCGAACGAAAATATTGGGGGACACGGCCCATCACCTCTGATCGACACACGCCGTGCCCCAAATGCGCGGCAGCATATCCCGGAGCAAAATTTGAACTATTTTATTTACATATGATCAAAATCTGAAATCATACACCCTTGGGTTGATATAGTCCGGGGGGGACATTATGAAAAAGTCACGGGTTTTGCGCGGTTGTGCCTTGGCAACAACGCTGGTTTTCACATCCGGCTGTGCGATGGTCTCCAATATCGATATTCCCATTTCCGACAATATGAAAAAAGGTGCCAATACGCGCCTGTGGGAACGGGACCTGTGCGGGATCAGGACCACCAAAGGCACAAAAGCCAAAGACATAACACTACCCGACCTTTACCCGCAGCAAGGTTGCGTTGCCTTTGCCTCCGCCCTGATAAGCTGGAAACGCTATCGCGATGCGGCTGACGACATCACCACCGACGAAAACCTTGTCAATATCGGCATTCTCGGTCTTGCCGCTGGCACCATATGGGCCGCAGTTAGCGAGGGCCCGGATGATCTGGTTGCCGGTCTTGGCCTTGGCACGGCGGTTCTTTATGCCGGTTCGAGCATCCTCGCCCCCGAACAAAAACGCGAAATCTACCGCGCAGGCGCAAAAGCCACCGCCTGCGTCATGCGGCGTGCAAACAGCATACTGACTGACCCCGTCATAACGGGGAACTACCAGCACAGATTAAATGTCCTAACTAAGGAGTATATAAAACTAAAGCAAAAAGCGGCCTCGCCTACGAACCAAGCCGAAAAAGCATCAGACAACCAGCTTACTTCAATCGGAAAAGCTATCCTCGAAGATCAACAGGCACTCGACGACCACACCCAAAAGGGAAGCCGGGTGGCGATTGAGGTCAGTCAACTTCTGATCGAAATTGACGACAGTCTACGCGAGCTTTTGGATCAAACACTTCCCAATCCCGCAACCATTTTCGAGACCCTGCAACGCAGCACGACCGGTTATCTGACCCGAGCTGGCACGATGGCAACGACACCTATAGCCAACTCTCAAATTGAAAAACTAGAAGAAAATTCTCTAAAAGCAGGAAATCTCGACCTCAAAAATTCTAATATAGTTCCAATTGGCGATCTAACCCCAGATATAAACGACTTAGCCGCAAAATTTGAGATCTTTCACCTAAAATTACAGGCGACCCTGCAGGTACCCTACGACTTTGACTTTGAAGGATGCAACAATCTGGGCATC
>JBNKVZ010000260.1:0-3437 GCA_050299455.1 Thalassospira sp.
GGCAATTTGCGAGGCCGTGACATATTCCTTATTGAGTTCCGAAATCACCGAGGCGCGGGTCAAACGCACATAATGAGGCAACTGGACAATCGCAATTGCCAGCATGGCATTCATTAGCCCCGGACCCAGAATGGTAACAATGGCCAAAGCCAGAACCAGGCTGGGAATGGATAGCATGATGTCCATCACTCGCATGATGCACACTTCGATCCATCCTCGGAAATACCCGGCCATCAGGCCTAGAACGATTCCGGAGATCACAGCGATGACGACCACCAGAACCCCGATATAAACCGAAAGCTGTGCGCCGTAGATCAGGCGTGACAGGATGTCGCGACCGACGGCATCGGTACCAAGCAGATAGGCCAATTTACCGCCCTCCTGCCAGGCCGGTGGCATCTGGATCGCGGAACGGTCCTGCACTAGTGGGTCATGTGGTGCGACAAACTGGGCGAAAAGGGCCAGAAAGACGACAATTCCGACGATGACCAAGCCTGTTAATGCCCCGCGGTTCTGGCGGAAATAATTCCAGAACTCGGCCAGGGGTGAGGGTGGTTTAACAATGGCAGCGGCTTCAAGCTCGCGCGTTGCAGCATCGGTTTGGGGGGCGGTGCCGGGCGTGTTTTGTGTACTCATTATCCTGCCTCCCTTAGCGTGTGCGACGAATGCGCGGATTGATGATGCCATAGGTCAGGTCGACCAGAAGGTTGACCAGCATGATCATGATCGCAATCATCAAAATACCGCCCTGAATGGTGGGGTAGTCTCGCCGGCTGACAGCTTCGACAATCCACTTGCCGATACCCGGCCACGAGAAAATGGTTTCAGTCAGGATCGCGCCGGCAACCAGAAGGCTGACCTGAAGGCCGATTACGGTGACAACTGGGATCAACGCGTTGCGCAGGGCGTGAACAATGATCACACGTAGTGGGCTAAGGCCCTTGGCACGGGCCACGCGAATATATTCTTCGCGCAGAACTTCAAGCATCGAGGAGCGCGTCATGCGGGCAATCACCGCCATAGGTATTGTACCCAGCGCAATAGCGGGCAGGATCAGATGATGTAGTGCGTCCAGAAATGCACCTTTCTGATCACTTAACAGGGTATCGATAAGCATGAAGCCTGTGGTTGGTTCGATGTAATAAAGCACCGACAGACGGCCGGAAACCGGGGTCCACCCCAGGAAGACGGAGAAGAACATGATGAGCATTGTTGCCCACCAGAAGATTGGCATCGAATACCCACCCAGCGAGATCGACATGGCTGTATAATCAAAGATTCCGCCGCGCCGCACGGCAGCAATCATACCGAGGGGCAGGCCGAGAACCAGGGCAAACAGCATCCCGGCAATACCGAGTTCGACTGTCGCCGGAAACAGGGTGAAAAATTCGTCGATGACCGGACGTTTGGTGACAAATGATTTCCCCAGGTCGCCCTGAAATACCCCGATCAAATAATCAAAATATTGAATGATAACCGGCTGATCGAACCCATATTGCTTCGCCAGTTCGGCATGGCGGGCAGCACTGATACCGTGTTCGCCAGCCATCAACAGGATAGGATCGCCGGGGATCAGGCGAATTAAAAAAAATACCAATAGAGTGACACCGAAAAAAGTCGGGACGATGTCACCCAGGCGGCGAAACAGGAATCCTAACATGCCTGGGGCCTTTTTTGTCACCATTACACGTAAAGCGAGGGGTGTATGGTTGTTTCTCTCTCTTAGTGAAACTTACTATGCGAAGAGGCCCGGAAAATCCGGGCCTCTTGCACGAGATCGCAAAGATCTTATTGTTTGATGTCAACGCCGTAGAAAATGTGCTTTCCAAACGGATCGATCTTGTAGTTTTCGACTTCCTGACGGATCGGTTCGAACACGATCGAGTGTGCGATGGTCGCCCACGGTGCCTGTTCCTTAAAGACAACCTGTGCCTGTTCATACAGACGGGTCCGTTCCAGAACGTCCGAGGTGGTCTTGGCCGCATCAATCAATTTCTGGAATTCCGGATAGCACCAGCGCGAATAGTTGGAGCCACCATCCTTGGCCGAATCACAGCCAAGCAGAACATTCAAAAAGTTGTCGGGGTCGCCATTATCACCGGTCCAGCCAAACAGGCCGGTTGTGACTTCACCGAGGCTTGCGCGTTTGAGATATTCACCCCATTCGTAAGAAACGATTTTTGCTTTGACGCCGACTTTGGCCCAGTCAGCCTGGATCATTTCTGCCATGCGGCGCGCATTCGGGTTATAGGGCCGCTGTACCGGCATCGCCCAGATGTCGGTTTCAAAACCATCGGGATAACCTGCATCTGCCAGCATCTTTTTGGCAGCTTCCGGGTCGTAAGGGTCATCCTTAATGTCGTTATTGTACGACCAGATCGTCGGCGGAATCGGATTTTTTGCCTTGGTACCGGCACCCTGATAGATCGCGTCGATAATGGCATCCTTGTTGATTGCCATGTTCAATGCTTTGCGAACTTTGACATCGGTGAACGGCTTTTTGGTGGTGTTATAGCCGAGATAACCGATGTTCAGGCCTTCCTGACTCATTAGGTTGATCGACGGATCGGCATCCATTGCCTTGAGGTCCGACGGGTTCGGGTAAGGCATCACCTGGCATTCGCCAGCCTTAAGCTTTTGGAAGCGAACGGTGGAGTCCGGCGTGATCGCAAAGATCAGATTATCAATCGCGGCTTTGCCTTCCCAATAATCCGGGTTGGCTTTGTAGCGGATGACAGCATCTTTTTGATACTGAACAAGCTGGAACGGACCAGTGCCAAGCGGGTTAAGGTCGATATTTTCCGGGGTGCCGGCCTTCATTTCCTGATCGGCGTATTCTGCCGACATGATCGAGGCAAAATCCATCGCCAAATCGGCAATGAACGGGGCTTCCGGACGTTTGAGAACAAACTTGACCGTATAATCGTCAACCTTGACGATGTCCTTGATCAGGTCGGGCATCCCCATTGCGTTGAAATAGGAATAGTTGCCGCCGCTGATATCGTGATACGGGTTTTCCTTGTCCCACATACGGTCAAACGAGAAGATGACGTCGTCGGCGTTAAAACTACGGGTCGGTGTAAAGTCTTTGGTGGTCTGGAACTTGACATCCTTACGCAGGTGAAAGGTGTATTCGGTCCCGTCGGTCGAGATTTCCCAATTGGTTGCCAGACCAGGAACAATGGTTGTCGTGCCGCGCTTGAATTCTACCAGGCGATTATAGATCGGCACTGACGAGGCATCAAAGGTGGTACCCGATGTGTAAAGCTGCGGGTTGAAGCCTTCCGGGCTTCCTTCCGAGCAATAAACCAGAGTTTTTGCCGAAGCGGCGCTCGGTGCGGCCCAGGCCGTCGTCGCAATAAGGGCCGCGCCCAAAGTCGCTTTGACCAAAGTCGATTTCATTTATATGCCTCCCTCAAGGCTGGTCCGAACCCACC
>JBNKVZ010000261.1:0-3414 GCA_050299455.1 Thalassospira sp.
CCATCCGGTCATGTCGCCGCTCTGGCGTAAATATCTCGCCCAGTACGGCTCCATATAGATCCGCCGTGTGCCATACCTAAAATGACAGGGCCGCCCCGACTTCATCTGGATGTCAGATGTCGTCGAGGCGGCCCTGTTGTTGGTGCCAATGTGGTGCGTATTGCACCACATTGGCTGGTTTTGTGTTGCCTGATAATCAGGCGATGACGGTCTGCGTGACAGCACGCAAATCAGGAGGAGCGGATTTTGGCGATGAAGTTGTCCATCTGGTTGCGCAACAGCTCCGATTGCTGGCTAAGCTCGCCGGCAGCGCCCAGGACCTGCGAGGCAGACTGGCCGGTTTCGCTGGCAGCTTCCGTTACACTCTCGATGGCTTTGGACACATCCTGCGTGCCGGCGGCGGCCTGCTGGACGTTTTGGGCGATTTCATCCGTTGCCCCGCCTTGCTGTTCAACGGCGGCAGCGATACTTGAGGTTATCGAATTGATCTGCTCGATAACTTGAGTGACATCCTGAATGGCCCCTACTGAATCGCTGACCTGCGATTGCATCGATGTGATCTGGATGTTGATATCATCGGTGGCCTTGGCCGTTTGATCGGCCAGAGCTTTGACTTCTTGTGCAACCACGGCAAAACCACGACCGGCTTCACCCGCGCGTGCGGCTTCGATGGTCGCATTGAGCGCCAGAAGGTTCGTTTGCGTGGCAATGTCGTTGATGAGTTGTACAACCTGACCGATCTTTTGAGCCGCGTCTGACAGCTCGCCGATGGACGAGTTGGCGCGCAACGCGTCGCCAACCGCATTTTTGGCAATCGCGGTCGATTGCTCGACCTGACGGTTGATCTCGCTAACAGATGTCGCCAGCTCTTCGGCTGCAGAGGCAATCGTCTGCACGTTAGAGGATGCTTCAGTGGATGCTGAAGCCACCATTGTCGATTGCTGATCGGTTTTATCTGCCGTGCTGGCCAAGCTCTCGGCCGAGGATTGCAGTTCGGCTGCCGCAGAAGAAACGGCATTTACGATGGCTTTAACCGAAGACTCGAATTCGTCAGCCATGCTGTTCATGGCATCGCGTTTTTCTTGTTCGGCCTTCTTCTGGTCTGCCGCGCGTCGCTCGACATTCTCTTTCAAGTCGCTGGACATCTTCCGCAGTGAAATGGCCAGATCGCCAACTTCATCGACCTGATTGATTTCAAGATTCTGGTCGAGCTGACCGGCCGCGACACCATCGGCGAATTCAGCACATTTGGAAATGGGCTGTGCAATCTTGCGGGCAGCAAGCGAGACAAAGAAAATGGCGATGCCAGCCACAATCAACCCGACAACGACGAGCCAGATTGTTGTTGTCGTCGCTTTATCATCCATAGAGTTCGAAAGCGCGTTTACTTTTGCGAGGGCAACATCGCGAGGCACCGAAACAATGACGAACCAGGGCGTATTGGTACGGCCAACCTCGAAAGATGCAAAAGCATCAATGCTTTGCGAGTCGGTGTTATCCTGAACAAGAGCACCATCGGAGCCAACCGTTGCCGTGGTTTTTGCCCAAAGCGGATCGATGGATGAAAGCTTCTTTCCGACCGTTGCAGGATCGTTGCTGTTTGCGACAACCAGACCTGTTTCGTTGACGATAACAACCTTGGCCGTCCCGTCATAGAGCGAAGAAGCAACGTTGCCAACAAGGTCTTGTATGGCCGTGATCTTGAAATTTGCGCCGGTGATCCCGCTGAATTTACCGTTGATCATGATGGGTGCAGATACAGTCGCCAGAAACACGGTCTTGCCTTGTTCCACATAGGACAAAGGACCCATGATATTTTCGGTGCCGGTGGTTTGGGGAACGATGTACCATTCACCGTTGGTCAATCCCTGGGCATTGGTGCCATGGTCATCGTAACCAGTCAGCGGTTCCATGGCGATCTTGCCGTTGCTGCCCCGGCTCCAATAGGGAAGGAAGCGACCCGTCGCATCCGAGCCCATGTCCGCACGGTTGGCAAACTTGGCGTCGTCCCCGTCTAACGCATTGGGTTCCCAGGCTGAATAGGTGCCGTTGAGGGTGGGGTTGGTCTCCAGGATGTGACGGAGAATCGCATTAAGCTGATCGCGCCTTAGGTCAGCCGGTGTATTGGCATCTTGCTGGTTGGCGAGGACCGAGAAGGATTGGGACATGGTGCGTGCAGCATCGATCGCGACATTGAGCTGCGATTTGATCTTGTTCGCTTGTGTCGTCGCCACATTTGTCAGAAGGCGCTGAACGTAATTTAAGGATAGCGTTTTGGTTGAGTCGGTGACATAGCTTTGTGTGCTAGCCGTAGAATAAACGCTAAATGCAACCAGAACGATGATTGTTCCAGCCAGAAACAATCCGGAAATGGCCGCGATCTTCATTTGGATGGATCGCATTTGGATCACAGGCAATGCACGCATTGGGGTCCCCCCTACAGGAATAGATAGAATTTTCAGATATACATATAGGTACTTATACCAACAAAAGTATAGTACCTGTACAAAAAAGTTTAGCTATGAAATACAAAGGGTTAGCTTCTGCGGATGAATTTCCCTTAAACATAACAATTCCTCGCCGATTTCGACCGAGAGTTGTGCGGCGAAAGAGCTGTCTGCCGAGACAGCTCGAACAAAAGAACTTTCAGGCCGATCCTCTTGATGAGATCCGGTCTGTCAGCGCGTAAGATATCCTGTGATTCAGGGAGACCAAAATGCGATACGGCCCGGTTGCTATCAGATGAACGCCTGTGAGATTGGACGCTCTTTGACGGTGCCGTAAATGGCAAGCAGCGGGCCTGCGATTTGGCAAGGCTTCGAATAAAGGATATCATGGTTCACTGATATATGACCCAACGCGCTACCATTCAACAGGGAATATTTTTAGATTTATTCGCGCTATGGTTATGTTGTCACTACGGGAAGCTGTGGACTGAGCTGGATAGCTTGGTAGTGGATCGGGAGGACTAAGAAAATCCGGGGCATTTGGCCCCTTTGGGAAGGGTCCTTAGATTATTAACAGTTATCATATGCCCTCATGCCTTTCCGCATCTTCCTGCTTTACCGATTTATTTATTGCCAGTTTCGGCATTTGGATGTTTTTCCGATGCCAGGATTAAAGCGGTTGGTTGGATCGAGGGGTGATAAAATGCGCGCAAGGCGGGTTTTGATTCATAAAGGTGGCCTACATTGTGCTCTGCAGAATATTCCGCCCCGCGTTTGTCGAGAAGGTCACATAATTTATGTTCAAGGGCCGTGCAATTTGAACCCTTTCTAACCAGATATTCCTGATGCAGGACGTGGCCCAGAAAATGGCCGACATATATTTTAAGCTCGGTCTCGTTCTCGGCAGGAAACGGGAGCCGCCTGCGGATCGGAACGATTATGGGGGGGGACCCATTTTAACAGATGC
>JBNKVZ010000262.1:0-3390 GCA_050299455.1 Thalassospira sp.
CTTGGCGCTGGCTGTTTTGGATTAACGTGCCGGTAGGTATCACCGCAGCGCTCGCAGCCAAATATGTGCTGCCATCGGACGAAGTGTCCCATTCAAATCAACTCGACACCATCGGGGTAATACTAATTGGCTTGGGCCTTCCACTCGCTTTGTATGGCAGCGCTGGGATCGGAGCGATGGGAATTAACACATCATCAATCCTTTGCCTCACATTCGGAATTATCCTTACTATCTGTTTCATCATACATGCTCGCCGTTCAAGAACTCCGCTGATCGACATTCGATTATTCCGCCGAGCGGGCTTTACGGCTGCCGTAGTCACCGCCAGCGCCACGGGGGCGGCCATGTATGGCGGATTGCTCCTTATACCATTATTTTTGCAGAACAGTTGTAAGCGTCCTCTCACGGCTACCTTGACAGGGCCTGCAATACCTTTCGGAGAGTTGATCAGGCTTGGAAGTCTATGTTCCAGGGAAGCAGGTCGTCAATCCGATTGATCGGATGATCGGCAATGCGGTCAAGGGCGACAGCAAGATATTTTCGCGGATCAAGCTCCTGCATCTTTGCCGTCTCGATCAGGCTGTAAATGGCAGCAGCCCGATCACCTCCGGTATCTGAACCGGCAAACAGCCAGTTGCGCCTTCCGACAGCCAAGGGCCGAATTGCCCGTTCTGCGGCATTGTTGCTGATCTCGCATCTGCCGTCATAAGCATAGCAGGTCAAAGCGTCCCACCGGGTCAGGGCATAACGGAATGCTCCAGCCAGATCGCTTTTGCCTGGTATTCTGCGCAAGGAATGCTCGAAGCAGGTTTTTGTTTCGTCAAGGTGCGTCAGGCTGTGAGACTGACGCACCGCCAAACGGTCACCGGGCGGCTTGTTGATAATCTGCCGTTCGATGTCGAACAGATGCCCGATATGGTCGAGTGCCTCTTTGGCCAGCTTTGATCCGGTTTTTTCATACACATCATGGATCTTGCGCCGCACATGCGCCCAGCAGGCCACCTCCCGGACCGGCTGATTGCCGGGGCCGTACAATTTGTTGAACCCGGCATATCCGTCAGCATGCAGATGGCCGGTAAAGTCTTTTAAGACCGTCTGCGGATGCAGGCCCTTGCGATCAGGGCTATAGCGATAAAGAGCGGCTGGCGGTATATCACTGCCATGAGGCCGTTCATCGCGAAGATAAATCCATAACCGTCCCTGCCTGGTTTTTCCCCGACCGGGATCAAGCACCGGCACCGGTGTATCATCGGCATGAAGATATGATCCGGCCAGAACATGCCGTTCAATCGCATCGATCAGCGGCTGCATCAGGCTTGAACATTTACCAACCCAGTTGGCCAGTAATGATCGGGGCAGTTCCATACCGTCGCGGGCATAAATGCCGCTTTGCCGGTACAGGGGTAAATGATCGGCATATTTCGAGACCAGCACATGGGCGAGAAGATTGGCCGAGGGCATGCCGCGTTCAACCGGCAGGGACGGCATGGGCAGTTGCACCATGCTCTCGCAAGACCGGCACGACAGGCTCGGGCGCACATGACGGATCACCTTGAAGTGGCCGGGCACATAATCGAGGATCTCGGTGATATCCTCACCAACCTGTTTCAGTGTGCCGCCGCATTGGGTGCAATCGCCTTGCGGTTCATGACGAACCTCTTCACGTGGCAGATGGTCGGGCAACGCCCGGCGTTTGCGCTTTTCCGGCAGAGAGGTTTCGCCGGTGATCGAAGCGCTCGCATCTGGATGGTCAAGGGCAATGGGATCATCGTCCCCGGAAGCCTCGCTTTCGAGTTCCTCCAGCGATAATTCCAGCTGGGCGATCTCCCGATGGATCTTTTCGGACGATTTGCCAAACGCCACTTTGCGCAACCGGGCGATCGTGAGCTTCAGCTTCTCGATCTCCAGCGCCTTGAGCTGAAGACCGGATTTGGCAGCAGACAACTCACTGCGGGCAGATGATAATTCCTGCCGCGCCACCATAAACGCATCGGCCTGACGGGCGATGATGGCTTTAAGTTCTTCTATGTTGTCGGGGAGATCTGCGGGCGGGTTCTGCATGGCATAATTATAGCCAATACGCGGCTTCAACCCAAGCGTTTCTGCCGGTTCTGATCAAAAAATATCCGCTTTTTTCTGTCCTATCCGGCCATCTCCGGACGCCATGTTCGTTGCGGCATCCGCCAGTCAATCCCTTCCAGCAACATACTCAATTGCGCCGATGTCACATGAGCAACACCGTCTGTTGCCGAGGGCCAGACGAACCTTCCCCGTTCCAGCCGTTTGGCAAACAGGCAGAACCCTTGACCATCCCAGCACAGAATCTTGATCAGATCGCCCTGACGCCCGCGAAACACAAAAAGATGACCGGTAAAAACATCCTTGCCCAGAACGTCCTGCACCAGCATTGACAGGCCGTTCATGCCTTTGCGCATGTCTGTTCGTCCCAACGCCAGATAAACACGCACACCACCCGCGACCTGGATCATGCCCCCTCCAGAACAGACAGGAGGTGTTTCAACGTGCGGGGCGGGATCGTTTCGCGCACTTCAATACGGCGGCCATTGCACAGGGTAATGATGATCCGGGCAATCCCGGTTTCCTCAACCGGCTTAGACAAAGAGGCCGCTTCCGGGCGATCAGAAGAATTATCCGGAACATCCTGGCGGTCCGTCAGCGCGACCGGCACAAAAGTCGGGCTGCCATCTGTCGGCCTGCCATACTGTCGACGCCATCTGGTCAGGCTGCTGTAACCAATCCCTTTCCGGGCGGCAAATTCCCGCACCGACACACCAGAGGTAAAACTCGCGGCAGCAAGACGCTGCTTTTCCTCTGTCGTCAGACGGCGTCCGTTGACAATGTTATAACTACATATGTCGGCCAAATCCCGGTTTCCTGAGCTGTTCGGAGACACCGCTCCCTCTTGCTCCTAAAATCCGGGCTTTTGCTCTCTCCCGCAAGGTAGCCGTGAGGGGACGCTTACGAACAGTTTGCATCAGTCTCCGACTGATGCTGGTTTGATGTTGTTTCTGATGGGCTTGGGTACAGCGGGCATCTTGCCAATCGCAGGCAACCTTACTGACCGCTACGGTGCTCTCGTAGTTTGTTTAGTCGGAAGCACAATATTACTGCTAAGCACGGCAGCCTTCTTTTGGCCCTCGATGCTGCCAATCGCCTTAGCTTCTATACTATTTGTACGTGGAGGTGGGTTGGCATTGGCACAAATGCCAGCCATGACTGCCGCTTATGCCGCTGTTTTGAAGAATGAGACAAGCGACGCGGCGACAATTATCAACATCGCCCAACGTCTTGGTGGTGCGCTGGGCGCGATCACCACAGTCATTGTGCTTGAGCGAGCCGCGATGACTGACAACCAACTGGCTTACGAGA
>JBNKVZ010000263.1:0-3375 GCA_050299455.1 Thalassospira sp.
GCGCGATCAGGTCGGGCACGATTTTAATGATGTCCTAAAAGCGACTCAGGAAGATCTGCGACCGTCAATTGACAATCTGCGCAACCTTGAGCGCGAAACGGATATTGAATCCGAGCTGATGCATTATTTCGCAGACTGGCTTTGCGAGACCCTGGCCGAGTTTAAATGCGGCCCGGAAAAGACGGTTGATCTTGTCAAATATGAGGCCCGGCTGGCCCAAAGGGCCGTGAAACTCACGGAATATATGTTGCGCCTCGCCATTACCGACGATGCCCCCTGTTTTAATCCGGACCTTATGACCAACACAACCAAACGTATTGTTGAATTGGCGCATGTGATCGAAGCGCGAAACAAAGAGGAGAAGGCCAATGTCTGAGGGATTGTCACGCCGCGTAGGGAGAATCATCAGCGGTGGGCTGAATGCCATTCTTGATGCGGTTGAAGATACTGCACCCGAGGCCATTATGGAACAGTCCATTCGCGAAATTGACGATGCGATAACCGAGGTCCGGGATGAATTGGGCAAGGTGATTGCCGCCAAGCATTTGGCAAACAAAAAGCTTTCCGACAAAAACTCTGAACATGAGGGGCTGACCGACAAGATCGAAATCGCCCTTGGCGAAGGACGGGACGATCTGGCCGAGACAGCCGTTTCCCATCAGCTTGATATAGAAGCGCAAATTCCGGTTCTGGAGCAGAGTATTACCGAGGCTGCGGATAAAGAACGTGAACTTGAAGGTTATGTCGCCGCTTTGCAGGCACGCAAACGCGAAATGAAAGCGGAATTGCAGCATTATCGCCAAGCCTATCAGGCAACCAGAATAAACGCGTCGGGGTCGTCAGCGGAACCTTCTGTCGGGCAAGGTGCCTCCAGGGCGACACAGGCATTTGAACGTGTGATGGAACGTCAGGGGGGGACGTCTGTTGGCGGCATGACAGGGGCGAAAACCGCAGCACAGCTTCAGGAGCTTGAGGCTCTTGCGCGAAAAAATCGGGTGAATGAACGTCTGGCGGTCATCAAGACCCGTTTGAAAAAGTAAGTGGTTTGATGATGTTTCTGTCCTATCTCAGTGAAACGTCGAGTTTCCCCTTTGCGGTATCCCTGGTCATCGTTGGTATTCTGGCGTTGATCGAGGGTATCGGTTTGCTTGTTGGCGCAGGGATATTTGGGTTTTTAGACGGCCTTCTGCCTGATATTGACCTTGATATTGATGCGCCGGATATATCGGCCCCCTCTATCGGCGGACAATTTCTGACCTGGCTGCAAATTGGCCGCGTTCCGGTTATTTTTTCCCTCATCGTTTTTCTTGTCGCGTTTGGTCTGATTGGCTTGTTCCTTCAAGGAATGGCGCGCGCGATTTTCGGTGCGCCTTTACCGGTATTGCTTGCCTGTATTCCGGTTTTTGTCATTTCGATGCCGGTTCTCAGTATTGGGAACAGGATGCTTGCGGTGATTATACCGCAGGACGAAACATCGGCTGTTTCCCATGACAGTTTGATTGGCAAGCCTGCGGTGATTACCGGTGGCGAGGCCCGGAATGATTATCCCGCGCAGGGCAAGGTGAAAGATCAGTACAGGCAAACCCATTACATTCTGATCGAGCCTGATAATGACGCAGACATTTTCCCCCAGGGGCAACAGGTCCTGTTGGTGCGCAGGCACAAATCTATCTATTTCGCCATTCCAATTGAATCGGATGGTCTGATCGACTGACTTTCATCTAATGAATGCTGCTGGAGTATCCTGAATGTATAATAATACAAGTATGTTTGACGGGCTGCTTGGTGTTGGCTCAACAGCAATTATAATTGTTGTGGCACTTTTGACGATCGGGTTCATCCTGATGCGTCTTTATGTTCGTGCGTCAAAAGAAATATCTTTTGTCCGTACCGGTTTCGGCGGGCAGAAAATTATCATGAATGGCGGGGCGCTGGTCTTTCCGATCCTGCATGAAACCATTCCGGTGAATATGAACACGCTGCGCCTTGAAGTGCGTCGCGATGATGATCAGGCGCTTATCACGCGCGACCGGATGCGTGTTGATGTGGTTGCCGAATTTTATGTGCGTGCGCAGCCTACGGAAGAATCTATCGCGGCAGCCGCCCAAACGCTGGGCAAGCGGACGATGCAGCCGTTGGAATTAAAAGAACTGGTCGAAGGCAAGTTTGTTGATGCCTTGCGTTCCGTCGCTGCCGAAATGACGATGGAAGAGCTTCATGAAAAAAGAACAGATTTTGTTCAGAAGGTACAGCAGGCTGTTACCGAAGATCTGTTAAAGAACGGTTTGGAACTTGAATCGGTATCTTTGACCGGGCTTGACCAAACCGGGATGGAATTTTTTAACCCGAATAATGCCTTCGACGCAGAGGGTTTGACCCGGTTAACCGAAGAAATTGAACGCCGCAAGAAAATCCGGAACGATATTGAGCAGGAAACACAGGTTCAAATTAAAACAAAGAACCTGGAAAGCGAAAAGCAGCACCTTTCGCTTTTGCGTGACGAGGAATATGCCCGGCTCGAACAGCAGCGCGAAATTGAAGTCCGTAAATCGACCCAGTCTGCCGACATTGCCCGTCACCGGGCCGAACAGGAACAGGCGGCAAAACAGGCCGAGATTACATCCGTTCAGAATGTTGAAAAATCCAAGATCACGGCGGACAAGGGGATTGCGGAAGAACGGATCGAAATGGAACGGTTGATCCGCGAAAGGGAAATCGAGAAGCAAAAGGCCGTTGAACTGGCAGAACAGGGCAGGGCCATTGCCATCGCCGAGAAATCCAAAGAGCAATCGGAAGCTCAATCCAATGCCGATGAAGCACGCGCCAAGGCTGTTCAGGCCGAGGAACGTGTTGTGACAGCGCGTGAAACAGAAATTGCTGACCGACATAAAGCTATCGAGTTGATCGAGGCGTCCAAGGAGGCAGAACGTCAGGCAATTAGTGTTAAAGTTGCTGCCGAGGCGGACAAACTTGCTGCTGCGGATCGTGCGGAAGCCTTGCGTGAAGAAGCTGAAGGTGACGCTGCGGCAGAAAAAATGCGGGCGGAAGCAGCTGAAGTGCGTTATCGCGTTGATGCAGCAGGGACACGCGCGATCAATGAAGCGCAAAATGTATTGTCGGCTGAACAAATTGCGATGCAGATCAAGATCAAGCTTATCGAAAATCTTGATCAGATCATTCGCGAGAGCGTTAAGCCGATGGAGAATATCGACGGCATCAAAATCATTCAGGTTGATGGTTTAACGGGCGGTTCTTCCGCCGGTGCTGGCAGTCAGGATGCGAATGGTGGGGGAAGCCTCGCTGATAATGTGGTGAATAGTGCATTGCGTTATCGGGCGCAGGCACCGTTGCTGGACTCTCTGTTAAAGGAAGTTG
>JBNKVZ010000264.1:0-3355 GCA_050299455.1 Thalassospira sp.
GCTTCGGCCATCACATGGGCGCAGTCATGGCGGATCAGCGGCAAAACCTCGTCATGCCCTTTGGTTACGATCTCGATGGTTGCATCAGTCTCGATGTCGCGGCCAAGGTCGCGAACTTCACCGTTAACGATAATGGCAAAGGATTTCTTTGCCAGGGAACTACTGATGCTTTTGGCAACATCGAAACCCGAAACAGGACCGTCAAATTCACGTACGGCGCCGTCCGGAAGCGTAAGGGCAATCATGTTCTGCTCAACTCTGCTTATTATGCGGGCGAAATAATCAAGGCGCACACCTTATACCCGTTGTTATAACGGGAAGTCTGCACAAGAAAACGAATTTTGGGATGGGGTCAAGTTCGCACTTTGGAAAAGGCGACTTTCTGGGCAGCAAAAAACGCCGCACCACCATTGTGGTCTGCGGTCAATTCTGACGTCATCAATTTTTTGTCGGCCATGCCGTGCATTGATGCTTTCCCGTTTGTTGCTGGTCAAATATAACAGGCTATTGCCTGCGGGCAAGCCGGAACTGGCTGAAATCCATCAATTATAATAATAATCATCATTCAGGCGCCACCACGCCGATCAGGAACCTCTCATATGTCCAGCCCCGAAGTCAGGCGCAATGTTATTGTCCTAAGTTTATGTGTCGCACTTTCTGCTAGTGCGATGTCCTTGTTATTTACGGTTGCCGCAGTGATTGGCTATTCACTGGCACCTGACAAATCCCTTTCCACTCTGCCGGTTTCGGCAACCATGATTGCGATGATGCTAACAACGGCACCTTCGGCCTTCATGATGAAACGGTTTGGCCGCAGAATCGGCTTTTCAGTTGGCTGCCTGATTGGGATGTGCGGCGCGTTTTGCGGCATGGGGGCTGTTTATTGGGGAAATTTTTGGCTGATATGTGCCGCCGGGGCCTTTATCGGGTCGGCCAATGCCATTGCCATGCAATATCGTTTTGCCGCTGCCGAGGCCGCACCACCGGAATTTCGTTCGCGCGCTATTTCGCTGACCATGCTGGGTGGGGTTTTGGCGGCCTTTATCGGGCCCAACCTTGCCAGTCATGCCCGTGACTGGATTAATACTGTTCCGTTTATGGGAACATTTTGTGCCTTGTTAGGCCTGCAATTGTTATTGATGCTGGCGATTGCGCAGTTGCGGCTGCCTGAAACCCATAAAAAGATACATGACGAACCCAGCCGTCCGTTAGGCGAGATTTTTCGTGTGCCAGGTGTGTTGGTCGCCATCGTGGCGGCGGCCCTGGGCTATGCCGTTATGAGTTTTGTGATGACGGCAACGCCACTTGCTATTCTTGACTGCAATTATGCCTTTGGGGATGCGGCCTTTATCATTCAGTGGCATGTGGTGGGCATGTATGCGCCTGGCTTTTTTACCGGTAATCTCATTCGCCGTTTTGGGTCGCTCGCCATTATTCTGGCCGGGGCGGTTCTCACTCTGGTTTGTTTGCTGTTCGGGTTGAGCGGCATTAATTTGTTGTCAAATTTCTGGCCTGCACTGGTGTTGCTGGGCATTGGCTGGAACTTCATGTTTGTTGGTGCAACAACATTGTTGACCGAAAATTATCGTCCGTCCGAACAGGCGCGGGTGCAGGCAATTAATGAATTTGCCGTTTTTGGAACTGTTGCTGTTGCGTCCCTTTCGGCCGGGTCGATTTATGCCGGGGCGGGGTGGTCTGTGTTGCTCATGTCAGCAGCCTTGCCCGTTGGGTTGGTGATGCTGATTGTGGCTGTGTATGCGCTTTATAAACGCCGTTTGAATGGCAAAGCAGCCTAAACCCAAATCAAACTGAAACCGCCCCAAGTTCGGGGCGGTTTACGGTTATTACCGATATTTCGGATTGAAAGTTTCAAGAGCGGATGGAACGCAAAAATTCCGCGACCTGATCACGCAAATTGTCACCATGTTTTGCCAGTTCCGATGTTTCGCTTTGAACATGGTTGGCGGCACGGCCTGTTTCGTTGGCAGCATCCGTGACAGACTGAATATTGGCCTGCGCAGATTCTGTGCTGTGGGCGGCTTGCTGGACACTTGCCGAAATTTCCTGGGTTGCGGCACCTTGTTGTTCAATTGCGGATGTAATTGCCGAGGAAATTTCGTCCACCTCGTTAATGGTGCGCGAAATATTTTGAATGGCCTGAACCGATTCTTTGGTTTCGTCCTGAATGGCCTTGATCTGATTGGCAATTTCATCGGTCGCACGCGCCGTTTGTGTCGCCAGGGTTTTGACCTCGGAGGCGACCACGGCAAAACCTTTGCCCGCATCCCCGGCGCGGGCTGCCTCGATCGTCGCGTTCAGGGCCAAAAGATTGGTTTGACCGGCGATGTCGTTGATCAGTTTGACGACATCGCCAATTTTTTGGGCGGCAACTGACAGGCGTTCAATTTTATTGTTGGTTTCCTGGGCTTCCGAAACGGCGGTGCCGATGATCTGGGAGGACTGGTTAACGCGCTTGCTGATATCGTGGATCGAAGATGACAATTCTTCGGTTGCAGAGGCCACAAACTGCACATTTTGCGTTGTTTCATGCGAAGCCGACATCACGATGTCGCACAGACCGGTTGTTTGTGTTGCGGTTGATGTGAGTGAATATGCCGCTTTATCAAGCATGTCTGCCGATGTTGATACCGATTCCACCAGTTTCCCGATGGAGGCTTCAAAGCTGTTTGCCAGGTTTTGGCGCATTTCCTCGCGTTCGGCTTCCGCCACTTTGCTGTCGTGAATATCAACCAGCGACCCGCAGGCGCGGCGTGGCACTCCATTGGCATCCTTGATGGTTCCGCCGGTTGCACGGAACCAGCGATAGGACCCGTCTTTAACTTTTAGACGATAGGGAACGTCATAGGTTTGGCCGGTTTCCAGCGCATTGGAAAAGGCCGCGAATGTGGGGGCGAGATCTTCCGGATGCAGGCGGTCCGACCAGGATTGCACGACATTGGGAAAATCTTTTTCGTTGTCAAAACCGCATAGACGGCGAAATTCCGGCGTCCAGGTCCATTTTGATTTGGGATGCATGGCATCGCCATCGTGAAGGATCGCATCCCATAACCCAACGCCGGAGTGACGTGACAGGATTTCCAGCCATTCTATTTTTTCTTCTATTTCGGGTGACGGTTTAAAGAAAGCCATGAGACGCGCCTTTAAAGCTTTTGACAGTTTGAGTCACACTACCTTTAACTACTCAAAAGTAGCATGTACTATACGTAAGGCGTATATGTGGCCTCGTCAAAAAGAGTTCAAGGCTTTCGTGTTTTTCCTTCAGTTCCGTGCGTGGGAACTGCCGGGACAGGCATTTTCTGCGGCGAGCGGTGAGCAGGGTGCAGGGCGAACTTAG
>JBNKVZ010000265.1:0-3298 GCA_050299455.1 Thalassospira sp.
GGCCCGACATAGGAGAAATGACCCCAATTGTCTTTCTGCTCAAGCAATTGCATCGGCGTGCTTTGCGGCATGGCAAAGGCAACTTCATAATCCGTGCCCGGCCCCATGCGGGCATTGACATTATCCGACGTGGTGCGCCAGACATCCGCTTTTTTCGAATTTACATCGCCGCTGGCAGAATCCGCACCCGCTGTATCTGCTGGCACTTGTGCCGTTGTATCAGCAGAATCCGCTCCGGCCTCCGGGGCAACAGGCTGATCCGCATCGTCACCTGGCATCTCGGTATCAAGCGCGTTATTCATGCCAAGGGCTTGTGATTCGCGGCTCTCAAGGGCTGCTGTTTCATCAGGTGCATCGGCCGCATCGCCAGTTGCACCAGCGTCAGACACCGCGCCAACCAGCTTTAACGGACGGCCATCAACTACCAGTTGGCTCAATTTCCAGCAGTTTCCAGTATCTTCCCCCTTTGGTCCGCACGTATAATCCACCTGGCCATAATAGGCTGGCGAAAGATTGCCGCTGCGCGCCGTCCCGCGAAAAACCCAACTATCCCCGTTGGTCCGGTCGCCCGGAACCAGCATGGCAATTTTATAGCCGTGCAAATCAAAAACAGGCGAAATCTGATCTGCCATGCCGGTATAAAGCGCGGCAGGCGATGGCTGAAAGTGATTGGCCATTTTTTGTTGCTTTGCCTGTTGCTGGGTCCAGTAAAAGACCCCTCCGGCAACGACAAGCCCAAAAACAACAATTCCGACGATCAGCTTTTTCATTCGCACCCGCTTTTATCGATTATCTGACACACCGGGAAATCAACTTAATTTCCCGGTCCGTTCCAGACTACCAGTTATCCTGACCGCATCCTATGAAGCTGATCCTATTGAATCCAGTCACAAATTGAAATTTCATGCAATCTGCACGATTAAATCACGATTGCCCCGGTTTTAAAGCCCATCACGGTCACAACATCGTGGCATATGCGAAAAACGCATCCCAAAACAGAATGATTATAAGCCCAAGGTAAGACGATTTGCACCATCGCCCCCCACAGCGATACCGTTCACCGACTATGTGAAAGCCCCCAAAACGGCAACCTCCTTTTCCGAACATAAGAAAGCATCCTTATCGGGTGCTTTATCAAATATCCGTTCTTTACCTTACGCGCTGGTCATGGTGATATCCTTGGCGTTAGGACAATTCACTAACGCCACCATCTGCCACCAACGAGGAATAACATGTCCATACAACCCGGTTTGCGCCACGGCGGGCGCATCCTTGTCGATCAACTGCAAATTCATGGCTGTGAACGCGCCTTTCTGGTGCCTGGCGAAAGCTTCCTGGCTGTGCTTGATGGCATGGTTGATCACCCTGAGATCACCCCTGTCGTCTGCCGTCAGGAAGGCGGTGCCGCCATCATGGCCGAGGCCTATGGCAAACTAACAGGCAAACCCGGCATTTGCATGGTTACGCGCGGCCCCGGCGCGACCAATGCCTCTGCCGGTGTTCATGTTGCGCATCAGGATTCAACCCCGATGATCCTGTTTGTCGGCCAGATTGGCCGGGACATGGTGGACCGCGAAGCGTTCCAGGAAGTCGATTATCGCAAAATGTTCGAACCGCTGTGCAAATGGGTCGGCCAGATCGACAGCATTGAACGCATTCCCGAATATATCAGCCACGCCTATCATATTGCCACCTCTGGCCGCCCCGGGCCGGTTGTGCTCGCCCTTCCCGAAGACATGCTGTCTTCCAGTGCCGAGGTTGCCGATGGCAAACCCTATGTCGAGGTTGAAGCCCGCACAGCGCCAGAAGACATCACCCTGTTCCGTGCGGAGCTGGAAAAAGCACGCCAGCCGGTAATGATTGTGGGCGGCGGCGGCTGGACCGCCGAAACCAGCCAAAATCTGGTTGCCTTCGCCGAAGCCAACAATGTGGCAATTGCCACCTCGTTTCGCTGTCAGGATTATATGCCCAACACCCATCCCAATTTTATTGGCGATGTTGGCATTGGCATCAATCCCAAGCTGGCTACGTTTATTCGCGATGCCGATCTGGTCATATTGGTCGGCTCCCGCATGGGGGAAATGACCAGCAGTGGGTATAGCCTGCTCGAAATTCCCTGCCCCAAACAGCGACTGATCCATGTTTATCCGGGACCAGATGAGCTTGGCCGGGTTTATCGCCCGGATGTCGCCATCAATGCATCCCAGCGTTCTTTCATGCGTGCGCTTGCTCATATGGAGCCGGTAGATGGTTCTGCCCGTGCAGAACAGATCAAACAGGCCCGGGACGCCTATCTGGCGTTTTCAACCCCGCTCGATACCCCAGGTGATGTGAAAATGGCCCATGTCATTGGCCATTTGCGCGATGTGCTGCCAGATAATGCCATTGTCACCAATGGTGCGGGCAATTATGCCGCCTTCCTGCACCGTTTTTATCGCTATCGCAGCTATCGTACCGAACTGGCCCCGACATCGGGTTCGATGGGCTATGGCCTGCCGGCATCGGTATCGGCAAAATTGCACCACCCGGACCGCCCGGTAGTGTGCCTGGCTGGCGACGGCTGCTTTTTGATGCACGGCCAGGAATTTGCCACAGCTGTGCAATATGGCGCCAACATCATTGTTGTGGTGGTCAATAACGGCATGTTTGGCACCATTCGCATGCACCAGGAACGTAACTATCCGGCCCGCGTTTCTGGCACCCAATTGCACAACCCCGATTTCGCCGGCTATGCCCGCGTCTTTGGCGGCCACGGCGAAACCGTCACGAAGACAGAAGATTTCGGCCCAGCCCTGGAACGCGCAATCGCCGCCAACAAACCGACAATCATCGAAGTGCAAGTTGATCCGCAGGCCTTAACACCGGTAAAGACGCTGGATGAGATCCGTAACGATAGTTGACATTCCCTAAAATAATGCACCAGGAAGAAGCCGTCGATCCGCCATAACGGATTGGCGGCTTTTTATCTTCACATTCAGATCATTATTCTTATTATTTTAGATCTGGAAGAATATCTACAACTTCTGAAATTCTGGCTTCCCAATACTGCCGTAATTCAGGTTCAATTTCCCCATACTTAGAAATTGGCCGACTTTGAACGACATCCCTGAAAATCCGGGCAATCACCGCCAAAAAAGCAAGGGCGATATAAATATAATCGCTTCGCTTGCTAAAAATAATTAGCTGCTCTCTAAACCAGGCCCATCGATTGCGCCACAGACGCTTCATTGGTGTGTGGCTCCGAATACGGTAGGCAAGAAGATATTTTGGCAAAATATGAAAACAACTGCTCGCGCAG
>JBNKVZ010000266.1:0-3283 GCA_050299455.1 Thalassospira sp.
CCGCCCAAAATCGCCCCAATGGAAAAGGTATCATGGGTGTGTTTGTCCGACCGGATATCCCGCCCCTCGCGCACAAAACGCGCTTCGATGAACGGCACATCCGTATCATGCCAAAAGCTCTGGTTACTGCCACGTTCCTGCGGTTTCGCCGTCATCCCATTCCGTCCATTTCCTGCCAACACAGCCCAATTCAGGCTTGCAACAGCACCATATCAATGCCCCCGCGGCGGCGCAATCATCCACACCGATCACGCCGCCATTTCGTCAAATGCCGTTTTTTCCGTATTTCCCTTTTCGCCAGGTAAACCGCGCGATAACAAAACCGGTTAACACCAGCAGCAAAATATCGGCCACCGGCCGGGCCAGCCAAATGCCCCTTTCCCCCAACCACAGGGGCAACAAAAAGGTTACCGGCAAGGCAAACAAATACGGTTTTGCCAGCCCTAACAATGCTGCCAATCCGGCATTTCCGATGGCTTGAAAATAAGTTGCGACCATCATCATCGGCCCGACCGTAAAAAATGCCATCATCACCAGCGGCAATATCCGGCCAATTTCACCCTGTACCGACACATCCGGCACAAAGGCCGCCCCCAGCATCCCGGCACATCCGCCCAAAACCAGTTCCACCAAGGCGCAATAGGCCAGCGCCACCCACATGGCCAGCTTCAGGCTGTCGCGCACCCGCTTGCCGTGCCCGGCCCCATAATTATGCCCGGCAACCGATTGCAACGCCTGTGCTAGCCCCAAAATCGGCAAAAACACAAAGCCCGTTATGCGCGTCACAATGCCAAAGGCGCTAAGGATCACGGCATAATCCGTTGCCGCCAGCCCAATCATTTGCAAGGCGGCAATCACCGCCCCGGCGCCTAGCGCAATGCCCAGCATGCCCAAACATTGTGGCAGGCCCAGCATCACAATATCCCGCCAGGCACAGCTAAAATCACGGATCATTTGCCGCTCAAAGTGCAAAACCACCTGCCCGCGGCGGCGATACAGCACCACCATTATCAGCCCCACCAATTGTGCCGCCACCGTCGCCAGGGCGGACCCAGTCACCCCCAGACCCATTTGCGCGATCAGAAGGTAATTCAGGCCCATATTGCCAAGGCTCACCAACAGGCTTAACCCCGCCATCAGGCCCGCACGCCCTTCATTACGCAGGGCATCGCCATTCACCGCGAGCAAAAACATCACCGGCACCCCTGCCACCAGCACCGATAAATAACGATAACCAAGCCCCGCCAGCACGGCATTCCCATCGGCCAGCCGCAGCATCACCGCATGCCCCAGCAGGGCAAACAAAACCATCAGCCCCACCGCCATCATCAGGGCCAAGCCATGCGCGCCAGCAAAAACGGCGCGTGCCTGCGCCATCTCGCCCGCGCCCAAACGGCGCGCCAGCACGCTTGACATGCCACTTCCCACCAGGGCGGCCAGGGCATTCATCGCCATGAAAAAGGGAAATATCAGGGTCACAGCCGCCACCGCATCGGCGCCGGCATACAAGCCCAGAAAAACCGCATCCACAATCGCCAGCGTGCCATTCATCCCCATCACAAAAATGATGGGCAGCGCCGTTTTGGCAAAAACCTTGCCAAGCGTCCCGTTTACAAAGGAACTTTGGGAAACATCATATCCTGACATCCCGTTCTCCTGCCTGTCGCATTCCGCCTGGGCCTGGCATATCAGCCCTTATCGGGCGCATTGTGCCGGGTCAAATGGATGCTCGCATTACCACCTGCGCGAAATGCAGGGTGAAAACTGGGTAAAACAGGGTAAAACAGGGTGAAAACAGAATCTGTTTTAGGATATCGCCCGGGCTTTACCATAAACCCGATCCTTTAATCATCGGGTCATGCGAACGGCAGGTGCCGGGTACCGCTGGTTTCTATAAACATCGACCGGATTGGGGTCAATGGGCAGATAAACCAATACCAGCACGCAAATGGGTCCTTTGTAAAAACCAGCCCCCGCCAACGCGGTTTTCCCGCATTTTTCACAGGACCAACAAAAACCTGTTTTCGACAGTAGCGTCCCCGCACGGGAATCCCTATAGTCCCCCAAATGTTCGATGATCGTTCTGATACACGGCCCCGTTTTTTGCCCCCCAACGCACCGGTTATGGTTGCCGGTTTGCGTCACGCCGTCTTTTTGACCCCCGATGGCGAAATAGACGAACTTCCCCTTGCCGCAGCCGCAAGGCGTGCGCGCGATGAACGGCCAATTGTCGTGCATATGCCAGCCACGGCCAAACGCCTGCGGCTGGATGGTTTTCATGCCCACGACCTACTGGAACTGTTTGCCTTTGTCCGCCCGGCGCAATTTTGCGTGCCCACCCCGCGCGGCCTGGCCCTTGCCACCGGCCAGCGCGCCGCCGATGATTTGATCGGTCAGGCCGAAGCCCTGGCCGAAGCCATGAAACGCCTGCTTCAGGAACTCGCCGTTTTACCGGCCGAAAAACGCGCCCGTGCCCTGTCCATCGCCTGGCCGATGGCACGCGGCCAATGGCCGTGGGGTGTGTCGGTTCTAGCCGCCCTGGGGGCCGATGGTGATGGACCGCATCGTTTTGCTGTGTATGAGGGGCTTAAAATCTGGAAAAAACTGGGCGAATGGTCCGAACATGCGCCACCGCCGCCGCCCGGCAACAACCCGGTTGAACCGACCGAGGCCCGCGAACGCCTGATCAAACTTCTGGGCGACGGAGCCGAAGAACGCCCGCAACAGGCCGATTATTCATCGGCTGTCTGTTCCGCCTTTGCCCCGCGCACCGCCGATGGCACGCCCAATATTGTTTTGGCCGAGGCCGGAACGGGAACCGGCAAAACGCTGGGCTATGTAGCCCCGGCATCCATCTGGGCGGAAAAAAACGAAGGTGCGGTTTGGATTTCCACCTATACCCGCAACCTGCAACGCCAAATCGACAGCGAATTAAACCGCCTCTACCCCGAAGAACGCGATAAACGCCGCAAGGCCGTGGTGCGCAAGGGCCGGGAAAATTACCTGTGCCTGTTGAATTTCGAGGAAGCCCAACGCCCGCTGGCCCAGCAACCACGCCAGGCCATTCCGCTGGGCCTGATGGCACGCTGGGCCGCTGCCACCCGCGATGGCGATATGGTCGGCGGCGATTTCCCCGCCTGGCTGACCGAACTGATCGGCACCCGTTTCACATCCGCGCTGGCCGACCAACGCGGCGAATGTATTTACGCCGCCTGCCCGCATTATTCGCGCTGCTTTGTTGAAAAAACCGTACGCCGGGCACGCTCCGCCGAAATTGTCGTCG
>JBNKVZ010000267.1:0-3247 GCA_050299455.1 Thalassospira sp.
GGACCCGTGAAAGGTGGCCGCCGGCAATGTGGCCGGTTTCGTGCGCGATAACGCCCATCACCTGTTCGGGAGTATCTGCTTTCAACAGAAGCCCGGTATTGATAAAAAGCTTTTGCCCGCCGGCAACGAAGGCATTGAGGCTGTTATCGGAAACGATGTAAACCGATACTGCCTGTGGATCGAGGCCCGCGGCCTTGAAGATAGGCGTGGCATAGAGACGAAGGGTTTCTTCGATTTCCGTGTCACGAATAAATGAACGGCCTTGAGCGAAAGCGACGCTGGGCAAGGCAACAAGGAAAATGGCAGTGAGTGTTAAAATGCGTCTAAGCAAAATATGCGTTCCGTATGTTCGTTCATCCGGGCCAGGCGAAAAGTCAGTTGGTCAGACATCATGGCGGATTGCCGCCTTTTGCGCAATGACTGCCATGCTTGGGGCATGTAGTAGCACACCAGAAAATCTTGGCCAGATCGGGGCAGTGAAGGGTGTTTTGGGCGGTGTCGTGGCTGACGAGCCCCTTGCGGTTCAAACTGCACGCGATGTTCTCTCTGCAGGTGGGACCGCGGCGGATGCTGCTGTGGCCCTTTATGCCACCATGACGGTTACCAAACCCTCGGTCGCGGGGATTGGCGGTGGCGGCGTATGTGTCGTTCATGACCGTGCCGCCAAAAAGGTCGAGGTGCTGGATTTCTGGCCCCGTCCGGGCACACAAACAGCGGATGGACAAGTGCATACCGCGGTGCCGGGTGTGCCGCGTGGCCTTTATGCGCTGAGCGCGCGTTATGGCCGGCTGAAGTGGGGGCAATTGCTCTCTAGTGCCGAACAGGATGCGCGGTTTGGCATTCCTTTGTCACGGTCGCTTAAGATGGATATCGATGCCTCGCGTGAAAAAGTTCTGTCAACGCCGTCCCTGGCAAATATCTATAGCCGCGATGGCGCCTTGTTAAAGGTGGGCGACCGGGTGCAGCAGATGGGCCTGGGGGCGTTGTTAACCTCGCTTCGGGTTAAGGGACCCGCTGATTTTTATAATGGTGTGCTGGCAAGCCAACTCGTCAAGGCCGTGACCGCTGCCGGGGGGACGCTGACCCTGGCGGATCTGAATAATTACAAGCCGGTCTGGCGCGAGGCGACGGTTGTGAAATCGGGCAACGAAAATATTTATTTCACCCATGCACCCAAATCGGCAAACGGCAAGGATACCATTACCGGAACCGGTGATCTGGTCGCGGTATTGAACCGCTATTTGGCCGATATTGATAACGCACCGGCCACTGCCGCCAAGGGCGGGCGTAGCGGGTTTGTGGTTGTGGATGTCGCGGCAAATGCCGTTGCCTGCGAAACCACGATGACCGAACCTTTTGGTGTGGGTATCGGGGCGGATGCCTTTGGTCTGGGCCTTGCCAGTGGCGATGTTTCGCAACCCTTGGTGGGCCCGGTTTTGAAGGTGAACCCCAATGTTTGGGAATTCTATTATGGTAGCGCCGGAAGCGATACGCCTGCCGGTGCCACCAAGCAGATTGCGGAAATGGCCGAAGATCTGGAAGGGGCCGGTAGTGCGGCCAATGTGCCGTTGAATACGAACGGCGTTTCGTTGGTTAACCGTGTGTTTTGCCCGCAGGGCATTCCGCCGCATCCCGAAAGCTGCCAGTTTTTGGCCGATCCGGCCGGGGCTGGGATGGCAATGGGGCGCTAATGGGACCCGCCGCGATATAGGATAAGACCCATTTCCTGCCTGTGTGATTTTCATGCAGGCAGGTTTCGTTTTGACGGACTGGATGGATTATGACGCTGAAAAAATCTGAACGTGGTGCCATTTCGCCTTTTATCGTGATGGATGTTTTGCGTGCGGCCAATATGCGCCAGCAAAGCGGCAAGGCGGTTTATCACCTGGAAGTCGGACAACCGGGCACGCCCGCCCCGCGTAAGGTCCGCGAGGCTGCCGCGCGTGCCCTTGAAGATGATTTGATCGGCTATAGCGATGCCTTGGGTATTGAACCGTTGCGCAACGCGATTTGCGGCCATTATCAGCGCAAATTTGGCGTGTCGCTGGACCCGTCGCGCATTTGTGTTGCCAGCGGGTCATCGTCCATTTTTGTGCTGGCCTTTTTGGCCGCCTTTGACGCGGGCGACCGTGTGGCGATGGCAGCCCCGGGCTATCCGGCATATCGCAATATCCTGGGTGCGCTGGGTATTGAAACCGTCACTCTGATGGCCGGGCCCGAAAGCCATTATCAGCCCACCGTTGAGATGCTCGAGGCCCTGGATCAGCCGGTAGATGGGCTGATCCTTGCCAGTCCGTCCAATCCGGCGGGCAGTATGGTTTCGCGCGAAAAATTTGCCGAACTGGTTGCCTATTGCAAGGCAAAGGGCATCCGTCTGATTTCCGACGAGATTTATCAGGGCATTTCGTTTGGCGATGTCGCGGAGTCGACAGCGGTAGAATTTGGCGACGATGCCTTTATCGTTAACAGCTTTTCCAAGTATTTTTCTATGACCGGCTGGCGTTTGGGCTGGGCGGTTATTCCGCCCGATCTGGTCCGTCAGGTGGAATGTTTGCAGCAAAATCTGTTTATTTCGGCCCCGACATTGTCGCAATTGGCGGCAGTTGCCGCCTTTGATTGTGAGGACGAATTGCAGGGCAATATTGCCGCCTATGCGCGCAATCGCGAAATTTTGCTAAATGATTTGCCCAAGGCCGGGTTCGACCAGTTTGCCCCTGCCGATGGCGCATTTTATTTGTATGCCGATGTATCGCGCCACACCGATGACAGCGAAGCCTTTTGCAAACGCATGCTTGATGAAACAGGTGTTGCCGTTACACCCGGTACGGACTTTGATCCGTTCCGTGGCAAATCCTATGTACGGTTTTCCTTTGCCCATAGCGAACAGACAATGCTGGGGGCGGTAAAGGCCCTGCGCGACTGGAAAAAATGATGATACGCCAAGGCGTTTGATCACTTATCATCTTCGGTCGGTTGTCCGGTCATATCCGCCGGAAAACGACCAGAACAGCCCCGATGATCAATAAAACAGCCCCCGCAATCGCGACGATGGTGTTTTGCGGCGGGCTGTTTGCCTTGATCATGTCCGCCGTCAAACCAAAAACAAGTTGGCTTGCAATCAGAATGGCAATTGTTGAGGCGGCCCCCAGCCGCTGATAGCCGATAATGCTGGCAAAGACGAAAAACGAGCCAAGAAGACCGGGAAGAACGCTCCAGGCACGGAATTGGGTGATGACTTCAACAAAGC
>JBNKVZ010000268.1:0-3211 GCA_050299455.1 Thalassospira sp.
ATCATCCCAGTTCAGGGCAATATCCTGCCTGCCAATTTCCGGCATCGGCTCGCCATTTTGATAATCGCGCAAGGCCCCGCAGGTCGCCACCTTCTTACCCGCGCGCACCAGCGCAACAAGCGTTTCACACAGGGCTTCACTATCGCCAAACTTAAAGGTTTCCGCCCCCGGATAACGCTGTTTTAACGCCAAAAGGGCATCCGACTGCACATCTGCGCGCCCATCAGTGTCCCCTGTGGCGGTGGATTGAACCGCTTCATCCGGGTTTACGTTCGACATCGGCTTTTTTCCTTATTTTAGAGCACGTCGCGTTTAGCCATTTGCCCTTTTACAACGCAAAAGCCGCCCCCGCACCTTACCCAAAAGACTATGCCCAACGCCCCATAGAGGGGTCGGCTGGCCGAAAAGATTTTGCGGTGCGGAATTAATGCTGGAAACTGACGGGCAACTTAATTACTTCTGGACCTTAAAACTTTAACTCAGATATGAGCTTTCGAATGTCGGACTATATAGACCTTTCCCCCGAAGTTGCCGAAGCCTTTGCCAGCGGTGCGCCCGTCGTTGCCCTGGAATCGACCATCATTTCACATGGCATGCCCTATCCGCAAAACCTTGAAACCGCACAGGCTGTTGAACAGGATATCCGCGATCATGGGGCGGTTCCGGCCACCATTGCCGTGATTGGCGGGCGCTGCAAGGTGGGGCTTTCCCCCGAGGAACTGGAATATTTCGCCAAGGGCAGCGGCATTTTAAAGCTGTCGCGCCGCGATCTTCCTTATGCGATTGCCAAAAAATGCGATGGGGCGACCACCGTTTCGGCCACCATGATTTTGGCGGAAAAGGCCGGCATTTCGATTTTTGCCACCGGTGGCATTGGCGGGGTTCACCGCGATCTCGCCGCCAATTTTGACGTTTCCGCCGACCTTACCGAACTGGGCCAAACCAGCGTTGCCGTTGTGTGCGCCGGGGCAAAGGCCATTCTGGATATTCCGAAAACGCTGGAACATCTGGAAACATTGGGTGTGCCGGTCATTGCCTATGACACCGACGATTTCCCGGCATTTTATACCGTCAAAAGCGGCCAGAAAGCCCCCTTGCGCCTTGATAGCCCCGAACAAATTGCCGATTTCCTGTCGGCGAAATGGGATTTCGGCCTTGAGGGCGGTGTCGTCATTGGCAACCCGCCGCCTGCCGAAACCGCACTGGCCCGCGAAGCCATTGATCATGTGATTGCCTCGGCCCTGGTTGAAGCCCAGGAACGCAATATTCATGGCCGCGAAGTCACCCCGTTCCTGCTAAAGCGCGTGACCGAAATGACCGAAGGCAAAAGCCTGAAAGCCAATATTGCCCTGGTGCGCAACAATGCCCGCCTGGCGGCAAAAATTGCCGTGGCCCGCGCCAAATAACAGCGACCAGGCACCGCTTCAACACAGATAAAACACAAAAATGCGGACCGATATATTCATATATAAGGTCCGCATTTTTGTTTACTGGTCACACAGAGGCGCGAAACTACCTGGTTAACAGGCCATTTCGCGCCCGATTGCCTGGCTGATTGAGCTTACACTACAGGGGCCGCATCCAGCAGGCTGTGATCAAGGAGGCTGTCATCTACCGGGGCATCCCAGACGGTACGACAGGGCAAAACACCGGCCCAAACCGGTATGCTGTAATCTTCGGCGTCATCCGCCGGGTCGCCCCCACGTATTTTGGCCGATACTTCCACCATGTCGAACTCAAGGAACATGGTGGCCTTTAATTCCTGCGGGTTGGGATGGCGGATTTTCTCCCACCGGCCTTTTGCCAGTTTTTCGATGAACAGGGCGGATTGCTCCATTTTCAATGCCGGGTCCTCCAGAACACGCGCCTTGCCATACATCACGACCGAACGATAATTGGCGGTATGGTGCATGGCGGCACGGGCCATGACCAAGCCATCCAAATGAGAGATGCAAATGCACGCCTCCGCCCCATTGGCAAGCGCGTTCAGGATGCGGTTTTTTGACGAACCGTGAATATAAAACTGTTCGCCAACACGCCAATGTGCGGTCGGGATCATCACCGGACGGCCATCTAACACCGTGCTGACATGGCAAATGATCGCTTCATCAATGATGCGATGCACCGCGTCACGGTCATAGCTGGCGCGCTTTTGCCCCCGTACGACTTTTGTCCGTGGGTGAATATCATAGGTGCTGTCGCTCATCTCGATTGTCTCCGGGTCGGTCATTAACGTCACAGCCCGTATCATCGCCAAAATTGGACTTTTCATAAGAACCGATATAATAAAATTAATAGAACCAATTCGAAAAAGCAGGCCCGGCATGAGCACGATTTTTTCCTGGATATTCGCAAGCCAGCCCGATGCGGCAAACCTGCCCGCCTATCGCCGGCTTTATCTGGGCATCCGGGCGGCCATTCTGGACGGGCGGTTAAAACCGGGGGAAAAGCTGCCCGCCACGCGCGATCTGGCCCGGCAATTGCGCATTTCGCGCAATACCATCGTCAATGCCTTTGATTTGCTGATGTCCGAAGGCTATCTCGAAGGGCGCGTCGGCGCCGGAAGTTTCGTTGCCGCCAGCCTGCCCGATCATCTTTTTCATACAGACCCGCGCGATACGCCCCCGCAATCTGGCGACAAAGCCACCAACAAGGTCATCAACAAAGCCCCCTTCAAACCGGCCAATGCCCCCTCAGGGGCACATGCACAGGCCTCAAATACCCCGTCAGGCCGGCCCCTGCGCATTAGCAAAAGTGCGAAAAGCAGCCTGGCATTTACGCGGCATCATCCGCCCTTTACGGTTGCACAGCCCTTTAACCCGGCCATGCCGGACCTGTCGGCTTTTCCGTTTGATATTTGGGCGCGTTTATTGCGCCGCGCCTGGCGTGCGCCCCACCCCGCCATTGCCACCCCGCAAGACAGCATGGGCCTGGCCGACCTGCGCGGTGAAATTGCCAGTTGGTTGCGGCAATCGCGCGGGGTGAATTGCCATGCCGATCAGGTCATGATTGTTTCTGGCGCCCAGCAGGCACTGGACCTTGTTGGCCGTGCCCTGATTGATCCGGGCGACATCGTTGCCCTGGAAGACCCGGGATATGAGGGCATTCGAGGTGTGCTGGCTGCCAATGGTGCCGTGATCCAACCCGTTCCGGTCGATACCGAAGGCCTGCAGGTTGATATGCTGACGGGGTTAAAGCAGGCATCCCCGCG
>JBNKVZ010000269.1:0-3193 GCA_050299455.1 Thalassospira sp.
GCCTGCGGTATCCATTGCTGGTGCTGGCAATGACCTGGTATTCACTACGCGATCGTCTTTGATCCCCAATCGGACACAGCGCAAAAGCGGCGACGAACCGCTTCGTTAGGGAGCGGTTTTGTGTGATGGTGCGTCCGTTTTGGTTTCAGGCGCAATCGCGTGTGCCCCGCGGGCTTGTAACTGTGATTTTGCCTTAGCCCAGTTGGACGGATTGATGGCCAGGGTGGCCGCATCACTGAAGGAAACGTCATATCCCCGGTTCAGGGCGGCGTTAATTGTACTATTGACGCAATAATTGCCATCCAGCCCGACAATCGTCAGTTTGCCGACCTTTTGCTGGGCTAGGGCTTTTTCCAGTTCCGGTTCGCGAAAGGCATCGGCACAGGATTTGACGATATCGTGGTCAATATCGCCATCCAGCCGGGTATCAATATCCAGACCGGCAGATTTCGGGCCACCGCGACCTTCGTTAAACAGCTTTACCAGCAGGTTCATATACCAGCCGGAAAAAGTTTGTCGCACCGAAATAACCGGGTGACCATTTTCATTGGCAAATACCACGAGGTCGTTAATCGCCGCGATGGTCTTTTTAACAAGGTCGGGATGATAGGCATTTTTGCCCGTTGCGTTGGTAAAATCTTCCTGCAGGTCAATAATCATAAGGGCGCTATTGGGGCGCTCGCTTAGGTCAATCTTTTGTCCCGGCGTGCTTTCAAGATGGCGGCGATAACCGTAGATGGTGTAGCCGATCAGCCCAATGATCAACAGGATGACAAAAAGCACGGCAGGCCACATGGATTTTTCTCCGCCTTGGTCAGGTTAATTCACGACACCGCAGCGTTGATATTCCCGTGCAGTTTTATCTGAGCCCATGATCATACGTTATTCTTTATATTGGGTAAAAGATCTTGTTGGAGTTTTTTGGCGGAAATGAAAATGCCAATGCCCCGGCCCAAAAACAACCCGTTAAACAAGCCGGAAAGGACGGTCTGAGCTAACAAAATGCCGGGATCGCTTGCCAGTTCCGGCTGTGTGTCATCGATGACGCCAAACGTATATTGGGTTAGAAAAATCACTAAAATCAGGAGGAGGCTGGTCCAGCTTCCCGGCATGAGAATGCGGATCGGCGGGCCAATCTGGATGCGAATATCCATGTGGGTGGCCAGCAGGACGCCCCCCAGTCCGCCAACCCCCAGTGCTGTAAGCCACAGAAAATCCAGCGTGCTGGGCAGGGCAAGATGCGGCGCATGAGAGTGCAGCGACATGGCAAACATGATGGCCGGCAGGGTCAGCGGACCATATAGCGAGCTATTGCGCGGTTTCGTCGCCTTTATGCCGCGATAGAGGATAAAGGCCAGGAGTAACCAGACCCAGCCTGGGGTGCCCGCAAGGATGGAAAATATCGTCACAGCGAAAGTGTCCTTAACTTGATGCGCAAAGGAAAGAGCGGCTATATTTGCGCCTGCTTTCCGATCAACAAGGGATTTTCCGTGAAAAGAGCGTGGGCTTTCGCGAGTAGCACCGATGTACAATTCGCGCTTCGTCGATGGTGCGAGCTTGTGAAATCGCCCAATTTTCTGGCTATTGTCGGGGCGGTGTCGGTTGTTTGGACGGTGAATGATATTTCCGTTCACGCCGCCCTGTCTGAAATGCTCGTGCTGTTAGTGATGCGGTTATTATTTGCCGGTGTGAGCGCAAGTGCCGCAGCACTTGGTATTCTGGTTTGGGTCAGAATCCTGCATCCGCGATTTTCGGTTATCGTCCGCTACATATTGGCAGGGATTTTGTCGTCGCCTTTGGTGTTTGCATCACTGGCGGCATTAACGGCCCTTATTGATCAAAAATGGCCCAGTGCCGAGGCGCTGATGAATATGTTCTTCAGTGTGGTGGTGACGGTGACGGCAATAGCGGCGATTATTGGTATCGTTAACCGACGGGGAGGGGCTAGCACCGGGCTACGGCCGAGTGGCACTTTGCCGCAATCGATGCCTGACAGCGATGTCGCATTGGTATCGCAGGCGGATTTACCCGATCTGGTGCGTCGTTTGCCCGCTGAACTTGGACAGGATATTATACGCCTTTCGGCCAGTGATCATTATGTCGAGGTTTATACACGACAGGGACATGCACTGGTTTTATTGCGTTTTTCCGATGCGCTTGCGGAACTTGATGGTGCGGACGGGCTGCAAATCCATCGTTCACACTGGGTTGCGCGTTCGGCCATTCATCGGCTTGTTGCAAAGGGCAGAAATTTGTTTGTTGAACTTGATGACGGTACGACCCTGCCGGTGAGCCGGTCCCGCTTTGCGCAAATACGCAATGCGGGTTTCCAGGAGGAACGCCTGTCTTAAGGGCCAAGCACTAAAGGCCGTGTTCGGTCGATGTCAGTCGGGCTGCCATTTGGATACCGGATCGTATCTTTCGCCTTTTGCCAGGATCACGCCATTATGCGCGGCAATGGCGACTTCAAAGCTTTGGGCAATACGCAATGCGCGTTCCATAAAATGGCGTGCAGCTTCGGGCGGGCAAAGTTCCGACAATGTTTCGGCGAACAGGGCAAGCCAACGATCAAAATGGTGTCGGTCGATGGGGAGGGGCATATGTTTTTGCATGGGGCGCCCGTAATAGGCCCCACTTGCCAGCGCAACCGATGCCCAAAACTGGCACATATTGCCTAGATGATGATCCCAGTCTTCGATTTTGCTTTCAAAGATGGGGCCTAAAAAGGCGTCAGCGCGAACTTTGGCGTAAAAGCCATGCACAACATCATGGATCATTTGATGGTCGATCCCGGTTTCGTCCATGATCTTTTTTGTGGCCCGTTCGCGGCGTTCCTGGTGCGTTAAGCCGTCATCTTCGGTGTGGGTATGGGTCATTATGCGCTTCTTGTCTTCGCCTGGTTTGGTTGCCCGGATTTTGCAGCCCGGTTTATAGAACCGAACCCGTTTTTAAAACATGATATATGTCATTTTATCATAAAGGCAGGCGCACATGTCCGTGCCCATGCCCATGCCCATGCGCTATAAAATAGCGTCCTGAATGCCATAGGCCGCATAGGCCAGCCGACGATATAACTGGCGTAGTCCTGGAAACGGGAATTTTTTGGGTGGAATGCTCATGACAGGCCCGATATCGCTTTGGCTGATTTTGCCGGTCATCAACCCTGCCAGCATTTCACCGGCATAGCTTGCAA
>JBNKVZ010000270.1:0-3180 GCA_050299455.1 Thalassospira sp.
TTCCGATCTTATATCGAGATATTGCAAGACCGCATGCCATGGGACGAAAAAATCATCCTGCCGCTGGGACCAAAACTTTACATCGTTCAGCAAAAACAATCGAAACAATGGACGGTGCGCTGCGAATGCGGCCATGATTTTTGTGACTGGCGGGAAAACTGGAAGCTTCATGCGCTGGTGAGTGTTCGCGATACC
Organism: Thalassospira sp.; assembly: GCA_050299455.1. Lineage (GTDB taxonomy): Bacteria > Pseudomonadota > Alphaproteobacteria > Rhodospirillales > Thalassospiraceae > Thalassospira. Next base: position 196 of record JBNKVZ010000270.1, read on the forward strand.
CCGGAAAAAATGGAGCAAATCTATCCGCGTTTGATGGCACCCAGCCCGACCTGGCAAGTGATCCGTGAATATTACTGCCCCGAATGCGGTTCGCTTCACGATGTCGAAGCGCCAACACCCTGGTATCCGGTAATTCACGATTTTGAACCGGATATCGATACATTCTACAAAGACTGGCTGGGATTGCCGGTACCGGAACGCAACGACGCGGCTTGACGCCGTTCGCGGCCTGTTTTTGAACGTTTGACGGGTGTGGTTTTAAAAGGCCGCACCCGTTAGTCTTAAGTACGATATGGCGATCAGGATTTTGGCGCGGTCTTAAAGGCAAAGCGCTTTAGCCAGAAATGTCGTGAATGGCTTAATGTCGCTTAATGGACGATGCCATAGCGATTAAGCCTGAGGTAAAGTGTTGAACGTGCAATGCCCAGTCGTTTGGCCGCTTCGGTCAAATTTCCGTTGCACAGATTTAGGGCGTCACGAATGGCGGCTTCTTCTGCATGCTGCAAAATATTTGTGTGTGCGTTATTTTGCGTGTCCTGGCCCGCAGAGATCAGGTCCGACGGCAAATCATCCAATTCGATGGCACTGCTGTCGCGTTTTAAGGCCACCGCCATTTCAATGACATTGCGTAATTGCCGGACATTGCCAGGCCAGTTATAGCGACAAAGGGCGTCAAGGGCTTTGGGTGTAAAACCGGGTTTGGTCCGGCCCATGCGTTGTGCCGCGCCGTGGGCAAAATGTTCGGCCAGTAAGGCGGCATCATCCTGGCGTTCGCGCAGGGCAGGGATGTTCACCGTGGCAACCGCAATGCGATAAAACAGATCATTTCGAAAGCGCCCGGCCGTGACTTCAGATTGCAGCGACCGATTGGTCATGGAAACCAGGAAAAACTGAACCTTTCGTCCTTGTTGTCCACCGACGGGATAAACGACGCCATCTTCCAATACACGCAAAAGATAGGGCTGCAATTCCAGCGGTAATTCGCCGATTTCATCCAGACATAGCGTTCCGCGATCTGCCGCAATGATCTTGCCTTCGCGCCCGTGCATATCCGCCCCGGTAAAGGAACCTTTGGCATAACCGAACAATTCGCTAGCAATAAGGTCGCGTGCAATGCCACCACAATTAACAGGGACAAACGGGCTGCGGGCGGTATTTGCGACTTGGTGCATCGCGCGGGCAAACAGTTCCTTGCCGGTTCCCGTTTCGCCTTCTACCAGAACTGGCAGCCCTGCCTCGCTAAACTGGTGGGCACGTTCTTTGGCCTCCCGGATCGCAGGGCTGTCCCCCAGGATCTCAGCAAATGAAACCTTGCGTTCCGTTGGTGCGTTTTGAAATGAAGAAGGTGCTGTGGGCTTTTTGGGGCGTTTGCGGATCAGCAGCAATGCGCCAATGCTGGCCCCCTCGTTGCTTATGATATCGAGTTCTGCATTGGGTTCATGTTGATGCAGGCTTTTTAACCATTTGTCTGGCGGATCGGCTTCGATCTGGTTCTGGATGCCGCTTTCCCTAAGCATCCTTTTTATATTGTCATTTTCAGTGGCATGAATGATCTGACCATAACGGTCCAGAACCGCAATATCCTCGTTGAGCCATATGGCCTTTTTGGTGAGAAATTGCCGTAACAGAACTTCATGTTCCATTCGTAACCGGCGATCAATTTCAGCCTCAATTTCGCTGCCAACCGAAACAGCCAATGCCATGCTTTGCGGGTTAAAAGACTTGGCCGGCCCCGAAACATCGACGACGCCGATTAAACGTTGATTGACCGGATTAAAAACCGGCACGGCAGAACAGCTCCAGCGTTGAACACTTTCGCAATAATGCTCATCCCCGTGAATATGAACCGCCGTTTTTTCGATCAGGGCGGTGCCGATGGCATTGGTGCCAATTTGTTCCTCGTTCCAGTCGCCGCCTAATTCCAGATGATTATCGCGCCCGGCATCAATGATGCGGGCATCGCCCTCTGTTGCGATGATATGCCCGCTGTCATCGGCCAGGATAAGCATCGAATTGGCATCGGCCAGAAAAAGCCGGGAACGTTGCAGGGCGGGAAAAGCGGCCGTAATCATATCGGAGCTATGTAGCTTGTGACGGTGCAAGTCACCTTCATTCAAGACAGGTGCCTGACGGCGGGTGACATTAACCTGCCGATCGGCTGACCGTTTCCATGATTGGGCGACAACATGACGAATGCTTGCTGTCGGCAACAGTCCATCATCGATGAAACGCGCCCATGCGCGTTTTATCTGCGTTTCCATCCGGACCTCCTCCCTGCAACATTTTTTTGATCGTTTTAGAGGGATAAATGACGCAAGAAGGTAACATACCGGCCCTAAAAGCCCAACAGAACAAGCCCGGAAAATGTGTATTGTCCTCTACGCCAAATGGAAGTGATGCCAAGTCTTTCTAAGAAATGCGTTTTCTTGCTCCAGCCATCGCCAATGCGCGAATGCAGGCTCTCTCACCCATTTGGGAATTGTCCTGATCCCGGTCTTAAGCGCCCTGTTTGACGCTGTGATTGTCGCCGGTGAGGGGGCATACGGCTTGGACCCAGGGCAAAAAATCCCCCGACCGAAAATATACTGGCCGGGGGAGGGAGGGAGCTGTGGTCTGAGAGGAATGAGAGCCGGGACCTTAGCCGCGTGGTGCGGGTGTTTGCCGGTGCCGGTAGTGTGGTTACAGGGCGTGAATGTTTTTGATCAGCGCCAGGCCGAAATCATGGCAGGACAGGGTTCCGCCAAGGTCGCGGGTGCGTGTTTCGGGGTTTTGGATGGTGCTGACAATGACATCATCAAGTTTGCGGGCGGCATTTTGCAAATCGTGGCAGCCTGCCTGCCTTCCCTTCCAATCGAGAAGCTGGGCGGTTGAGAATAATAGCGAGACCGGATTGGCCTGATTTTTACCGGCAATATCAGGGGCCGAACCATGCGAGGCTTGGGCAATGGCAATGTCGTCCCCCACATTGATCGAGCCCGATAATCC
>JBNKVZ010000271.1:0-3085 GCA_050299455.1 Thalassospira sp.
TCATTCCGATTGATGACAAACAACACTATGACGCCACCCTCACACAGGCGGCCCCTGCACAATCAGGACAATCGGCAAACGCGTGTGATGATCTCGCCGCCCTGATTGCCAAGGCAACCCTGCAGACGCTGAATGTCTCTCTCAACTTGCTTGATCCCGCCGATCACGACCCTATCGGGGCCATTCCGCCCCCTTCTTGCGCTCCATAAACCGGCGCATAAACCAGCCCATAAACCGACCCAAGCGCCATATTCCGATAGACCCGGCATCTTCCCGGCGGTATGTCCATTTCATGATCGCATTGATGCTGGTTTATGGCGGGCTGTTTTTATCCGCTTTCACATCCGCCACCCTGTTGCCCGGCTCGTCCGAGGCGGTTTTGGCCGCCCTTATCTCGGCGGGCAACCATGATGTGCGCCTGCTTGTTATGGTCGCCACCCTTGGCAATGTTGCCGGTTCACTGGTGAATTGGTTTTTGGGTCTCGCCATCGAACGGTTTCGCCATGCCCGCTGGTTTCCCGTTTCCGAACGCGATTATCAACGTGCCTGTAGGTGGTTTTCCCGTTTTGGCCTGTGGGCGCTGTTATTTGCCTGGCTTCCCGTCATTGGCGACCCCATCACCCTTGTCGCTGGGGCATTGCGCGTGCGGTTCGTGCCCTTCATCATTCTGGTCACGCTGGGCAAAGCCGCCCGCTATGCCATGATTGCCGGCGCCGCTGGCTGGGTTGCAAGCCTGTTTCAATAAGCCAAAACAACACATAACAAAAAACCGGCAAACCACCGAAACGCGCGAATATTCAAAAACACAAGACAAATCAACCATAAATAAAATATAAGTAATTTGTGAATTTTTGAAATAAATGTTCTTATAAATTCAACAAAATCAAAAATATTATTATAAATTTCACAAATGAAATGGAAACATAGTTTTTGGATATCAAAATTCCCGAATGGGTAAAGCCGGCCATTGTTGGTGGCATCATTGGTGCCATCGCCATTTCCATTGTCGGATTCAGTGCCGACTGGGTGGTTTCCAACAGTAAAGCCTCTGAAATGGCCACGGATCAAAGCGATCACGCCGTCATTGCCGCACTCACGCCAATCTGTGTTGCGCAATTCAAGGCCCAAACACCAGCAAATCAAACAACCCAGCTTGCCGCCCTGGAAAAGGAAAGCTCGTATAAACGCGATGATTTCGTCATCGATCAGGGCTGGGCCACCATGCCGGGAAGCGACACGCCAGCCAAGGAAATCGGCAGGTCCTGTGCCGATGAACTCATGAAAATGGTCGAATAATACCAACCTGAACCGATCTATGGGCGGGCGTCTCCAAGGCCCTTGCCAATCGCTCTAAAGCCGCACGGTTCGCCACGCCCCTCCATCTAGCGCCTCAAATGGCCGTCGGGATCAACCCGATTGCCATTTTTGCATTCAGGGCACCGGCACATGTTTCCGCCAGATGCGGCCAACACCATGCCCTAAGCCCTCAACCCAAGCCCCCAGCCCAGAACGCAGCAACGTCCCTCACACATTGATCGCCACCGCCAAAACGCACTACGCCACGCGCGCACCGATATCGGGCCCCGTCACACATATGCGACGAAAAATCAGTCAAATTTCCCAGGCGACAATTTTCTTCAATAATTCCGGCTCACAAAACCGCAAATTTCCCGCCATCAAAATTATAAAATGTCGGGAACCACAATGTCCGCCACACTCACACTTTATCTTTCCATGGCAAGTTTTGCCCTTGTTTCCTCGATCACACCGGGGCCGGTTAACATTCTGGTGCTGGGGAACTCGCTGCAATATGGCTTTAAACCCAGCCTGCGCCCGGTTTTTGGGGCAACGGCCGGTTTTTGCCTGTTATTTCTGCTTATTGGTTTGGGCATGCACCAATTGCTGGTCCAATTCCCCCAAATCGCCCTGTTCATCAAATGGGCCGGGGTGGCGTTTTTACTGTATCTGTCGGTCAAACTGGCAATTGATAGCGGCAAGGTCGGCACCACCAAAACCAGCAGCTCCCCCTCGATCATGGCCGGGGCGGCAGTGCAATGGCTTAATCCCAAGGCCTGGATGGCCTCGGTTGCCGGTATGGGCGCCTTCATTGCCGATGGCAACACAACCTTATTGATACAGTTTGTCGCGCTTTATTTTGTCATCTGTTTTTTGTCCGTGGCATGCTGGGCCGTTGCCGGGGCTTTTTTGCGGCGCTATCTCAATAACCCGGTGCTGGTACGGCGTTTTAACCGCCTTATGGCCGCCCTTCTGGCCGCCTGTGCGGTTTATTTGTTAACGCATTAACCGCCGCGCCCGCCGCCCCCGCCCGCAGGCAAAAGGGCGCAAAACAGGCGCCTCAGGCCTGCATCACATGGGCATATTGGCGCGGTGTTGCCGTCATTTGTCGCTTGAACACCCGTTGAAAATGCGCCTGATCGGCAAAGCCGCAATCCAGTGCCACATCCACAATGCGCCCGCCGCGCTTTAACGCATGGCGGGCCCGCTGGACCCGGCAATTGGTTAAATAGGCATGCGGCGTAATGCCATAACGCTGCTTGAAGGCGCGCACCAGCCACGATGACGAAACACCCGCCGCCTGGCAAATCTCCTCTAACCGCAAGGGCTGATGACAATAAGTACGGATATATTCCGCCGCGCGGGCCATCTTGCGGTCATCCATCAGGTTGGTGCCCGCCGCCAAAGACGTCCGGCTTTGCGACCGGGATGTTTTACCCACCAGAAAACTGAAAAACGCCGTTGCCGCACTTTCCTTGCCCAACGCGGAAACATCCGGGTCCTGCAACACCCGGCCCAACTGCGCCAATTGCGTAAAAATCATCGGATCTTCGCTTGAAACCGGGTCAAAGGCAGCAAAGGCCCCCTGGGCATCGGCATCATTTTCCGCCTGCAAATCACGCAGCCAGGCCGTATCGACATATAACATCTGAAACGCCCAGCCCTGTTCGACCAGCGGGTGGCAATCATGCACATCTTCGGGGTTAATAAAAATCACCGTGCCGGTGGTCAGCTCATGTTTCGCGCGGCGCATTTTGCACGTACTTGCGCCGCCCAAAATCGCCCCAAT
>JBNKVZ010000272.1:0-3077 GCA_050299455.1 Thalassospira sp.
CCGAACCTTGATTAAAAAGCATATCCTGCCCGCTATCGGCACGATGGCGGTCAAGGATGTTGAACATGACCACATTTTTCGGCTGCACCGCAAGATGCAGGAAAAATATGCAGTAAACGGCAACCGCGCTCTTTCCTGCCTTTCCAAAATGTTCAACCTTGCCGAACTTTGGAAAATGCGACCGCAGGGCTCAAACCCTTGCCGGTTTGTCGAAGCTGACCGAGAAGATGGCCGCGAACGCGATTTGCAAGACTGGGAATGGGCAGCACTTGCCAAAGCCCTCGAAGATTATGAAAAATACCAGATCGGCAATGTCGCGGTTTGCTGGCTGATCAAATTGTGCATTTTCACCGGCGCCAGGCGCGGGGAAATCATGGGCTCGAAACTGTCTGCCATCGATCCGCAACGCCAGGTGCTCACCCTTGGCGACCACAAAACGGCCACCACACGGAAAAGCGTGCGCAGCCGCACAAAATTCATTGTGCTGAATGCCTATGCGCTCGACGTAATCAAGGATCGACTGGACCACCCCGACTATAAAGACAATCCATTTCTCATTCCCGGCCGCACGCGAAACGACAGCAACGGCAACCCTGTTCATATTGCTATGAACAACCCCAAAAAAGCTTGGGATAAAGTCAAGGAAATGGCCGGAATCTCCGACCTGCGCATAAATGATCTACGCCACGCCTTTGCCACCACCGGGATCGATCACAATGTTCCGATGGAACATATTCAAAAACTGCTAGGTCACACAAAGATCGATACAACAATGCGTTACGCGCACCGCAGACTGGAAACGCAGCGCCAGCAGCAAAATACCATCGCGGATGCGATCGCCGCCCGGCTTAAAACGGGTTGACCGAATAAGGCCAAAAAGGATAAAAGAACAAAAGAGGAACATTTAGGGCAAAAAAAATGTCCGACAGCGATATCATGAATTACGATTGGTCATTCACCGATCTGCACGGTTTTGCAATGCACGATGATCATTGCAACATCACCTGCATTCATTGTGATCATAGCGCAAAGCTGTACTTCGGCCCGCTATTGATCAAATACGGCCCACGTTTTGACATGGGGCCGTACCTTAAAAATCTTCGCTGCTCGAAATGCGGGGAACGTGGCGCGTCTCCGCGCAACACATCACACACACCAGGCAAAGTCTATAGACCGTTCTTTTGCCCGATCAGTCAAAAATCAATATACGACTGCCTCAAAGGCGCCTGCAAACGCGGGTGCAGCGCCCCGGCCTTACCTGAAATGACTGAAACCTCATGATTTATAAAATGTCGCAAAATACGACATTATCTTATTGACGCGCCATCCGAAATGTCGCATTATACGACACATAGAGAGGCAGCGGCACAAGGCCGGGCCAGAGCGAGGAGCCAGACAAATGACTATTTCCGGTAAATTCACCACGATCATTAATGGTGCTTACGTTGAATATGAATTCAGCAGTGGCGACGAATTAATTTCCGTCAATCACGAAGAATTCATCAACGTCTGCGGCGCAAACCGGCATATGCACCACGATGGGCAACCGGAAATTGATTCCATTGCATGGCTGATACGGGAATATGATCACGGCGACGCCAGCCGCGAAGATGTTGAAACCGCAGTGGCCCGTTATGTGCGGGAAGAAGCCGAATGTTATCTTGATGATCCCGATCTGGGCACAGATGCCCAACAACGTATTGCAAAGCTGTTGGGAGAAAGGGAGTAATTATTTATGAAAAATATTCAAAAAAAAACAACAGAGGCATTCATAAGCGCAGCAGAAGCTGCGCTAATCTTTCTGATAGTTAGCTACCCACAATACACAGAAATAACAACAGTTGGAAATGTGGCAGAATCACTCATAAATATGCCAGTAACAAAATTATCATCGTTTATAATGATAAGTTTCGCTGCTGGAGCAATATATGCTGCCGCAACAGCGGCATTCATATATATTCGCAACCACAAATCACTTTAATCGAAGGGTTTAAAGTTGTATTGGCAAAAAAAAGCAATATTAAGTGGTAAAACCGCCATTAACGAGGCTTTAGAAAAAGCATCAAAGGCAAAAACCCGACTCTTAAAAATTGAACTTTCACGCCACACGCGTGAAAGCTGGGAAATAAATGGAGATAAAGACATCTCCTTTCAGGAATACAAAGAAACGCTGGAACAAATCTCCCGTTACGCCCAAGAGAAAGGTCTATCGGTCGAATATATAGAGAAGTCCGAAGAAACGTCCTTCACAACCGACTTTGCCAAAAAGTATGGAGCGCCGGACGACTTTGGTCCGGGTAAAACGTCAATCCTCCCCAATGCTGCTCTAGGTAAAGGTGGATGGATGCTGGGACTTAAAGTCGGAAACGACGCCCGGATAACACCCGGCGCTGATAAAAAAAATGACGGCATATATGCCGCAATGATCAACGTATCGCATCGGTCCTACAAATCTTATCCAATAGAGATGGACAAAAACAAGAAATGACCCCGGCAGAATTGAAGACCTTGATGGAAAGCACCGGTCAGACGATCAACCGTCTGACCGTGCTTTTTGGTGTAACAAGGCGTACCGTCGAACGCTGGATAAGCGGCGCAAACCCGATACCTGGGGATGTAGAATCTGGCATCAAAGAAATCGACGCCTTGATTTCAAATGCAACCTTGCACGCTATTAACCAAATAGCAAAAGCACCCAAAGGCGCGGATATCGTCCTGTTGCGCTACAACAATGACGATGACCTTGAAAAATTTCGCCCAAATGACGCCTTTTTGGGGGCATCAGGGCACGCCGCGATGATTGACCGAATCAGGCTGGCAGCGCAAAATATCAGCAAAAATGTACGCATCGCGTACATGCAGCCCGATCACTATCAGAAATGGCTTAAAAATAACGGCCTACCAGACAATGAACAAAACCGGGCGGCATGGGCGGCAGGCACAATACAAAACTGATCAATCCCCCTTGATAATCGCCCGCACCGCCGCCAGCTTTCCCTTGCAGTTATCGTGCGCAGACAACAACCCGACGATATATATCCCCGTCTTAGTGTCAGTGTCGGGCTCTTGAGGCAAGG
>JBNKVZ010000273.1:0-3062 GCA_050299455.1 Thalassospira sp.
GTTGCCTGAACGACAATCCAGGCCACAACAATGAAGAACAGAACCATCGGGATTTTAATGCACTTGAAAAATCGCCTTTCGCCTTCTGGCGGCGACATCAGACAGGCAATCGCATCCACCACCACCAGTATGCCAACCCATAGCGAAAGCAAAGACCACGCCCAGGGAAGATTACTGCCAAAGGGCAAGGGGGCCAGCGCAACCAGTGCGAGCAACCCGAAAAATACAATACGGCGTAAAAGGCGGGCCAATTTATTCTCCCCGTTTCTGGCGCTATGGGCGCACAATCCCCTTTGTGCTGCCTTCAATTCCGATGGCATAATTACCGGTATCAGCGTGCTACGTCAGCAATAAACATAAATTTTCATCATACTGCATCGCCTACTGGTTGCTGCATGCCACAAAATTCCGTATAGCTAATCAATAAATCCGGGTTTGGGACAATCCGGAACAAAGGGATACATACCGGGGGCCAGTTTGAGCAACTCCACCACAACACCTTCCGTCACTGCAAACACTCAGGCGGAAGAAAAGAGGTCGCGACTGAAATCGCTGGCCAGCAGCATGACACCGAACAGCGAAAATGACGAGATCGACCTGCAGGAGCTTCTGCGGACGCTGTGGCGTCGCAAGGGCGTTATTTTTTCAATCGTCATCCTGCTCACCGTTCTTGTCACGCTGGTCGTCTTCCAGATCGCACCAAAATATACCGCTTCCAGCAATGTCATCATCGATGGCCGCAAAAACCAGGTTGTCGATATTGAAAGCGTGATGAGCGGCGTTTCCTCCGAAATGGGCGCGCTGCTCAGTGAAGTGGAAGTGATCAAGTCAAGCTCGCTGATCCGCCGGGTGGTGACAGACCTGAACCTGCAAAAAGACCCGGAATTCAATGCCGAACTCCGCCCCATCCCGTGGTATAAAACGCTGTTGAACCCGGAAACCTATGTCAGCAGCGATTTTCTGGTCTCGATCGGCCTGAAAAAACCCGAAGTTTTGCTAAGCGAAACCGAACAGGCTGAAGAGCGCATCAACCGCGTCATCAACAATGTCAAAGAACATATGAATGTCAGCATTGTTGGCCGCTCCCAGGTAATCGCCATCAGCTTTACCTCGACCAATGCCCGCAAGGCAGCGCTCATCGCCAATACCATCGCTGACCAATATATTGTCGATCAGCTTGAAGCAAAGTTCGAGGCCACCCGCCGCGCAACCTCTTGGTTGAATGACCGGCTAGCCGCCCTGCGCGACAAGGTTCAAACCTCCGAAGCTGCTGTTCAGGCCTATCAGGAATCCATATCGAACAAAGTCGGTCAGGGTTCCAAAATGACCGAACAGCAGATTTCCGAGCTGAATTCGCAGCTGATCCTGGCCCAGGCCAGCCGCGCCGAAGCCCAGGCCCGCCTCAATCAGGTCCAGCGCCTGCTGGGCAATTCAGCCGATTTATCCTCGGCGGCTGAAGTCCTCAACTCACCCCTGATTCAGCGCCTGCGCGATCAGGAAGCCGAACTTCTGCGCAAGGTTTCCGAGCTTGAATCAAAATATGGCGACCGTCACCCGGCCATGATCAAGGCCCGGGCCGAACTGGCCGATCTGCGCGTGTCAATCGAACGTGAAGTGCGCAAAATTGCCCAAAGCCTGAAAAATGAGGTCGGCGTTGCCCAGGCTCGTGTTAGCACCCTGCAACAAAGCCTGAACGGACTGGAACGTAAAAACAACACCCAGAACCAGGCTGAAATCCGTCTGCGTGAGCTGGAACGCGAAGCGAAATCCAACCGCCTGCTCTATGAAAACTTCCTCAACCGCTTCAAGGAAACCAACAGTCAGGAAGATTTGCAGCAGGCTGACGCCCGCATCATTTCACGCGCCGAAGTGCCGGTTGATCCCTCGGCCCCGAAAAAGCAGCTAATCATTGCCGTTGCCTTTGTCGGCTCAATCTTCCTCGGTGTGGTGTTGGTCTTTGTGCTTGAACAGCTTGATAACAGCTTCCGCAGCACCGAACAGCTTGAACAGCTTGCCGGTGTGCCCGGCATTGGCATGATTCCGCTTCTGACTGGCAACCTGTTGGGGAAAACCGATGTGGGGCGTTTTCCAACCCACAAGCCAGGCTCGGCAACTACTGAATCGGTACGAAGCCTGCGGACATCACTCATGCTGTCAAACGTGGATAATCCGCCGCGCATTGTTGGCATTACATCAACCGTCCCGTCGGAAGGTAAATCCACTCTGGCAGCCTGGCTCGCTCAGGTGACGTCGAATTCCGGACAGCGCACGCTTTTGGTGGATTGCGACCTGCGTCGTCCCACCGTGCATAAAACCTTTGGAGCTGATAACACACACAGCCTTGTTGAATTGCTGGCCGATGAATGCACCATCGATCAAGCCATCAAAAAGGATGACGAAACCGGCCTCTATCTGCTGCCGGCCAAGGTGACCCAGGCCAATGCGCTGGATCTTCTGTCCTCAAGCCATATGCAGAAAACCCTGATGGCGCTGCGCGAACATTTCGATTTTATCGTACTGGATGCGCCGCCAATCCTTGCGGTTTCCGATTCCAAGGTTATTGGTCTGATGGCCGATAAAATGCTGTATGTCGTTAAATGGGACAGCACCCCGCGCGGTCTGGTCAAGGCCGGGTTGAAGGAATCGGCCGAAGCCGGGATTGACCTTGCCGGGGCGGTGCTGACCCAGGTCAATGTCAAGAAGCACGCCAAATACGGCTACGGCGACTACGGTTATTATTATGGCCGTTACAAAGACTATTACGCCAAGGGATAAGGATGCGCTTTATCTCAAAGCGCAGGTTACCTGCGATCATCGGGTTACTGGCGGGAACAGGGCTGCTTGTTCTCGCCATTCCCCACACAATGGCGGCGATGCTCCTCGCACTGTCAACGCAGCGTTATGACTATATCAACAATCCCAACACCACCGACGCCACCATTGATGAGCTATATGACACCACAATGGCTGCCATTGACTGGGTGCCAACTTCAAAGGCCTGGACGCGGATTGGTTATCTCGAACTGCAACGCGCCAAGCGCGCCTCCGCCCCCACGGATAAA
>JBNKVZ010000274.1:0-3045 GCA_050299455.1 Thalassospira sp.
GCAGGAACCTACCGAACAGTGCGCTTATGTCCCGCTGGAAAATGGGTTATGAGCGCAAAAATCACTAAAGGAGGTCCTGTTGCCATGACAGAAGATGAAAAAAAGCAGATCGCCGTGTTCCGCTTCAGTGTGATTCACGAATTTGTGGGCTCCACCAGGCTCGATTATGGTGAAAAGCAGCTGCTGTTGGCGCAAAAGTGCGCCCGCAAGTGGCAGATCCCCGGCTCGGATCGCACCCGGATCAGCCGAGCGGCTATTTTAAGCTGGGTCAAACGCTACAAGGACGGCGGGGGCAAACTCGAATCGTTGTATCCCAAGGATCGGCTCGACAAGCAAAAGAGCCGGGCCATCGATGCGTGTACGGCGGCCAACCTGATCGCCGTGAGAAAAACCATGCCCGCAGCCACCGTGCCGGCCCTGATCCGGGTGATGGCCCAGCGCCGTCTGATCAGCGCCGGCACGCGCCTGACCCCTTCGACGGTCTACCGGTTCTTGCACAACCACCAGTTGATGAAACAAGCGCCCGGCTGCTTTGACCGGCGCAAATTTGAAGCCGAGCTGCCCAACGATCTGTGGCAAAGCGATGTGATGCACGGCCCGCTGGTGACCGCCACCCCGCGCCAGAAAAAATCCTACCTGATCGCCTTTATCGACGATCACAGTCGTTTAGTGCCCTATGCGCAGTTTTATCTATCTGAGAACCTGGCTGCATTTTTAGATGCCTTTGAAAAAGCACTGCTCAAAAGAGGACTTCCCAGAAAGCTGTATACCGACAACGGCAGCGCCTTTCGCTCCAAGCACCTTGAGCACACCACGGCCTCTTTGGGCATCGCCCTTGTGCACGCAAGGCCGTATCTGCCCCAGGGAAAGGGAAAAATCGAACGATTTTTTCGCAGAGTTCGCCAGCAGTTTTTGCCCGGCGTTGCATCGCCGGTGAGTGTGGACAATCTGAACCAGCAGTTTGAACGCTGGCTGCGCGAAGATTATCACAACAAGCTGCATACGGCCATCGGCACCACACCGGCGCAGCGGTTTACCGCCAAGATGGAGTGCATCCGCTCGGCGCCGGACAATCTGAGCGATCATTTTCGCTGCATCGCCCGGCGCAAGGTGGCCCGCGACCGCACGGTCACCTTAAACGGCCGCCTGTTCGAAGCCCCGGTGCCGCTGATCGGCCAGCGGGTGGATCTGCTCTACCACCAAAATCGTCCCGAAAAAGTAGAGGTGCGCGTCGGTACCAAAAGCTACGGCTACCTTCAGACCGTGGATCTTGCCGTCAACTGCCGCGTCAAGCGCGATAAAAACCACCAGACCCAGATCGCTGCGGCAAAAGAGACCGGCCACCAAAGCGGGCGAATCTTTTAGGAGGTGCAAATGCAATCCAACTATCGTCTGTTTTTTGAGATGCAGCGCGAACCGTTCGGCGCCGACATCGAACTGGAGAACATTCTGGTCACAGAGGACCTAAAGGCGCTCAGCCAGAGAGTACATTACGCCATGGGCATCGGGGCCATGGCCCTTGTCACCGGAGATATCGGCAGCGGCAAATCCACGGCGCTTCGCTACGTAACCGAGATGCTGCACCCATCTGAGTATCGCGCGCTTTATATCGTGGCCACCACCGGATCCATCGCCGAGCTTTACCGGCAGTTGCTGCACGCGCTGGGCGCGCCCATGCGCGGGGTGTCCAAGGCCATCATGGTCCAGCGCATCCGCGATGAACTGCATGAACTGGTGCACAACAAAAAGCTCAAGACGGTTCTTGTCATCGACGAGGCATCGCTGCTGCGCCTGGAGGTGTTTGCCGAACTTCACACCCTGACCCAGTTTGAAAAAGACTCCAAACCGTATCTTCCCATCGTTCTGGCCGGCCAGGCAAGCCTGGCCGACAGTCTGATGTACCGCTCATCGATGCCTCTTGCATCACGGATCGTGGCCCGCAGCCATCTTCAAGGGGTATCGCGCGCCCAGATGCACGCGTATCTTTCGCATCATCTTTGCATCTGCGGCGTTACGCACGATATCTTCGACGAGGCAGCGGTCACCGGTATCCACCAGGGCTCCGGAGGCCTGTTCAGAAAGGCCAACCATCTGGCCCGCGGAGCGATCATTGTGGCAGCCAAAAACAAATCGCTCACCGTCACCGCCGATCATGTGCGCACGGCGGCCACCGAAATCTTTTAATCCAGACCAATCGCACAGGATGTCTGTTGCAGCCCGGTGGATATCCTGTGCGCCTTTTGAAAAGGTGCTCTATGACCAGTCATTACCCATCATCCTTGTTAAAGATGCTCCGTAACCAGATCCCCATCGACAAGCTCATCGTGCAAATTTTGAATATGTCCCTGAAACCCAACTGTCACAGATTGCGGTTCTGTTGCCCGAAGTGTTACGGCTTTCATACAGCCACCAGCAGTAAAACCAATCTGGCCCGATGCTTTGACTGCAAGAAAAACTATAATCCCATCGATCTTGTCATGGCGGTGGCAGGATACAGCTTCGTCGAGGCGGTGGAATATCTAAAAAATAAAGTAAACCGAGCGCAATAGGGCAGCCGGGATGATAAAGTGCGGATGCCCGATGGCAAAGAAGTCAATTTAATCTGGAATTTTCGTAGGAGGGTCAGGATAATCAGGAAGTTTTGGTCAAAATAATGCGAAAATCAACAATATCAACTGAAGCTTTTTCTATCCTAATCCCGCCTCTATGGCGAAAGCATTTTTACATTATAGCTTCGCTTGGTGAGTTACATTCCGACGCTCACATGTTACCATTCTAAGATACTAATACTGTTCTGATTCATCGCGCCATATCAAATGCGTTCAGACTTTGAACACATATCCATTCCCGTGTCAACCAATTTCTCTTCAATCCTGGTATGTTGAAAGAATATAAGAATATCCTTAGCCCCTATCACAAAGAAATTTTAGCTACGCCGAAAATGCGGATTGACGGCATGCTGCCTGCCGAGCGGGTGACCAAGGACCGTGTGGATGCGATCATGTATTTTGTCCGCCGCCCCGGTCAAAGCGAAGCCGAGCTGAA
>JBNKVZ010000275.1:0-2990 GCA_050299455.1 Thalassospira sp.
GCCGTTATTTTACCCCTGCTGATCATGGCGGGCTGTTTGGCAAATCTTCCGAAGGCGGCACCTGCGCGGCAAAATCTGGCACAGGTGCTGCCTGCTGCGCGTTAGCTGCACGGATAAGCAAGGCCAGCATCCTTTGCGCCCGGCTTAACAACACCGGATTGCCCCCTGAAAGGGCAATCACCTGGCGAATGTCGCGGGTGATCTCGCGCCGTTTTTCCGCCGTCACCCCGCCATTGGCCCACAGCCACATGATCCGCCCATAAATCGCCTGTAATTGCACAAAAACATCATTGGGATAGAGGCGTTGCAGCTCCCCCATCGCCATATTGGCCGCAGCAAAATCCTGTTGTTCCAGGGCCTGATCAACCCTTTGCCGCAAGACTTCCGCGACAATGCCGTCCCCCGCCTTCAAGGCCGCTTGTTGGTCTGGCGCATCAATAAAGGCCTGTGCGTCCATCCATAACCGCGCCCCGGCCAAGACCAACAACGCCATTACAATCCCCAAAACAATCCCGGCACATGCCCACCGGCGAAAGTGATGACGCACCGTTGCAGGTGGGCCACCTGGCGCGGTTTTTTCTGCGGTCATGACGGTCTGCGCCGTTTTTTACTGCCATAATAGGCCCCACGCCGGGAAACGCCGCTAAAGACAATGCCGTCGGCTGCACAACCGGCTTGCGACAGGCGATTGCAGGCATCTGCGATGTCGTCACGCTGGCTTTTGCCGGCACGCAATAACAACAATCTGTCATCGGCCAGCCGGGTCAGCCAAATGGCATCGGCAACAGACAGCACCGGTGGCGCATCCACCACAATAAAATCATATCGCGTTTTTAAACGTGCCATCAGCGGGGCCAGTTTTTCCGCCATTAACTGCCCGGCCAGGGCCGATGCGACAGCATTTTCCGCGCCCAGAAAATCATATGCCGGCACCGGTTCGGAACCGGCAAAGGCCTCCTCTTGCAGCGTTAAAACAGCCTCCTCCAGCGTGCAATCGCCTTGCAATAATCCTTGCAAATCCTGCAACGCCGCAGCGATGACGGGGCGGCGCACATCACCGCCCGCCTGCGCCGGGCGATTTACCAGCAAATTGGCGACCCCGTCATCCATCAGGCGGGCCGGGCGGCGCAAGTCACCATCCAGCAACAAAACACGCTGATGATTACGGGCAAACCGGGTGGCAATTTTGCGCGCAAGTCGGCTTTTGCCCTCGCCGGGCATGGGCGATGTCACACAAATTACCCTTCCGGCCGCCGTTAATTCTTCCGGCGCTGTTGCTTCTATATGCTGTCGTTGCGTGCTGCTTTCGCGGCGCAGGCGAATGATGGTTTGCAAATGCCCGATGGCTTCGTTTTCCTCGTCAGCGGCACGGCCTTGCGGGTCGCGCTGTGCCATGCGGGGCAAAACGGCAAATATCGGCAGGCCGGTCAGGGTTTCGGCATCGCTGGCACGATGAAGCGCCCGGTCAAAATAATCGCGCAAAATGGCCGCGGCCATCGCCAGCAATAGCGCGGCAGCCCCGCCAAGCACCGCAAGGTGGCGACGCGATGGAAAGATCGGCTTGCCGGGTTTTTGCGGGGCCTGCAAAATTTCCACATCCGGGCGCATGGCGGCCAGTTGCGAGCGCATCAATCGCGCCCGGTCCGACAGAATGGCAACTTCATTGCCCGCATCATCAAGGGCGCGTTGCAATTGTGCAAACCCCAGCCGGTCCCGGTTTGTGATGGTGACTTCCGCCATGATCCGGCGATATTCCGCATCATAGGTGGCAAGCCGGGTGGCCGCGATATTTGCATCCCGGTTAATGGCCGCAATTTGCGCCGATATGGCCGTTTGCACATCGCTTTCCGCCTGGGCGATTTGCGCCTGATTGGCCTGAACCAGCGGATGGCGTGCGCCATAACGACGTGCCAAATCCGCCGCTGTGCCACGCAATTGCGCCAGGCGCAAATTCAGCTCGCGCACGGTCTCGTTATTGGAAATTTCCGGCAGGCGCATCAGCAACGCGACATTGCCCTGGGCGTTAGCAATTGCCTGCTGGCGCGATTGCAGGGTGACAAGGTCAATCCGGGCGGCTTCACGTTGCTGGTGCAGGGTTTCAAGGCTGCGTCCTACGCTGTCCCCCGCATCTCCGTTTCCCGCACCCCCCTGATAGATCCCCGGCGCAAGCGGATGAGCATCCTGCCAATCCAGCAAGGCCTGTTGTTGCTGTTGCTGGCGGGTTATCGCGGCATCACGCTGGCGCAGGGTTTCGCCATATTGATCGGCCAGTTTTTGGCGCAAATCATTCTGCCGTTTCCACACATAACTGTTAATCACGGCATCCAGCATCTGGCGCGCCCGTGCCGGGTCATGATCAAACAGGGAAACCTCAATCACGCGGGCATTATCAATTTGCGCGGTTTTGATTTTACCCCGCAAAATGGCAATATCGCGGGCTTCGCGCACCGTTTCAATTGTTTCACCCGGCGGAATAACCCATTTTGGGCTTTGCGAAAGGCCCAGCCACCGCGCCAGTTTTGACGGTTGCGGATCAAAAGTCAGCCCATCGCCCTGCAAAACCGACCGTGCGGCAGATAGCACCGCTGTACTGCGCAAAACCGCCATTTCCGTATCAAGATCGGAAATCTGGAAGATGGCCGGGGGCGTACTGGCATTACTGTCGGCCAAAGGGGCTGGTGTTGCGGGCAAAAAGCCAATTTGCGCCCTTGCCTGATAATCAGGCTGCCATAATGGCAAAAGGGCTGCGACCAACACCAAAAGCAGGGCAAAAACCAGCAATACCACACCGCGCCGCCGCCAGATCACCGGCACGACATCCGCGAGCGTTACCGGCTGCCCGCCTGCCCTGGTCTGGGGGGAACGCTGCGTCATCATATCCAATCAAAACTCAAAATCATCGGCACGGCACGACATGATCTATATTCACGAAAAGGGCGCTCACAGGCGCAATCAGAAAAACCGGGAAAATCGGGAACACCTCGAACACT
>JBNKVZ010000276.1:0-2983 GCA_050299455.1 Thalassospira sp.
CCCCAAGGCGCTGCGCAAGCCAGTTTTGTTTTACGATCTTTTGTCATCGAGGGGGCGACGGCCTTTCCCGCCGATGAGCTGGCGTCTTTTTATCAGGACATGCTTGGTAAAAAAATTACCGTGGCCGATGCCTTCCAGATTGCGGCAAATATCGAGCTTAAATATCGCAATGCCGGATATGTGATTTCCCGTGTTGTCGTTCCCCCGCAGGAAGTAACGGATGGCACTTTTAAGGTCCGTGTTATTGAGGGCTTTATTTCCGATATCGTCGTGCAGGAGAATGTCGGGCCGGTTAGTAAAGCAATTAAACGGTTGTTAAACCCGTTGATTGGCAAAACCCCCGTTAGTTTCGACGAAATGGAACGTCGTTTGCTTTTGGCAAATGATCTTGCTGGCATGAGTGTTCGTGCGACCCTGAAACCCTCGGCTACGGCGCCAGGGGGGTCAGAAATGCTGGTCGAGGCGGATCGTGATGCCGTAGCTGGCACCGTTTCGATTGATAACCGGAATTCCCCCTATTCCGGTAATGCAGAAGCTATGGGCCTGGTTCAGTTCAACTCGTTCGGGTCACATGGCGATCAGCTTGGCATTCAGACACAGCTTTCTTCGCCAATTGAACGCTCCTATTCGATCACTGCCAATTATCAGGGCATGTATTCGGATGATGGCCTGATGCTTGGACTGAGCTCAAGCTATGGTCGTTCGCGACCGGGCAAAGAGCTCGATGCACTCGATGTTAATAGTGTCGTCATTGCCGAGCGCGCCATCGCGACCTATCCGTTGATCCGCTCCCGGCTGCAAAACCTGCGTATATCGGGCGAATACGAATATCGTTCGATTGATACAGATGTGTTGGATAATCCTTTTAACCGGGATCGTCTGCATATTGTGCGGGCCGGGATCAGCTATGACCTGACCGACAGTTTTCAGGGTATTACGGCCGTTCGGGCAACGCTTCACCGCGGCCTGGGCGTGTTGAATGCCACCGAAAAGGGGAACCCGCTTGCTTCGCGTTCGGATGCAAGCGGGTCCTTTACCAAAGGAACAATCGACATTACGCGTGTTCAGCAAGTGACACAAACTGTCAGCCTGTTGGCCACAGCCACGGGGCAATATGCCGTTGATCCATTGCTGGCCAGCGAGGAAATGGCCCTGGGCGGGCCAAATTATGGTCGCGGTTTTGATAATAACGAATTTTCAGGGGATGACGGCTGGGCCACATCACTTGAAGTGCGTTATTCGCCGGATCTGCCGGAAATCTTCCCCAACGGGGTGCAGTTTTACAGCTTTGTCGATAGCGGGCAGGTCTGGAATATCGACGATAATGTTTCGCATGCCCGGACCAGTGCCTCCTCATATGGCGGCGGCATTCGCGTCAATATTCTCGAAAATCTCTACGCATCGGCAGAAGTGGCAAAAGGGTTTCGGAAACCCACGTCGGATTCATCGACGAAGCCCCAGGCCTTTTTCACCCTTTCAGCCAAATTTTAAGCGCGGGTCAAAATTATGAGCAAAAACAGCTTCAACACTTCGGCACGTCGCCCCTCGAAAACCGCTGCGCAGCGTGCTGCATTGCCGCACCCGCAGACGGACGTGGCGCAGGCCCGCGCACGCAAGCGCCAGGTAAAAGGCCTTACACCCTTTAACATTTTGGCCGGGGCAACCGCCCTTGGCTCATTTTTTTATGCAACAGCGCATCCTGCACAGGCCCAGTCGGCTTTGCCGCAGGGCGGAACTGTTGTTGGTGGCAATGTCACGATCGGGCAATCTTCACCTGACACGATGAATGTCGTTCAGGGCTCGAACTCGGCGATTGTCAATTGGCAAAGCTTTAATGTTGGGAGCGGTAACACCGTTAATTTCCAGCAGCCAAGTTCCAGCAGCGTGATTCTTAACCGTGTTATCGGCAATGACCCGTCCTCCATTTTCGGGACGATTACGGCAAACGGTACCGTGATGCTGGTCAACCCCAATGGGGTGTTCTTTGGTCCGGGATCGCGGGTGGATGTTGGCAGCCTTGTCGCGACAACGGCAAATATCCGCGATGCTGACTTTATGGCAGGCAATTATAATTTTGATCTTGCCTCGGCTGATCCGTCCGCCTCGATTATTAATGCGGGTGATATCAGCATTCGCGATGCCGGCCTTGCCGCACTGGTTGCGCCCAATGTCCAGAACTCTGGCGTCATCAATGCCCGTTTTGGCAAAGTATCGCTTGGCGGTGCAAAGACGTTCGCGCTGGATTTCCACGGCGATGGCTTGCTGAGCTTCGGTGTTGGTTCCAACGTCGATAGCGCACCTGTCGGGCAGGATGGGAAGCAGGTTGCATCGCTGGTAAGCAATAGTGGTTCGATCATCGCGGATGGCGGTGTTGTTGCTATTTCGGCCCGCGCGGTGAAGGACGTTATTGATAATGTCATCAACACACAGGGTGTGGTTCAGGCCAATAGTGTGTCCACTTCCAATGGCCGCATCATTCTTTCTGGTGGTGATAACGGCACGGTTGTGGCCGGTGGCAGCCTGAAAGCAACGGGCAATGCGGCCGGTGAAACCGGTGGCAGCATTGTTGCGACCGGCGAGACGATTGCGGTAAGCGCAAATGCGGATATTGACGCATCGGGCAAGGCCGGTGGCGGCCTGATTGCGATGGGCAGTGAAGGTGATGGCGCAAATGGCCGTGGCACCGGGGCATGGTCACAGGACGTCAGCATTGCGAAAACCGCCAGCCTCAAGGCCGATGCCCTTGATACTGGCAATGGCGGCAATGTGACTGTTCTTTCCGAAAATCTGACCGACTTTGGCGGCAGTATTTCCGCCAAGGGTGGGGCAGAGGGCGGCAATGGTGGCTTTGCCGAAGTTTCAAGCCATAAAGGCGTGAAACTGACCGGTTCTGTCGATTTGACGGCATTGAAAGGCGATACCGGCACCTTCCTTCTGGACCCCGATAGCCTGACGATTGTCGCTGGAACGGGCGGGAGCCTGG
>JBNKVZ010000277.1:0-2970 GCA_050299455.1 Thalassospira sp.
GATAGGGGTGGTTATCGCCAATATGGCTGAAAACCGGTTTGCCCTCACCGCCCTTCTTTTTCCAATCCTCGGCCGCCCACTGCACCATCGCACGGCAGGCATCGGAATAGGAGGCACCATAAAAGAAGTTATAGGGGGCTGGTTTGGATGTTTTGGGGTTTTTGCCCGTCGGGTCCGTCAAATGGCCAGAATAGGATGCGGAATAGACCGGCACTTTATCCTTGGCGACAAAGGAAATCAGGGCTTCAGTATCACCGGTTCCCCAGCCCTGCATCGCCACCATATGATTGCGCGAGCGCCATTTTTTATAATTGGCAATCGCCTGGGGCACCTTATAGGCGTAATCGACCGATTCAAATTCCAGCGGGGTGCCGTCAATCCCGCCATTTTCCTTAATATAGGACAGCGCATCGCGCACACCATCGGCATAGAACTTGCCGATAAAACCTGTTGCCCCGGTAATATCCATCAAATGGCCGACAAACACGCTGTCTTCGGCCTTGGCCGCGCCAACCGAAAGGCCGGTTGCCATCATCGCGGTTGCCGCAATCAGTTTCTTCATCTCGACGTCTCCCTTGGACGTTTCATTGAACAAAAAAGCCTCCCGGTCTCCCCCATGTTTTTATTGTCCTGCCGGTCTTGTATTTCTGTGGCAGGCGGGGGTTTTGGTCAGTACGAGAAGGGATAAAGCTTCCAGTACGCCCTGATCTGTTGCCAACGATGTGCTAATCCGTCGGGTTCAAAAATCAGGAACAGGATAATGGCCAGACCGATCGCCATCTCCTTGATATAGGCCAGGCCATCGGTCACAGCGGTGCTGTTGGCCCAGTCAAAAACGCTTAAGGCACTTACGCCGGTTTCCATTACTTCGGGCAGCAAAACCATAAAGACGGTTCCCATCAACGCCCCTTTGACCGAGCCCAGGCCGCCAATAATGATCATGGCCAAAAACTGGATCGACAGCAGAATGGTAAATCCCTCGGCCGAGACATAACCCAGATAATGCCCATATAGCGCCCCGCCGATCCCGGCATAGAAGGATGACACGGCAAAGCTGAGCAACCGGTATTTGGTCAGGTTAATGCCCATTATTTCGGCCGACAGATAATGGTCACGCACCGCAACAAAGGCCCGCCCATCGCGAGAGCGCATCAAATTGCTGCCCAGCACATACATGACGACCAGGAAAAACAGGCAGACATAAAAGAAGCTGAAATCATCAACCACTTCATAGCCAAAGACATTAACCGGATTGGCCGCCGCCCCATAAGACCCGCCGGTAAACCAGTCAGCCCGGGCAAAGAAATCTTCCAAAATGAACTGGGCCGCCAAAGTGGCAATCGCCAGATACAGCCCCTTGATCCGGGCGGCGGGCAGGCCAAACAACAGCCCCACCGCGGCGGTTAACAAGCCCGCCAGCGGAATGGACAGCAAAACCGGAATGCCGGTATGGGTGTTGATCCAGGCCGAGGCAAAGGCGCCAAAGCCAAAAAAGGCCGCATGTCCCAGCGAAATTTGCCCGGTAAACCCGACCAGAATATTCAAACCCAGGGCGGCAATGGCGAAATAGGAAATCTGGATGAACAGATTAACGTAATAGCCATCCAGCACAAAGGGGATCAAGGCGGTTGCCACCACGCCACAAACGGCGGCGTAACGCACAAAGGTCGTGTCGAAAATGCGCGTATCCTGGCGATAGGTGGTTCGGAAATCGCCACAGGGACGCATAGAAAAACCGGCCATAATGGATCGTCCCCCTGATCAGATACGTTCGATGTCTTTGGTGCCAAACAGGCCATAAGGCTTGATGCACAAAATGACGATCAGCACATAAAACGGTGCGATGGAAAACAGGTTGCCCCAATGCAGATACTGACCATCGACGAATTCGGCACTGTTTTCCAAAAGGCCGATAATCACGCCCCCGACAATGGCCCCGATGATCGAATCAAGCCCGCCCAGGATAACCGCTGGAAACACCTTGATGCCAATCACCGACAGGCCCGAGGACACACCATTGACCATACCGATCACGATGCCCGCCACCCCGGAAACCAGGGCCGAAATCGCCCAGGACATGGCAAACACGGTTTTGACCGAAATGCCCAGGCTTTGCGCCACCTGCTGGTCAAAGGCGGTCGCCCGCATGGCCAGGCCCAGCTTGGAATATTTAAAGAACCAGTAAAACGCCGCCATGATCACCAGCGAAATGACGAAGCTCATGATATAAGCAGTTTCAATTTGCATGCCGAACAGGCTGATGGAGCGGGTCTCGAACACCTGCGGATAGGTCGCCGTGGTGGCCCCGAAAATCCATTTTGTGGCCGCCTGAAAGAAAATCGACAGGCCGATGGTCACCATGATGACGGAAATGATCGGCTCGCCAATCATGGGGCGCAAAACCACCATTTGCAGGATAATGCCAAACGCCATCATAAACAGCAGGGTAAAGACAAATCCCAGCCAGAACGGCATTTGGAATTCGACCAGAAACGCATAACACACCCACGCCCCGATCAGCAGGAATTCGCCCTGCGCGAAATTGACCACCTGGGTTGATTTGTAAATCAGCACGAAACACATGGCGACCACGCCATAAAGCGTTCCGACAATCAGCCCGTTCAGCAATAACTGAAACAACAGTTCAAAATTCATGGTGCCATCCCTGTCATGGCGAGGATGTTGCCACCCCCGGTTTTGGTTTTTGGCCGCGCTTTTTTATTCTGCAGCTTTCGGGGTGCTGCCTTCATGCCCCCGCCCTTCCAGATCAACGACCTGCACGCTGGTTTGGATCCGCGTTTTAGAACCATCCTGAAAGGTAATCATGGTGTCGATATCCACCTTGGGCGTGCCCGAATAAACCGCGTCGATAATGTCGGCATATTTTTCGGCCACAACGCCGCGCCGCACCTTGCGGGTCCGGGTCAATTCGCCGTCATCGGCATCCAGTTCCTTGTAAAGCAACAGGAA
>JBNKVZ010000278.1:0-2955 GCA_050299455.1 Thalassospira sp.
GCCGCCTCGATGGTGGCATTGAGGGCCAAAAGGTTGGTTTGTTCGGCAATGGACCGGATCAGTTCAACCACTTCACCAATTTTATCCGAGGCGGAACCCAGCGCGCTAAACAGTTCGGTCGCATCATCGGCCTCCTGGGAGCCGGAATGGGCAATTTCCGAACTGCGGCTGACCTGCAGGGTGATTTCATCAATCGAGGCGGCAAGTTGCTCTGCTGCGGAAGCCACGGTGTCGACATTGTTGGCCGCCTGTTCGGTGGCTGCTGCAACAGCGGTGGCCTGTTCGGTGGTGTGCGAGGATTGCGTGCTCATATCGCCTGCCGTGCTGCGCAATTGGGTAACGGCGGCATTGACCACGGTCAGGTTTTCCTCGACCTCGCCTTCAAAGCTGCGGATCAGCTTTTCAATGCGTTCGGCACGTTCAAGATGTTCATGCTGCGCGCGGGCCTGTTCTGCCTGAAGCCTGTCTGTTTCTTCGCGGTTTTTGCGGAAAACGACAAAGGCCCGGGATAGTTCGCCGATTTCGTCTTCGCGGTCGGCATAATTTACTTCCAAATCGGTTTTACCCGCGACCAGCGCTTTTAAGGCGTTGGTGATTTCGCCGAGGGGGCGGGTGATGGAACGACCAATCGAAAGGCCAATCAGGCTGAGGACAAGCAGCAGAATAACGGCAAATGCAATATCGGTTACGGCGCCTTGCCAGAAAATGGTGTCGACATCATCAATGTAAATGCCGGTTGCCAAAATCCAGCCCCAGGGCTTGAAGCTGCGGGCATAGGATAATTTGGGGGCATTGCCGCTATTGTCGGGTTTGGCCCACACATAATCGACATATCCACCGTCGCCTTTTTTCGCAGCCGAAATCAGGTCGGTCAAAAAGGCCTTGTCATTGACATCACGGATATCATGGGTGTCTTTCCCGATCAGCGACTTGGTGATCGGATGCATGATGATGGTGCCTTTGGTATCCATGACAAAAACGTAATTGTCGCCGTCATAGCGCATGCCTGAAACAATATCGAGCGCCTGCTTCTTGGCATCCGCTTCGCTGATATCGCCGGATTTCACCATATCGTCCAAACGCTGCATGCTGGTTTCAGCCATATCAACGATCTGACGGAGGTTTTCCTTGCGATCGTCAATCAGGACCGTACGCAATGTGAAAAGCTCAAAAATTGTCGGAATGCAAAGTGCGATGGCCACCAGGACCAAAAGTAGCCTCAGTTTGGCAGTGATCGAAAAATTGGAAAGTGTCATGTGCGGAACCCTGAAAGCCAGTTGGTTTGTCAATAACAAAACGAAGTACGGGCCTTTATGTGACGGCGATACGTTAGGGCTGCCACTTACCCTTAAGTGGTAGAATTATAGAGCTGTTTAACTCTTGAGGAATTGATCTAACACAGTATTTTTTGGGCTATGCCACTAAAATTATTTGATTTTTAAAAAGGGGTGGGCGCGCATTTTTATATAAGAAAAATTTTGTGTTAGAGAAATTATAAGATGATCTCAATCACTTTAGAATAATTATAACGTTATGAGAGCAACATCTTTGGGATGTTTATTTTTTCTTATAAATCTATCTTGAGTGGTTTTGGGGCTTTTAACAGGGGCAAAATCCCCGTTGCCAAGCTTCGAGTCGCTCTGACGAAATCGTGCTGATACAGTATTTCTGATGCGCGGTGTTGAGGGGCGGATTAAAAAAAAAGGCAGAGCCGAAGCCCTGCCTTTTCGTTTTAATCTGGCGGGATGGATCAGGCCTGACGGATGGACGTCAAGAAATTCCGGAACTGCGACATGAGCGAACGGGATTTTTCATCCAGCCCCTGGGCAGATTCCAATACCTCGTTTGAGGCCGTGCGTTCGCTTTCGGCGGATTGGCGCAAACCGGCGACATTGGTCGAAACGTCCTTGGTGCCCCGGGCCGCTTCGGCGACATTACGGGCGATTTCCCCGGTTGCCGAATCCTGCTGGGCAATGGCCGCGGCAATCCCGGCGGAAACCTCGTTAAGTTCTTTCATGCGACCGGCAATATGCGTAATCGCCTCCAGGGCATTTTGGGTTGATCCCTGAATATCGTTGATTTGCTGGGCGATTTCCCCGGTGGCACGGGTGGTCTGGTTGGCCAGGTTTTTGACCTCGGCGGCAACCACGGCAAAGCCCTTGCCGGCATCGCCGGCGCGGGCGGCTTCGATGGTGGCATTCAGGGCCAGAAGGTTGGTTTGTTCGGCAATGGTTTGAATAAGCTGCACCACTTCGCCGATTTTGTCTGACGCCGTGCCCAGGGCAGCAAAAATGCTGGTGGCTTCGTCAGCCTCCTCTGATCCGGTATTGGCAATTTCGGAACTGCGATTTACCTGAAGGGTGATTTCGTCAATCGAAGCGGCCAGCTGCTCGGCAGCGGCTGCGACGGTATCGACATTCTGTGCCGCCTGTGCGGTGGCAGCAGCAACGGCAGTCGCCTGATCCGTGGTGTCGGATGACTGGCGGGTCATTTCATCGGCCGTATTGCGCAACAGGCGTGAAGCCTGGCCAACCCCGTCCAGATTTTGCGAAATCTCGCCTTCAAACTGATGAATCAGTTTTTCAACTTGTTGGGCACGTTCGATCTGGATTTGCTGTTCCCGTTCGCGTTCCAGGCGGGCTGCTTCGTTACGCTTGCGGTTTGACCGGAAAACCTCCAGCGATCGGGCCAGGTCGCCAATCTCGTCGCGGCGCTCTGCGGCATCGGGAATATCGACAACAACATCATTGTTACCCTGGGCCAAACCATTAATCGCGTGGGTGATATTGCGCATGGGCCCGCTTGTCGAGCGGCTAATGGCGGTGCCAATCGCCCCGACGATGGCAATGATGATCGCGGCGACGATAATATCGCTAATGGCACGGTTCCAGAAGGCCGTGCTTAGATCTTCCATATAGGCACCTGTCCCAATCACCCAGCCCCAAGGGGTGAAAA
>JBNKVZ010000279.1:0-2943 GCA_050299455.1 Thalassospira sp.
CCAAAACTCTTCTTCAATTCCAATCGAAAAGGCCGGTTCCTTGCGCGATGGTGCTGGCAATTCAGTCCCTCCGAAGTTGATACAGGTTCGGGTCCGCCAGGATGCTTTCAAACGCATCGCCCAGGATACCCGCCCATTTTTCACATCCTTCGTCAGTATCAATCAGGTCCTGACGAATTTCAACCGAGACGCACGGCAAATTGGCCGCCTCGGCATGATGATCAATGGTGTAATCGGCCATATGGCGGCCCGAATAGGGTTCGTTATCGCCAATGGTCAAATCCGGGTTCTGTCGGCGCAAATTTTCCAACAGCGGCTGCGGAATACGGCCATCCTGATCCCACAAAATACCAATTTCCCACGGGCGTTCAAAACCCTGAAAAACCGGGGTAAAGCTGTGAATGGCCAAAATGGCAGGCGCCACCTTATGGGCATGAAACCGCGCAATGCGTTCTTCAATCGCCCAGTGATAGGGCAAGAAAATTTCGCGAATACGCTTCATATGCTCGGCAGGAGAGACATTCTGGTTGCCCGGAACCACGGTTTGATCAGCCACCTCCGGCATTCCGCTCGGGTCCCAAAGCTGGCGGTTACAATCAATCACCAAACGCGAAAAACCGCATAAAACCGCCGGACAATCAAACCGCTTGACCAGAATTTCCGTAACCTTGCGCGCCCCGATATCCCAACCAATATGGCGTTGACGTTCTTCTTCGGGCAGGCCCAACGTTCCCAGTGATTTGGGAATGGCACGCGACGCATGATCACACACAAACAGCGCATGGCCCGAACCATCATCATTAAGAATTTCATAGGGGGCCGGGTCTTCACTGCAAAGCAGCTGCGCGGGATGATGGCTCACGCGTCTTCTCCTGAATTTTTTGAAAATGAGATGCCTGACAGGGAAATACGCCAGGCTGTTTGGAACTCTTACCAAATAGCGAGGGGTCAGACATATAGATTAGCGAGGAAAACTAGCAATTCGTACAGATTGTGGCAAGTTGCTGCATATGATGCATGCAAGTCATTCATTTTCGCCCAAACTTGACGTAAAATGGTATGACCAATGACGAACCAATGGCCAGATGACGGAGAATCTGTTTCCCATGCAGCCAACGCCGGACCAGCCTGCCGACCAAAGCCCCGATCAAGGCGAAAATAACCGCCCCAAGCGCGTTGCCGAGCGCGTGGCGGATACCCTGCTGGCCCGGTTTGCTGCTGGCGACTATTTACCGGGCGAACGCCTGCCCGGCGAAAGGCAGCTTGCCGAGGATATGAATGTTAGCCGTGTTTCGGTGCGTGCCGCCCTGCAAAAACTGAAAACACGCGGATATTTGCGCGCCGTTCAGGGCGGCGGGACGGAGCTTCTCTCCTCCACCGGCATTGAAATGGATGTTGCAATGACCGACCTTGTTCGCGGGTCGATCACCAACCTTGCCGACCTGATGGAGCTGCGCCGCACCCTTGAAACATGGGCGGCACGGCGGGCGGCAGAAAATGCCACCGATGAACAACTGGCCGAATTGCGCGCCACCTTTCAACAGGCACACGACCCGCGCCGGGCGGCCAAATACCGCACCGAAGATGACCACCGCCTGCATATGATGGTCGCACGGGCCAGCGGCAGCATCATTTATTATCACCTGATGAAAATGCTGCATGATGTGCTGCATACCGCGCTGGATGAAATCCGGTTTCATATCTTTGCCGGGCCGCAATTTGACAATATGGTGCAAAACCATCACCGCGCCATTATCGATGCCATCGCCGCCCGGGACCCGGACCGCGCCGAACAGGCCATGTATGAACATCTGGGCGCCGTTATCAACCATGTGACCGAACGAACCCCACAAGCGACCAAAGGCTGACAACACGGCTGAAATTGCGAAGCGCGACGCGCGAAACACAACGCGCAAATGACCTGATCAAAAAAGACGAGCACACATAAAACAGACCGGAGCCACGCCAATGACCTTGCCGCAAAACAGTCTGTCCGCGTCTCCGCGCGACATTTTGCACAAACTGATGACAGCCGCCCTCAAGGCAGCGGACCCGGCAGTACAGCTTCCGCACCATATGCCCGCAGCCCCCAAGGGCAAAACCATTGTGATTGGCGCTGGCAAGGCATCGGCCCATATGGCGCGCAGTTTTGAGGCATGCTGGATCAAGGAAAATGGCAATGACGATATTAAAAACCGGCTTGGTGGGCTGGTTGTCACACGTTATGGCCACGCCGCCCCGTGCGATCATATCGAAATTGTCGAGGCATCCCACCCGGTACCCGACGAAGCGGGGCAAAAGGCCGCACAGCGTATTTTGGAAATCGCCCAAAATGCCGGACCGGATGATTTGATTGTCTGCATGATTTCTGGCGGCGGTTCTGCCCTGTTGGCATTGCCTGCACCGGGCATCAGCCTTGAAGACAAACAGGCCATCAGCAAGGCCCTGCTCAAAAGCGGGGCGACCATTTCGGAAATGAATTGCGTGCGCAAACATCTTTCCGCCATCAAAGGGGGCCGGCTGGCACTGGCCGGGGCGCGGGCCAAAATGGTTACTTATCTGGTCTCCGACGTGCC
Organism: Thalassospira sp.; assembly: GCA_050299455.1. Lineage (GTDB taxonomy): Bacteria > Pseudomonadota > Alphaproteobacteria > Rhodospirillales > Thalassospiraceae > Thalassospira. The sequence goes on from JBNKVZ010000279.1 coordinate 2,577, forward strand.
GGGGGATGACCCGGCCATCATTGCGTCTGGCCCAACCGTTCCCGACCCGACAACCCAAAAGGATGCGCTTGCCATCCTTAAACGCTATGACATTACCCTGCCCGATGGCGCGCAAAAGCTGCTTGCAGACGCGGAGCATGAAACCATCAAACCTGGTCAGGATTGTTTTGAAAATAATGATGTCTTCATGCTGTCCCGCCCGCAGGATTCGCTGCTGGCCGCGGCCAGTGCGGCGCAGAATATGGGCCTGAACACGGTTATTCTGGGCGATGCCATCGAGGGGGAATCACGCGAAATTGCCATAATGCATGCCGGTATCGCCCGGCAGGTGAAAACGCACGGCCAACCGGCAGAAAAACCCTGCATC
>JBNKVZ010000280.1:0-2905 GCA_050299455.1 Thalassospira sp.
GACAACAAGGAACTTGTGACCAAAAGAGGCAAATGCGCCAGAAATAAATTCGAGCGGGGAAGCGACAACAGGAGAGGCCATTGGATTACCTTTCTAAGTTTTGTTTGAACCGGCGCGTCGTCCCGGATGGGGCGCTGCCTTGTGAACCTGTGATCAAACAATAGGCCTGCTAGTTTGCGATGCAATATACAATGTTGCGAAGCAGCAATGCAGATACCGCATGGCATCGTTAACGGCGGGAAACCCTATTGTTTGAACGGCTCTGCTTTCTGCGCAGACCTGCCACGCGCCATCGGCACTGGTTACGCACTCAGTGCGCATCTATATGAATGGTCTTGCCACAACACAAACAAGAAAGGCGGACACTATGGCCATTGCCTCCCATCAAGACTCCGCTCGCGACCTGTCGGCATTCTGGTCCCGGGTGAAATCCTGCGCGCCGATGCGCAAGCCTGCCGAAAGTCTCTTTGAAAAAATGCCCAGCTATGACGGCCAGCAAGCCGAGCATATGGATGCCCGCGCCCGTCAGCTCTTCCTGATCGCACGCATTGCCACCACGGGCATGGCGGGCCGCTAGATCACGCACCCGCAAATACAAAAGCCGCCGGCTGTTTCAGCCGGCGGCTTTGTTTGATCTCAGTGGAATTGGTCCCTACAGGTCAAATCCTAGCATTTCGCCAACAGCGAAAACATCTTTGTCACCCCGGCCACAAAGGTTCATGACAATGATCTGATCCTTGTCCATGGTCGGTGCCAGCTTGATAACATGCGCCAGCGCATGAGACGGTTCCAGTGCCGGAATGATGCCCTCAACCTTGGTCAGCAGCTGAAATGCCTCAAGCGCTTCATCGTCCATGGCAGGAACATAGGTTACGCGGCCGGTTTCCTTCAGCCAGGAGTGCTCCGGCCCGATGCCTGGATAGTCCAGCCCGGCTGAAATCGAGTGGCCCTCGAAAATCTGGCCATCGTCATCCTGCAGAAGATACGTCCGGTTGCCATGGAGAACCCCGGGCTTGCCTGCGGTCAGCGATGCGCAATGCTCCTCACCCGTCAGGCCGCGGCCACCAGCTTCAACGCCATAAATCTTGACACTTTCGTCATCCAGGAACGGATGAAACAATCCGATCGCATTGGACCCGCCACCAACGGCAGCCACCAGGGCATCAGGCAAACGGCCTTCCGCCGCCATCATCTGCTCACGGGTTTCGTCACCGATGACGGACTGAAAATCGCGCACCATTTCCGGATACGGGTGCGGCCCAGCCGCCGTGCCAATCAGATAATAGGTGTCGTCAACATTGGTCACCCAGTCCCGCAGCGCCTCGTTCATGGCATCCTTCAAGGTGCCCGCCCCCGCGGTCACCGGAACGATCTCCGCACCAAGCAGCTTCATCCGGAAGACATTTGGCTTCTGACGCTCAACATCGGTCGCGCCCATGTAAACAACGCAAGGCAGGCCAAAGCGGGCGCAAACCGTCGCTGTCGCCACACCATGCTGCCCAGCGCCGGTTTCAGCGATGATCCGCGTCTTGCCCATCCGCTTCGCCAGAAGGATCTGGCCCAGGCAATTGTTGATCTTGTGCGATCCGGTGTGGTTCAGCTCATCACGCTTGAAGTAGATCTTGGCGCCGCCAAGATGCTCCGTAAGACGCTCGGCAAAATACAACGGCGAGGGCCGGCCGGTATAATGCTTGTTCAGATCCGCGATTTCCTCGGCGAAGGCCGGGTCGTTTTTCGCGGCCTCATAGGCCTGTTCCAGGTCCAGGATCAACGGCATCAGGGTTTCGGCAACATAACGGCCGCCGAAAATTCCGAAATGACCGCGCTCGTCCGGACCGGACCGCATGGTGTTTGCGATGGTGGTCAACTGAAATTACTCCCTGACACAGCTTGGGCGCTCCGGGCGGCTGCCACGAATGCGCGAATGAGTTCACTGTCCTTGACGCCTTTCTCCCGCTCAACGCCGGAAGACACGTCAACGGCTGTCACACCGCTTGCCGCGATAGCTTCAGCCACATTGGACGAATCCAATCCCCCCGAAAGCATGAAGGGCTTCGCAAGGTCAAGGCCCTTCAGCAAGGTCCAGTCATAGGAAACACCATTTCCGCCTGGCAACTCGGAGTCTTCCGGTGGTTTCGCATCGAACAAAATCCAGTCGGCGACAATGGAATAGAACTGAGCCTGCTCAAGATCGGCCTGTTCGGAGACCGACACCGCCTTCATGACTTTCTTCCGGTACATGACCTTAGCAGCCGCACAGGCTTCCGGCGTCTCGCTGCCATGAAACTGGAAGATATCCGGATTGACCAGCTCATTGATCCGCGACAGGCCGTCCAGATCCATGTTCACGGTCAGGGCCACAATCTCCGCCTTGCCCCGGGCCATATCCGCCAGCTTACAGGCCTGCGACAGGGAGACATGGCGCGGGCTTTTCGGGAAAAACATCAGCCCCACCATGTCCGCACCCGCATCGAGCGCAGCTTGCATAGTCTCTTCAGTCGACAGGCCGCAGATTTTGATAATGAGATCGGTCATGATTTTGTTTTGCCATTTCCCGCTACGCAAAGCCAACTATTGTTTTGGCCAAAGGCACCAAGCAATCCCTAGGCCTGCCAAAAGCCATATCGTGATGACGATCAGGATTCCAAAGGCCCCATTTGCATTCACCTTGGCGAACGCTGCCTGTTCCCGCAAATCGGCCAGCACATCCGGTGGGATCAGCCGAATCACGAGAAGAATACCCAGTGGCACAATCAACAGATCATCGAAATACCCAATTACCGGAAGGAAATCGGGAATGAGGTCTATCGGAGAAAGCGCATAGATAGCCACGAAACCCGCGAGTGCCTTGGCAATCCAAGGCACTCTGTCATCTCGTGCTGCCAGCCAAAGAACGATGACATCC
>JBNKVZ010000281.1:0-2852 GCA_050299455.1 Thalassospira sp.
TCATTAACGATGTCCTGAATTGTTTGAACCTGACCATCGGAAATAATGGGGCCAAGTGCCACCTGATCCGATGACGGATCGCCGACGGGAAGATTTTGCGCCTTGCTCGCCAGGGTTTGGGCAATTTCCTCGCTAAGGCTTTCATGGGTCAGCACCAGGCCGGTCGCCATGCAGATTTGCCCCTGGTGCAGGAAGGCCCCCCACGCCGCGTTTGATGCCGCGATAGCAACATCCGCATCATCGAGGATGATCAGGGTGTTTTTACCGCCCAGCTCCAGTTGGACCTTTTTAAGGTGTTTGCCGCACAATTCGCCCACCCGTGTACCGGCATGTGCCGAACCGGTAAATGAAATCATCGCAATGTTTTTATCGGTACATAATGCTTCCCCGGCGGCGGCCCCGCCGGGAATAACGTGAAAAAGGCCCTTTGGCAGGCCGGCATCTTCAAAAATGCGGGCAATGATGACGCCACCGGAAATGGGCGTGCGCGGATCGGGCTTGTGGATGACGGCATTGCCTAGTGCCAGGGCCGGGGCAATGGCGCGAACCGATAAAACCAGCGGGAAATTAAACGGCGAAATGACGCCAACAACGCCATGCGGCATCCGTTTGGCGTAATTGGGGCGGCCGTTCAGGTCCGGCAGTTCGACCGTCATGGGTTTGGTTGCAAGAGACGCGGCATGGCGGATAAAACCCGCCCCATGTTCGATTTCGATGCCCGCCTTGATCCGGGTTGAACCTGATTCCTTCATAATCCACGGGATCAGCTCTTCGGCGTTGGCTTCAAGCAAATCTGCCGCTTTGTTAAGGATGTGCGCGCGGGTTTCGGGCTGTTCTTTGGCCCAGTTGCATTGGGCGATGCGGGCCTCTGTTGCGGCGCGTGTGATATCGCTGCTAATGCCAAACCCGACAGAGGCTATCACCTGATCATTTGCCGGGTTTTTGACCTCTATTTTGCCGCCATCGGCGATTGCCCAGTCAGAAAACAGCACTTTACCGTGCCACTTTTCGGGGGCGATGAAGGTTTTGGTGGGGTGGTTCATGGGGTCCTCCCGGTATTGTCGTTGTTTTATGGGGGCTGCCGGTATCATTGCCGCCCGGATTTTCCCGGTTTAACGGGCGTGTGGGCAAGATGCCTGGTCCTTCAATATTGTTATAAATTATAACAGTTATGGATTTTCGGCAACATCATTTTTGCGGTTCGTGATGGCCCCTATGTTGCGCAAACGTTACATTGGGGGGCGGATAATCCCGTTTTGCGATATTTCGCTTGATGTAATGAATCATTATTGTTATTAATTATAACAAATAAAAAATGATCAGCGGAGGACTCGTATCATGCCAATGATTGCTGAACCCGGATTGCGTCCGGTTCGCATGGGAGATACTCGCGTTTCAATATCAAAGGGAGACGACGGCACCTTATATTTGCGTTCGGATGAAACACCCGACGATTATCCACGCGCCATAACAGACAAGCTCGATCATTGGGCGGAACATCGGCCCGATCAGGTCTTTTTGGCGGATCGGGATCAATCCGGTGCCTGGCAAACGCGGACCTATCACCAAACCCGCGAGGATGTTCGTAAGCTTGCCCAATATTTGTTAACTCATGACCTGTCGGTGGATCGTCCGGTTCTGATCCTGTCGGGCAATAGCCTTGCACATGGTTTGCTTGCCCTTGCGTCAATGTATGTTGGCATACCCTATGCGCCGGTTTCACCGGCCTATTCCCTGATTTCCAAAAGTTTCGCCAAACTGCGCCATGTGTGCGAATTGCTTAATCCGGGTTTGGTGTTTGTCGAGGATGGTGCGCAATATGCCCGGGCCCTGTCGGCTGTTTTGCCGGCCAGTACCCGGCTTTTGGTGGTGAAAAACAGCCCGTCCGAATTTACGGTCGATCATTTTTCGAGTGCGCTTGCCACCGTTGTGACCGATGCGGTGGACCATGCAAATGCCACGATCACCGAAGATACCATTGCCAAGTTCCTGTTTACATCCGGGTCCACCGGCATGCCCAAGGCGGTGATTAATACGCAACGCATGATCTGTTTTAACCAGATGATGTTGCGCCATACCCTGGCCTTTTTGCAGGATGATCCGCCGGTCATGCTCGATTGGTTGCCCTGGAACCACACCGCAGGTGGCAATCATAATTTTGGCATCGCCCTTTATAATGGCGGCAGTTTTTACATCGATCAGGGTAAACCAACACCGGATGGCATTTTTGAAACCGTCCGCAATTTGTGTGAAATTTCGCCAACCATGTATTTCAACGTGCCCAAGGGGTTTGAAATGCTGGTTCATCATTTGCAGGAAAACAGCACCCTGCGGGCCTCCTTTTTCAAACAGCTTCGGCTGATGCAATATGCCGGTGCCGGTTTGTCGCAATATGTGTGGGATAATCTGGAACGTATCGCCCAAGATACCATTGGCGAAAAAATCGTCATGGTTACGGGCTATGGCTCAACCGAAACTGCCCCCTTTGCCTTTACCACCACCTGGGCGGTGGATCAGGCGGCCAGTGTTGGCCTTCCGGCGGTGGGGCTGGATGTGAAACTGGTGCCAAATGCCGAAAAACTCGAAGTGCGCCTGCGCGGGCCCAGCATCACCCCGGGTTACTGGAAGCAGCCCGATAAAACCCGGGAATCCTTTGACGAGGAAGGTTATTATCTGATCGGCGATGCGTTGAAATTTGTTGATCCTGATAATATTGAACGGGGTTTTCTGTTTGATGGGCGGGTGTGCGAGGATTTCAAATTATCAACCGGCACCTGGGTGCATGTTGCGGCCATTCGGGCCAATATTGCCGATACTTTTGCCCCCTATGTGCGTGATGCGGTTTTAACCGG
>JBNKVZ010000282.1:0-2846 GCA_050299455.1 Thalassospira sp.
CGCGAAAGGCCGCAATCAAGGCCGTGTTGAACATATGATCCGCAGACCGAATGAACAGTTTGTCGCGCCAGCGGGGATCTGCGAGATCAGCATAGTCGAACTGCGTCACATCCAGCGACTTCTCGACGAAAACAAGCCGGGCACGCATGGACTGCGCAAACCAGCGCCCCTGGGGGTCCCGTAAATGGGCGGGCACCACCTTTTCAAGTATGTCGGATTGCACCGGTTGCGTCAGGTTTGCATCCGCGAGCTTCATAAGGCGGCGGTAGTCGAGCGTTAACACGATATCAGCAGGGCAACTTGCCCCTTCCTGTTGCAGGCGCGGAGCAGCGTCAGACTTGATATCTTCGATCGTTACCTCAATCCCGGTTTCCTGATGGAAGCCGTCGGCAAGTAACTGGGTGAATTCACGGTGGCGGGTGGAATAAATGGTAAGTTTGCGAGGAGTCATAGAGTCTTCTTATTCTGAGGGATCAAGGGCAACGGTATAGACGCCCTCCTGTGGAAGCAGCGGAAACCGCTTGCGAAATTCGGCCAGCGTCTTCCCCGCATCGAAGGCATCTTTGATGTCCGGGTTAAGCCAGCCGGCCAATGCTTCAAGCGCAACCAGATGCAACGGCGTTTCATTAAGACCATGCCAAAGCGCATAGGCGCGTTTGTTCTGCACGGCCTTTAATTCTGCAAGACCGGGATCTGCGACAATCCGGGCAAGACTTGCCCGCGCCTGCGCCGCGGTCACGTTCGCACCGATGGAAATCCCGCCGGAGCTTTCCGCTTTCAGCCCCCCGGTCGCGACATAAACATCGGGTTGGCGCACCAGCATATATTCCAGATTGATCGGGCCGACCGCCCTTGGCAACACGTCGGCGGCAATGCTGTGCCCGCCAACCAAAGCCGCAAGATCGGCAAAGCTGCCACGTCCGATGCTGGCACAGCAGGGCATCACCCCCGCGTGACTATGAATAACCACATCGGTCGGAGCCCCCGTTCGCTTGCCAACCGTCTCGGTAATCCGCTTTAGCGTCGCCTGGTAAAAGGCAATCGCCTCTTCCCCGCGCGCCTCCTGCCCCAGCAACTGGGCGAGGATGCGAAGGCTCGGAACCGTGTCATTCAGGGGATCCTGGGCAAAATCGACAACGGCGACAGTCAGTCCCGCCTGCGTCAGCTTGCGGATAAAAGACGTGCTCCCGTCACTTTCGACCGGCCCGGCATTAAACCGGCTGATCAGCACCAGATCAGGCTGCAGCATAAGCAGATTTTCGATCACATAGTCACTTCCAATCCGCCGGCCAATCACCGGCAGCGACTTAAGCGATGGAAACCGGCTGTGCCACGCTTTGGCTTCGTTTGGAAATATCGTGTTCAGGTCATCGGCCCAACCGGCAAGAATTGCCATCGGGTCCGGATGGACCATGCCGATCATGCTGAGAAAACGCCCCTGCCCCAACACAACGCGGCTGGCCGGCTTTGCAAGCCTGATCTCGCGGCCCAGAAGATCGCGCACCACAATACCGGATTTCGCGCTGGCCAGACCGGGCAGCGCAAGCGCCATCGACCCGGCAAGGAAAGCACGCCGCGTTATTCCATTCAAATTACCCATCTTCGTGCTTTTCGGGATCCCAATTTGTTAATATTGACTATCACTAGCATCTTATTCTATAGGTCCTACAGCAAGCAAGGCCTGAGCGCAACTTGCTGAATTATTTTGCAGAATTGGGGACATCGTGCGCAATCGTCAGTTTCATTCCAGGGTATCCATTTTCGCTTTGATCACGGGCCTGACCGTCATTTCCATTGCTCCAGAAACACAGGCCCAGGAAAATGTGACGACACTCGCCCCCATTATCGTGCAGACCAAAGGCCCGAAAGCGCATAGCTATGTCGCCACGACATCACGCACTGCGACCAAAACCTCAACCCCGCTGATCGAAACCCCACAGGCCATTTCCGTTGTCACGCAAAAAGAGCTGGAAGCACGCCAGGTGCAGTCCGTGGGCGAGGCCATCCGTTATAATTCCGGGGTCCTCGGCGATTATTGGGGCGGCGCTGATCTTCGATATGACAAAACCCTGATCCGGGGTTTTGATGCGGCCCAATATCTTGATGGACTTAGACTGAACGAGGGCAAGTTCGCAGGCCTGGGACGACCGGAACCTTACGGATTGCAGCGCGTCGAGGTACTAAAGGGGCCGTCTTCGGTGCTGTATGGACAAAACGCCCCGGGCGGCCTTGTCAATCTGGTCAGCAAGAAACCGAGTGCTGACCCCACCCGCGAAGTCAATGTCTCGCTCGGGAACTTTGATCGTCGCCAAGGGTCGTTCGATGTGGGGGGATCGCTTGATGCGAAAGACGAATTCCAGTACCGCCTGGTCGGCCTGGCGCGCAAAAGCGGCGCCCAAACCGATCATGGCAAGAACAATCGCCAGTTCATCGCACCATCCTGGAGCTGGAACCCCTCTGACGACACCAAGCTCACGATCCTTGGGAGTTACCTTCGTGAGGATCTCGGGAACCAGGTGAACGTGTTGCCCCCCGTGGGGACACTGACCTCCGCGTCGTTCGGAAAAATACCAACCCGTTTCTATGCCGGCGAACCATCCTTTGACCAATTCATCCGCGCGTCAAAATCGATCGGGTACGAGTTTGAACATCACTTCGACGATGTCTGGACGTTCCGGCAAAACCTTCGCTATGACAGGCAGGATGCAAATTACCGCTATGTCAGCTATTCCGGGAAGCCCCTGGTTGGAACAACGATGCCGCGCAAAAGGACCTTTATCGATCAGAACCTTAATTCAGTCGGTGTTGACAACCAGGCCGAGGCGGAATTCTCGGCAGGCCCCATC
>JBNKVZ010000283.1:0-2814 GCA_050299455.1 Thalassospira sp.
AAATAAGAAAACAACTGGCAGAAATCTTTTTCATCATTGATAAAATTGATAATCAAATAAAGAGAGAAAAGAGGTGGAATTTGTATGGTCCTCCGACACAAATAAGAAATGAATTTGAGAAATGCTATTATTCTGAGCCGGGCGAAACCTTGACACCTCCAGTCAAATATAAAGAAGATGAATTGAGCGAAAGAGTACTATGCATTGATGACAATTGTATTGGGGTAATTGGAGATAACGGTCACTGTAAAGAATGTGGTAAATCCCATCCGGATTTTAAGAAATAATTTTATAGCCGAACCCATAAGGATTGAGACGACCTGAAAGGTCGGGCTCAATCCAATGTTCATGAAGCCCGTGTAGTTAAGCGTATATGGGTAAAGGTCTATGGAATTGCAGCCGGAAGTCGAATGCTCAAAAGCAAATCAAGATGATGTGACGGCTTTAGAAGATAAAAATAGGCAGAATTCCTTTATAATTGTCCTACTTTGATCTTTGAAAAATAGCGATTTTGGACAAAAAGGCGCAGCAGACCACTACGCCGCCAGCGCGAGGCGTTTGGTTGATGAAGATGTGAATACCGCCAGCCGCCGGCTTGTCTACCCACCGCCGCTGTGCAGCATCTGGTGCGGAAGAATTTGGAACTTAAAAGATAGCGTTCCCTTTTTACAACGCGGGCAGCAAAAAGGAGGCGGTATTTTCGTCTTGGGATTGCCCCTCGGCAATAGAAAATCAAAGACCGCCTCAATCAAGAATGCGATCTTATTTCTTGGCTGCGAACAGTTGGTATTATACAGGCCGAAGTAGCGCACCTTAACAAATCCTTTGGGCAGCACGTGTTTTAAGAATCGGGCGATAAATGTCATCACGCCAAGGCTGGTTGATCGCAATCTGGCCGAGTTTTTAACACGGTATTTGAAGTAGACCCGGTTGTCGTCGACTTTGACGATGCGCCCATCGGAGATGGCCACCTTGAACAGGTAGCGGGACAGATAGGCCACGGATCGTTGGCCGCTGCCCACAGGCCGGCAGTCGACATTAAAGCCGTGCTGCCAGACCTGTTCAGGGATCTGATCATATAGGCCGCAGGCAATCATCAAATCGGCGAACTTGGCGCTGAACAGCTTGGACATGGCCCGCACCGGCAGCAAAAAATCGATGCGGGACGGTGTCCAGTTGTCGGTGGCATTGCAGTAGGCGCCACCGGCCACCACATAGTGGACATGGGGATGATACTGCAGTTGACTGCCCCAGGTATGCAATGCACCGAAGAAACCGGGCAGATCCCCGCCGATATGGTCACCGTTGGCGGTCAGCGTTTTGATGGTATCGGCCGAGGCCTTGAACATGGCATCGTAAGCTTGGCGTTGGTGCCGGTAGATAAAGGTGCGCAACTGTTCGGGAACGGTAAAGGTGACCATAAAATGATGGCCGGGCAGTTGGCGTTCGATGCGCCTGTTGAGCCACTGGAGCTGTTTGTGGTGCTGGCAGTTGGGACAGTGCCGGTTGCCGCAGCAGCGAAACACCGTATGATGCTGCTTGCACTGGTCGCATTCAAAGACGGCGATGCCAAAATGTTCGCTGCGGCATTTGCAAATGGCGTCGATGGCCTTGCGTTGAATGACAGGCATATTGAAGGCATTTTGTCCGATATAGTCCGGGGCGAATTGGTTCAGGATGGATTTAATCGTCGTCATGGCCGTCTCCTTTCATCAAATTGTCGATAATCCCATAGGCGCGTTGGTGGCCCTGGGTGGTCAGGTGCAGATAGACCATGGTCGATGTAAGGCTACGATGGCCCAGGTATTGTTGGATGCGGCGGATATTGACACCGGCTTCGAGCAGATGGGTGGCGTAAGAATGGCGCAGCGTATGCACGGTGACGCGTTTTTTAAACTTGAGTTGGACCAGGACACGACGCAGAGCGCCGCGCACCGAAGAACAGTCCATAGGCTTGGAGGCTGTCGGGCCATGTTTGCCGCTATGGCCCAGGCGAGGAAAAATCCAGGTGCTGTTGCGGTGGATGCGCCAGTAATCGCGCAGCACTGCAAGGGTATGATTGGGCAGGGGCACATAGCGATCTTTGGCCCCTTTGCCGCGGTGGACATGGATGCGCATGCGCTGGCTGTCGATATCGGCCACTTGCAAGTGCAGGCCTTCATGGAGCCTTAAACCGCAAGTGTAGACGGCGGTCAGATAGGCTTTATTTTGAGGGGTTTGAACCGTGTTGAGGATGGACCAGACCTGGCTGAGGCTCAACACGACAGGCAGGCTCTTAGGTCGCTTGGCATTGATCAGCTCCAAGGTGTGCCAATCGCGTTTGAGCACATGGACGAAATAGAACTTGATGCCGCTGTAGCAGATGCGTAATGTTGCGGCAGCCCATTTGTCGACATTTTTGCGATGAAGGAAATAATCTTGAAGTTCGTGCTCGGTGATCTTGTCCGGCGATTTTGAGTAAAAATCAACGAGCATACGTACCGCACGCGTATAGCATTGCTGTGTACGTTTACTCATTCCGGCAAGTTGCAGGGCTCTTAGGGACTGTTGGTAATAGTCTTGGTTCATAGCTTTCTCCTTTACAGTGAAGGGTTAATTGGATGGGCGTCCAATTAAAAGCTATGACCTAAAACCGTGAGCCTTTGCAACTTGTCGGATTTAACTATCCAGGTGGGATTTGTAGATGGGGTTTACTGCCGCGAAGCGGCTTACTTGAACCTTTCACTGTTGGGGACGGCGAGGACCATGCCGCCCCAAAGTTGCGCGTTAGCCCATATAAAATTCAAGTTGGTATTGTTAACGAAACGGAGTTTA
>JBNKVZ010000284.1:0-2811 GCA_050299455.1 Thalassospira sp.
GGCGCACCGCGCACCTGGACATGATAGAGGGTCTGGTGGCTGGAAAGTTTGCGCGTGATTTTGCGCAGCAGATTGTCGAGTTTGACGGATGTATCAGCCCGGGCGATGATCTGGAACTGTGTCGCAAACAGGGTGGCATCGCCCTGATTGATCATCGCGATCAGGGCATCGGTTTCCGCAGCCGCTTCGGCATTGCCAAACAGCGCGCTTTGTTCGCCACTTAAACGGCGGGTGAGATACAACAGGGCCTTGTGCTGATCAAAGGGATCACAGATCTGGCAAATCTCGATTTCGCCATCGAGATTCATGATGTCGTTAATGATCTGGCCGGTGACGGTGCCCGGCCATTTGGCCACGGTGATGACTTTTTGCAGCTTTTCGGTCGGGGTGAAGCTCTGGATCACCCCGTTATCCTTGTGAAAGTTCAGGTCACTGGCAGGCAGTCCCCCGGAAATGTCATGGGGGATCGGGGCAAGGTCATCACGATACTCGCCACAGACAATGCCATTGAGAAAGCCGGTCAGTTCGCAGTTTTGCCCGTCCGGGGCTTTGGCCAGCAGACCCACCCCGTATTTGGCGCCATCGGCATCAATAATGTCGGTGGCTTCATTCAGGGCGGGCATGGCTGTGCCGGTAATCACCAGATACCAGTCGATAAAATAGCTGGAGCGAAACTGTTTGGCTTCGGCGTCACCGACTTCCTGCAAAGGCGCATTGGGCCAGGTTGCCCGGGCATTAATCGCGCGTTTGCGTTTGATGCCAAACCAGCGCAGGCTTAGGCCCAGTTGGCCCAGCTTGTGAACCAGGATCGAGCGGGCTTGCAGCAGGTTTTCCTGTTCGGCCTCGACCTTGGCATCGTAAGACGTGCCAATGAAGCGAAACACACGTGACAGGCTGTTATCCTTGCCGCGTATGGTGGCGGCGTCACTCTCGATGCAGTCAAGTTCAAGCTGGTCCTGTAACCAGTCATATTTGACATCACCGAGCAGCAGGCGGCGACTGGCGGGGACGACAAGGCCCCCGGCCATTGTGGCGACAAGCGAGGTGGCAAGGACGGAAGGCCAGATCATTTGTCTTTCCTCCCGGCATTGAGCAACCGGGTGGGGTGGCCCGCCCGCCAGAAGCGGGGCGGCAGCGACAGTTCCCGGTCAAAGTGCATGTTGTCCTTGATCTTGCGGATGAAAAACATCCATGCCCCGGCAATGCCCAGAACCATTGTCGGCAGCATCAGCCAGAAGATTTCGAGGATGACCATCACAACCAGGCCCATTGCGCCGATGACGACACTGAGCATCATCAGCGGCATGGGCAGACCAAACATGGTCATCTGGTTTTGAATGCGGGTGAGAACGGCGCTGCCAGCTTTCATGATCAGGATCCACCGAACAGACGGCTGGCAATTGCGGGGCCGGACGTAACAAGGACACCGCCGAAAATGATCATCCCGGCTCTGATCCAGTCCATCCGGCCCGTAAATCCGGCCCACACGCCAAGAAACATCACGCCGACACCGATCACGATGGTGCCGATCTTGCCGACCCCGGTCTGAACAGTTTCAAACAGGCTGACGATCGGGTCGTACCATTCGCCGGAGGCAGAAGTGGCGCTTGAAGCGGCTTGGGCAAAGGCGGTGTCACTGAAGGCAAGGGTGGCCAGCGCCACCACCAGACACAAAGTCAGGGTATTTGTTTTGGTCATGTTTTCCTCGGTTTGGATGCAGGGTTAAATCGGGCTTAAAGGGTCAGGGCGCTCAACACGCCGACGACAAAGACGACGGCGAGAATGTTGAGCGTGGTCAGGATTTTCTGGGTGCGCAGCAGGCGGGCGAACTGGCCGATGGCGTCTTCCGCCATCTCTGCCGTTTCATTCATGGTCTTGATGCGTTCGCGCACGACATCGCCTAAGGCTTCAGCCTTGAAGGCATCAATCGCGGTCAGGACATCCTTGGTGAAATCCTGCGAGGCATCACGCAGGGTTTGCGAAAGGGCGCGGTTATATTGATCATTGAGGCGACGCTGTTCATCGAGCGACAGGCGCAGGATGGTATGCACCAGAAGGATCGGATCATCCTGATCGACCGTGATCTGGTGCTGCTGCCACAGATAGGTCCGCAGTTCCTCGATACTGTCCATCGTCACCGGCGGCGGCGGTGCATCATCAAGCGGTCCGGCCATCACAGAACTGCCTGTTCCATTGAATGATGAATGGTGCGCCAGGTCATTTTCAGGCGCTGGCGGGCCATGACGGGGAAGTCTGCTGAATGGGTAGCTTCATCGAATGTCAGGCGGGTGCGCATCATTTGTTCAATGTCATGTCCGAACGTTTCCTTGCGGACTTCGGGCAGGCGGACCAGGGCGTGAATACGGTCGCGGTTCTTTTTATAAATGCCCGACTGTTCAAAACCCTCGGTTTCACCGTCTTCGGTACGTCGTTCCACACGTCCGAAATATTCATTCAGCCAGACGACAATCGGCAGGTCCGGTAAGTGAGTCAGGATTTGAACGAGACCCTGAATGGTGTCGGTCGCGGCCTGCCCACCGGTAACAATGGTATGGAGGCGGATTTCATGACCGAGTTCCCGCAACACGTCAAAAGCCTGGGCTTCTACCAGATAGCCAAGAAGCGGCAGAAACGTTGACGCGCCATTGTCAATCACGACCACGGCATCGTCAGGCAGTTCGATGATTTTTTCGATCAAAGCATCGAAATAGCGGGCATTGATTTCGTCCTGCCGTTCGCCCAGGCGGATGGTTTCGACCGGAAAAGCCTTGTAACCGGCAAAGGTCTGGTTGACCGGATCGGTATCAAAGC
>JBNKVZ010000285.1:0-2803 GCA_050299455.1 Thalassospira sp.
GTAACGACGGCACTGCCAGACAAACAAAAACGACCGCCGGAAAACCGACGGTCGCCTTTTAATCAGATCGTCAAAGAACCTTAGTTCTTTTCTTTGTCGACCAGTTTGTTGGCAGCGATCCACGGCATCATGGCGCGCAGTTTGGTGCCAACTTCTTCGATGCTGTGTTCGGCGTTCAGGCGACGGGTTGCCTTGAACATCGGCTGGCCGCAATGCATTTCCTGAACGAAGTCACGGACGAATTTGCCTTCCTGGATGTCTTTGAGGACATCTTTCATGCGTTCTTTAACCGAAGCATCGATCACGCGCGGGCCGGTGACATAGTCGCCATATTCAGCGGTGTTCGAGATCGAATAACGCATGTTGGCCATACCGCCTTCATACATCAGATCAACGATCAGCTTCACTTCGTGCAGGCATTCGAAATAGGCCATTTCCGGCGCATAGCCAGCTTCGGTCAGGGTTTCAAAGCCGTATTTGATCAGCTGGGTCAGACCGCCACACAGAACAGCCTGTTCGCCGAACAGGTCGGTTTCGCATTCTTCGCGGAAGGTGGTTTCGATCACGCCCGAACGGCCGCCACCAATGGCAGAAGCATAGGACAGGGCCAGTTCCAGGGCATTGCCCGAGGCATTCTGTTCAACTGCGACCAGGCAGGGAACGCCGCCACCACGAACATATTCGGAACGAACGGTGTGGCCCGGGCCTTTCGGTGCGACCATCATCACGTCGAGGTCGGCACGCGGTTCGATCAGGCCGAAATGAACATTCAGGCCATGAGCAAACATCAGAGCGGCACCTTCTTTGAGGTTGCCACCGATTTCGTGTGCATAGATCGCAGCCTGGTGTTCGTCCGGGGTCAGGATCATGACAACGTCGGCCCATGCAGCGGCTTCAGCCGGGGTCATGGTTTTCAGGCCGGCTGCTTCGGCTTTCTTGCGCGACGAGGAAGTTTCACGCAGGCCAACGGCAACTTCTGCAACGCCGGAATCATGCAGGTTAAGCGCATGGGCATGGCCCTGGGAACCATAACCGATGATGGCAACTTTTTTGGTCTTGATCAGGTTAACATCTGCATCGCGGTCGTAATAAACACGCATCTTTCGATACCTCTGGACGTTGGGCCACGCTTGTTTTTTTGGGGCGTGGTCTCTGGATTAAAAGGGTGAAATGTATTTGGCGTCCGCCCAGGCCCATGCCGGGGCAGGGCAAATTCACATCATAATGGTGCCGCGCGAAATCGCGGCAACACCGGTACGGGAAATTTCCGAAAGGCCAAGCGGTTCCATCAATTTATTGAAGGCATCAATCTTTTCAGGGCTGCCGATGATTTCGAAAATAAAGGAAGTATTGGTCGCATCAACGGCGCGTGCCTTGAAAATATCGGCAATACGCAGGGATTCGACACGTTTTTCGCCGGTCGCAATGACCTTGACCAATGCCAGTTCGCGTTCAACGCTGGGGCCGGCCAGGGTCAGGTCGCTTACCTTGTGAACCGGAACCAGGCGGCCAAGCTGGGCCTTGATCTGTTCGATCACCATTGGCGTTCCCGAGGTGACAACCGTAATGCGCGACTGGCGCGAATTGGCGTCGACTTCGGCAACGGTCAGGCTTTCGATGTTATAGCCACGGCCGGAAAACAGGCCGATGACACGGGCGAGAACACCCGCCTCGTTGTCCACCAGAACAGAAATGGTGTGTTTTGAAATTTCGGTTTCTCTCACGGTCTTGCTCCGCTGCGGTCGGGGCGGGCAATGGGGTTCATCGCGCCAGCCCCGCCTGTCATCATGAAAATATCGGTTCGTCTGGTGCGCCTTTGCGCAACAAAAAGGCCTGCTTAGACCAGGACCATCCCCTCGTCGGAATCGATGGCCTGGGCATCGCTTTTTTCGTGGCCCAGCAACATTTCATTGTGCGGTTTGCCAGACGGAATCATCGGGAAGACGTTTTCCTTGTCATCCACCGCTACATCCAGAATGACCGGCCCGTCAATATCGAGCATCTTTTGCAGCGCATCATCAAGATCGGCCGGTTTGGTGCAGGTCAGCCCGGTAAAGCCAAAGGCATCGGCCAGTTTGATAAAGTCGGGCAGGGTTTCGCTATAGCTTTCGGAATAGCGCGAACCGTGCAGAAGCTGCTGCCACTGGCGCACCATGCCCATATAACGGTTATTCAGGATCACGATTTTGACCGGCAGGCGATACTGGGTCAGCGTCGCGCATTCCTGAATGTTCATCATGATCGAGGCATCGCCGCTAAAGCAAACCACGGTGGCATCCGGGTGGGCGACCTGAACGCCCATGGCGGCTGGCAGGCCATAGCCCATGGTGCCAAGACCGCCCGATGTCATCCATTCATTGGGATGTTCGAAACCGAAATGCTGGGCGGCCCACATTTGATGCTGGCCGACATCGGTGGTGATGAAGGTTTTGCGTTCACGGGTCAGCGCGTGCATGCGGCGAATAACATGCTGCGGCTTGATGACATCGGCAGGCTGAACATAAGACAGGCAGCGTTTTTCCCGCCAGCCTTCAATTTCACCCCACCAGGAATCCAGTGCGGCCTGATTGACACTATGTTGTTTGGCCTTCCAGATTTTCATCATGTCTTCGATGACATGGCCGACATCGCCAACAATGCCCACATCAACGGCAACGTTTTTGTTGATCGAGCTGGGATCGATATCGATCTGGATTTTGGTCGAACCGGGCGAGAAGAAATCAACATTGCCAGTCACACGGTCATCAAAGCGCATGCCGACCGCAATCAAAACCTCACATTCATTGGTCAGTTTATTTGGTGC
>JBNKVZ010000286.1:0-2791 GCA_050299455.1 Thalassospira sp.
GTGGCGGTGGTGCGCCCGAAATTGCCACCAGTTGCGGCGAGATTTTTCTGGTCATGAAACAAAGCAAACGGGGCTTTATTGAAAAAATCGATTTTGTAACGTCGCTTGGCTATGGCAAGGGCGGCGATGATCGTGCAAGCTATGGCGTTACAACAAAGGGGCCTTCGCGCCTGATAACCGATTTGTGCATCATGGAGCCGCATCAGACCGAAAAGCATTTCATCGTCACATCCATTCATCCCGGTGTTAGCCGCGACGATATTGTCGCCGCAACCGGATGGCAGGTTGAATTTGCCGACAAGGTTGCCGAAACCCCGGTGCCGTCGGATCATGAATTGCAGGTTCTGCGCGATTTGCATGCCCGCACCAACGCCGCTCATGAGGGCCAGTAAAGAATGACCGACGCCTATATCTGCGACTATATCCGTACTCCGATTGGCCGTTTTGGCGGTGCATTGTCATCCGTGCGCACCGATGATTTGGCCGCCATTCCCTTGCGGGCATTGGTTGATCGCAATCCGAATATCGATTTTGCCGCCATTGACGACGTCATTATGGGCTGTGCCAACCAGGCGGGGGAGGATAACCGCAATGTTGCCCGCATGGCGCTGCTGCTGGCCGGGCTGCCCGAAAATGTGACCGGCACAACGGTCAACCGCCTGTGTGGTTCGGGCATGGATGCGATTATTATGGCGGCCCGCGCGATCAAGGCGGGCGAGGCAGATATGATGATTGCCGGTGGCGTTGAAAGCATGTCACGCGCGCCCTTTGTCATGCCAAAGGCCGGTTCTGCCTTTTCGCGCAATGCCGAAATTCACGATACGACGATTGGCTGGCGGTTTGTGAACCCGGTGATGAAAAAGCAATATGGCATTGAATCCATGCCAGAAACCGGTGAAAACGTGGCCGAGGATTTTAATATTTCCCGCGCCGATCAGGATGCCTTTGCCGTGCGTTCGCAGGATAAAGCGGTGGCGGCACAGGAAAAGGGTATTCTGGCCGAGGAAATTGTGCCAGTGACCATTCCCCAGCGTAAAGGTGACGACATTGTTGTGACGCAGGATGAACATCCGCGCCCCGGTACCACAATTGAAAAACTGGCCAAATTGCCAACCCCGTTTCGCGAAGGTGGATCGGTGACAGCGGGCAACGCATCGGGCGTGAATGACGGGGCCGCCGCCCTGATTGTGGCATCCGAAGCAGCGGTTAAAAAATATGGCCTAAATCCGATTGCGCGTATTGTGGGCGGGGCAACGGCCGGCGTGCCACCGCGGATCATGGGGTTTGGCCCGGCACCGGCAACACGCAACCTGATGGCACGGTTTAACCTGTCGCTGGACCAGTTTGATGTCATCGAACTTAACGAGGCCTTTGCATCGCAAGGATTGGCAACATTACGTGACCTTGGCCTTGCTGATGATGATGCCCGTGTTAACCCCAATGGCGGGGCAATTGCCTTGGGGCATCCGTTAGGGATGTCTGGTGCCCGCATTACCGGCACAGCGGCCCGGCAGTTAACGCGCGGTGGCGGTAAATATGCGCTGGCAACCATGTGTATTGGTGTGGGGCAGGGCATTGCCATTGCACTGGAAGCGGTTTGATCCGGCATTGGCTTTATGTCTGTGATATGACTTTTATGGTGGCGGTCTTTCTTGGTCGCCACCCTTTATGAACGGGGATAAGCATGAGCCTGTCACCCTTTGATTCCGCTCTTTATGGCAAGCTGTTTGCCGATGCGGAAATCGCGACATATTTTACCGATGATGCGGTTATTGCCGCAATGGTGCTGTTTGAAACGGCATTGGCATCGGCCCAGGCGCGGGTTGGCCTTATTCCGTTGGCCGCGGCAGATGACATTACGGCAGCCTGTCGGGATTTTACCCCGGATCCGGCATCACTGGCGGCGTCCTGTGCCCATACAGGTGTGCCGGTGCCGGGCCTGGTTAAGGCGATCAAGGCGCAGGTCGGGGGGGATGCCGCGCGCTATGTGCATTTTGGCGCCACCAGCCAGGATGTGGTTGATACCGCCCTGGTGCTTAGAATGCGCGACGTGATTGGCGTTTTGCGACATCGGATGCGCAAAATCATCAAATCGCTCATGAAACTTTCCGATGATCACCGCACAACCGTTATGGCTGCACGAACCCGCAGCCAGCAAGCCGTGCCGACAACCTTTGGTCTCAAGGTTGCAGGCTGGTTGATGCCGCTTGTGCGGCTGGACCATCAATTGGCAATAAGTGCGCGGCAATTTCTGCGGTTGTCCTTTGGGGGCGCGGCAGGAACACTGGCTTCTTTGGGCGCCTCCGGGTTTGAGGTTGAAGAAGCACTGGCCGATGAATTGGGCCTGGAAATTGCGGAAATGCCCTGGCACAGCCAGCGCGATATTGTCGTGGATCTTGCAGGGAAATTAACGTCGTTAACTTGTGCCTTTGGTAAAATGGGCCAGGATCTGATTTTGTTATCGCAATCCGAAATTGCCGAGGTCACTTTGGCCAATGGTGGCGGGTCTTCGACCATGCCACACAAGGCCAATCCGATTGCGGCGGAAATGCTGGTAACACTGGCGCGGTTTGGCGCAACGCAAATGGCGCATTTGCATCATGCGCAAATTCACGATCATGAACGCAGTGGTACTGCCTGGTTGCAGGAATGGCTGGCATTGCCGGAAATCGTTATGGCATGTGGCAAGGCAATGGGGGGCATGCATTCCCTGCTGGGCAATTTGCAGGTCAATAGCCACAAAATGCGTGAAAATATTGAAATTTCGCGGGGTGCCATGCTGGCAGAAGCC
>JBNKVZ010000287.1:0-2788 GCA_050299455.1 Thalassospira sp.
TGGATTTTTCCTGCTCCTGGTCCTTACCGGCTGTTTTGCCCAAATCATCGCTACTGGCTTCGACATCCAGCAGGTCATCCTTGATCTGGAAGGCAAGACCCATATCGTGGGCATAGGCGCGCAGGCCGACACGCATGCTGTTGGCGGCCTTGCCCAAAATGGCACCGGCCTCGCAGGCAAAGGCAAACATCCGCCCGGTTTTTAACAAATGCAATTGCGTGACCTGCGTTTCGCTCAGGCGTTGGCCCTCGCCCGCCAGGTCAATCATTTGCCCGCCAACCATGCCATAGGGCCCTGCCGCCCGCGCCATGGCGCGCACAAGCTGGGTGCAGACACGCGGGTCAGGGTGGGTTTCCTCATCGGCCAGCACTTCAAAGGCCTGGGTTAACAGGGCATCACCGGCCAAGATGGCGGTCGCCTCGTCAAACTGTTTGTGGCAGCTGGGCTTGCCGCGGCGCAAATCATCATTGTCCATCGCGGGCAAGTCATCATGGATCAGCGAATAGGTATGCACCATTTCAATGGCCGCCGCCACGCGCAGCGCCGATGTGCGCGATACCTTGAACAAATCGGATGACGCCATGACCAAAAACGGTCGCAGGCGTTTACCTTCGCCCAATGTCGAATACCGCATTGCCTCAAACAGGCGTTCTTCAATCTGCCCGTCGGGACGGGGCAGAATCTTGTCAAGCATGGCGCCAAGATCAGCAGATGCCTCTCCCAGCGCAGAAATCAGGTTATAGCTCACCTGGGACTCCGCCTTGAATGTGGTTATTCGATTTCGGTGGCTGTTGCGCTGGGGCGGCCATCTGCGCCAAGCGTAATTTTTTCAATGCGTTCTTCCGCGGCACGCAATTTGTCCGCACAATGGCGTTTTAATGCGGCACCACGTTCATAGGAGGCAATCGCGTCATCAAGGCCGACCTGCCCCTGTTCAAGCTGCCGCACCAGATTTTCAAGCTGGCCCAACGCCTCCTCGAAGCTCAGTTTGGCGATGTCTTCGGGAATTACAGGATTTGCGTCCGACATATTTGCTCCTTTTTATTGGCTGGGCGGAGTTTACGCGCAAGGCCCCAACAGGGCAATACAAAGCCCGGCCCAACCTGGCCCCTATCGCGCAAATTATCCCTTAAGCCGCAATTGGAACGCGATCACCCCGTCATCAGGGCCCGCACATGCGCCAGCACAGACGATGCCAGCGATGGCAAATCATAGCCCCCTTCCAGAATCGACACCAACCGGTTGTCGCAACATTGCCCGGCAACCGCCAAAAGCTGTTCCGTCATCCAGGTAAAATCACTTTCCACCAGCGACAAGCCCGCCAGCGGATCATTGCGATGGGCATCAAAGCCAGCTGAAACAATCAACAATTCAGGGCCAAAATCGACCAGGCCAGGAATGACATAATCGCCAAAGGCCTTTTGGATTTCCGCTGTTGCTGCCCCGGCCGTCAGCCCCACATTAAGAATATTATTGGCACATCCCCGGTCCATCGGGTCGCCCGTGCCGGGATATAACGGCCATTGATGGGTGGAACAATAATACAGGTCAGGGTCGTTATAAAACAGGTCCTGCGTGCCGTTGCCGTGATGCACATCGAAATCCATCACCGCAACCCGTTTGATGCCATAGGTTTCGCGGGCATAACGCGCGGCAAGTGCGGCATTGTTAAACAGGCAAAAGCCCATGGCACGTTCATATTCGGCATGATGACCCGGCGGGCGCACACCGACAAAGGCATTGCGTTCATGGCCCTGCATTACCGCATCCACCGCCACACAGCACCCGCCCACCGCGCGCAATGCCGCCTCGCCCGAGGCAGAGGACACATAGGTATCACCATCAAGCGAGATTTCCCCCGTTTCGGGGATTTTGGCAAAAACACCATCGACATAGGCCGGGTCATGCACCCGCTTGATCAATTCGATATCTGCCCGTCGGGCCTCTTCGCGATGCAGAAACATGAATTCTTCGGCTTCAAGAACCCGCTGAATAACCCGCAAGCGATCTGGTTGCTCCGGGTGGCCGGGCCCAGGATCATGCTCGATGCAGGCACGATGCGAAACAAACAATGTGGCCATACCCGTCTGCTGCCTCCCGTTTATATGCCGGTTTGTTTCATATGATCACCTGAGAGGGGCTAAGCCCCCAGATGTGGTCATGACCGGCTTTCTGTAACAATATGTGACGCTTGGGTTGACGCAACAAAGAAACAATTGCAATTTAATTCTTCTTTGCATATGCGGGTCCAACCTGCCTTGGCATAAATCAGTTACATCTTCGAATAAACCCGACCAAAGTTCAATTTCGCGCATTTTTGTAAAGTAATTTTGAAGTTTTCTGCCAATTTGCAAATCAGAATTTGCGACTGCTCGAATAGACAAATATAATACTTTCGAACAGGATCATGGATAGCAACAACCTACAAATGTCCATGACCAGCCCACAAATACGCCACAGTTGTGAAGAGATGATCAAGGCTCATCCGCGATAATGGGGTAAAATATCGCGCATTCGCAACCGGCATCACGACCAGAATGAAATGAGGCACATGGAAATAAAAGAATTAGAACAACAAGCCGACCGAGCCAGCGCGCTCCTTAAGGCCATGAGCAATCAGAGCCGATTGATGGTCTTATGCCAGCTTCACAAGGGCGAAAGATCGGTCGGCGAACTTGAAAAAATCATCGGATTAAGCCAGTCCGCCCTGTCCCAGCATCTCGCACGATTGCGGCGGGACCTGTTGGTCAAGACGCGGCGTGATGCACAAACAATCTATTATTCCCTC
>JBNKVZ010000288.1:0-2734 GCA_050299455.1 Thalassospira sp.
CGGCGCGTTGCTTTTTGCCGATTTTGTCGCCTGCCGCAAATTATGCTCCGACCTGCCCGAAGGCGCATCCGAACGTGACATCGCAACCCACCCCGCCGTTATGACGCATTTTCAGAAAAAACTGAACGAACTCGCCTCAAAGGCGACGGGCAGTGCCCAGTTTGTCGCCCGTGCCATTGTGCTGGATCGTTCGCCGGACCTGGATGCCCACGAGGTCACGGATAAGGGATCGATCAATCAGCGGGCCGTGTTGACCAGTCGGGCCGATAAGGTCGCCGATCTTTATCGGGAACCGGTGCCGGACCATGTGATGATCGCGCAAAAGGAACAATGACATGACCGGGACCGTAAAAGGATTGCGAACGGACTTTAACGATGTGTGGCTGCTGGGTGGTCAACGGACGCCATTTGTTGATTATACCGGCGCATTTGGCAAAATCTCGCCGATTGATTTGGGCATCAAGGCCGCGCGTGCCGCCATCGACCATGTTGGCGTGATGGCGGCGGATATCGATTTCACCGTGGCGGGTTCGATGGCGCAGGCCTCGTTTGATGCCTATATGACGCCGCGCCATATCGGGCTTTATGCCGGTGTGCCGGTGGATCGCCCCGCCCATCTTGTTCAGCGCATTTGCGGCACCGGGATCGAGGTGATCTTGCAGGCGGCGGATCATATTTCGCTGGGGCGCGGGCAATTAGCCCTGTGTGTTGGCACGGAATCCATGAGCCGCAATCCCGTTGCGGCCTATACCCATCGCAGTGGGTTTCGCATGGGGCAGGTGGAATTTAAGGACTTCCTGTGGGAGGCCCTTTTGGACCCGGCGGTGAACTGCACGATGGGCGATACGGCCGAAAATCTTGCCAAAAAATACGAAATTTCGCGCGAAGATGTGGATCATTTTGCCGCACGCAGTTTTGCGCGCGCCTTGTGTGCCCGTGATACGGGCTTTTGGGAGGGCGAAATAACCCCGGTCACAACCGAAACCTTCGCGATGGAGGGGTTGAACAATCGTGAAATACGCCTGCCGCGCCAGATTGAGCGGGTTGAGGCGGATTCACATGTCAAACCATCCCCCTACGAGGTACTGGCAAAAATTCGCTCGGCATTTGGCGGCGTTCAAACGGGGGGTAATTCCTCGGCAATGGTCGATGGGGCGGCGGCGGTGGTGCTGGGCAGTAAGGCCTATGCCCAGGCACATAACCTGGTCCCGCAGGCGCGCATCATTGCCGGTGTTTCCGTTGGTGTGCCGCCGGAAATTATGGGTATTGGCCCGGTGCCCGCTATTCGGGCCTTGCTGGATCATACAGGTCTTTCGCTTGATCAAATTGATCGGATTGAAATTAACGAGGCCTTTGGCGCCCAGATTTTGGCCTGCATCCGCGAATTAGCACTTGATGAAGACAAGCTCAATGTCAATGGCGGGGCGATTGCCATTGGTCATCCGCTTGCCGCAACCGGGGTGCGCCTTACCCACACCCTTGCGCGCGCCTTGCATCAATGTGACGGGCGATATGGCATTGCGTCGGCCTGCATTGGCGGCGGGCAGGGCATTGCCGTGCTGATCGAGCGGGCAGACGTCGACTGACGAAACAGGCAATTTTAGTCACAAATATCATAAAGCGTCCGGCTTATTCCGGCCTTGTTGCTAAAACGGGAGAATAAAGATGGTGGTGCATAATCGTTTTTGGGGGGCGGCGACCTTTGCCTGTGCGCTTGCGGCGTCCAGTGTTCCGGGTTTCGCGGCAGAAGAAACATCACGCTGGTTAACGCCAACCATGATTAATGCCCGGGCGCATATGTTTTCGCCCGACCTGAACTTCCTGACCTTTCAGCATATGAACCAGATGTTTGCCACCCGCACGGTCAAGGCGGGGAATGACGTTTGGCAATTGCCGCAAAAGCGGGTGTCGCTGGAAGGTGATTACAGCCTGAAGGGTAAAACCGTCAGCCTGGAAGATTATCTTGAGGATACTTTCACCAATGCACTGGTTGTGGTGAAGGATGGGGCGATTGCCTATGAAACCTATCGCAATGGCAGCACGCCCGAAACGCGCTTCATGACCTTTTCCGTTGCCAAGTCTTATGTTTCAACCTTGATCGGGCTGGCCTTGCAGGATGGCGCGATCAAAAGCCTGGATGACAAGGTCACCGATTACCTGCCGGAAATGGCCGGATCAGGCTATGACGGACCAACGATACGGGACCTGTTGCGGATGCGGTCGGGCGTTGATTGGCAGGAAATTTACAAATTTGGCAGTAAGACGCAACTGACACAGGTGCATGACAATTCGCTGGTCGGGTATAAATATCGCTGGTGTGATTATGCGGCCCATGAATCAAAACCGGGTCCCAACAAACCCGGTGCGGTTTTTAACTATGCCACCCTGGATACCAGCGTGCTGGGTTGTGTGCTGGAACGTGCCGTGGGCATGACCGGGGCGGAATATATGTCCGAAAAACTCTGGCAACCTGCGGGCATGGAAAGTGATGCCTATTGGGTGATGGATGGCCCGGAAAATGTTGGACGGGAATTTTTTGGTGCCGGGTTGAATGCCACCGCGCGTGACCACGCCCGGTTTGGCCTGATGTTCCTGAATGGCGGCAAGGCAAATGGCCAACAGGTTGTTCCGGCTGACTGGGTGCAGGAGGCAACCGTCCCTGATAAAGGATACGAGCCAACGGCAAAAGGCGAACCGTTTGGCTATCAATATCAATGGTGGACATTGCCCGGAT
>JBNKVZ010000289.1:0-2726 GCA_050299455.1 Thalassospira sp.
AAACATCTGCTGGACTTGGGTCCCGGCATTTTTAGCCAAAATTTGTTCGCGTTCCTGCTTCATCCAGTCTTTCACCGGAACGGCATTCGCGATCCGTGCCTTGCGAATATCTTTCCGTTCGGCCTCGGTTGCGGCCACATCCACGGTCATGCCGTCTGCACCTGCCACCAGAATGACGCCATAAACCTGCCTAGCAAAACGTTCGAGCACATAGCCGCCATTCACATCGTCAGCAACGCCCTGCGGATCACGATCAAGCGGGTCGCCAAAGCCAGGACCACCGCGCATATAATTCAGGTAAAGATCATAATCATCGAACATTTCTTCCGTCGTGATCGCCTGTTTGTCACGTTTGATCTTTGCCCCGTCGATAAGAGAATCCCAAACAGGATTTTGCGGGTCGGTATCCCCGCCAAGCGGGATTTCCTTGCCATCCGCGATCCGCTTTTTAAGGTCGGTATCATGTGCGGCAAACCGATAGCCCGACGCGGCCGGATACCCGCCCATCAAGCCCCAGTCCGAGGAAATATGACCATTCCCCATAAAGAACATGGTCCAGTCCTTGGCATTCCAGACCATACGCAGGCTTTCAAAACCGCAACCACCGCGATATTTTCCCGAACCACCCGACGATGCCTTGATCTGACGGCCCAGATAAACAAGCGGTTCTGCCAGCTCCCATATTTCCATGTCGCCCATATCGCCTTCCGGGTTCCAAATGGCCGCAGCATGGGAAAGACCATCGCTTACAGCCGTCGCCCCGGTTCCATTGGCCGCACATTCAAACGAATTCACCGCATGGATTTCGTCATACTGGTTAAACCCGCCACCTTGCAGCCAGTTTGATGTATTCGCATTGCCCGCATTGACTTCTTCAAGATAGCCCCGCCCGAAATAGGAACGCGACAAGCCCCGCCAAAGGGCGGTCCAGGCCGAAACCAGGAAATGCCAGGAATAGGAAAAGGCGACACGACGGTCGTCCGGGTTCATCCAGGTGCCTTTGGGCAAGCGAAATTCCGTCCCGTAAGCCGCTCCGTCATTGATCATTTCAGACGGGATCAGGGTTTGTGTCATCATGACCCAAATACCAGAGGTAAAGCTGACCTGGTGGGCATTATAGGTATGCCAGCCCCAACGGCTTGATCCTTCAAAATCAAGACGCCAGGTCGCATCGCCCCGGATGGTAATTTCAGAGGGCGCATGCATGATGGTATCAACCTTGGCAAAGTCGGATGGCACCCGCACATCTTCATGGTCATAAGGCACATCAACAAAGCCCACCTGCCGATATTTGCCCGGAATGGTCATGGCCTTGATCCGGTTTTGCAAACCGACACGCCCATGTTCAACCGATTCATAGGCAAACTTCCAGTAAGCCTCGATCCCTTCTTCCGAGATCACTTCTTCCACAAGCTTACGGATCATGTGGCAGCCGGCAATTCGGGTACGTTCGTCAAGCATCCAGTAGCGCGTGGTGCGCACCATACGCTGGCTTTCATGCAGCCAGTCGCGAAACAGCGTGTCATTTGCCCCGATTTTACGGCAGGTAATTGAATACCCGTCACCAAACCGCTGGACCTGGCCCGTTGCCATCGAGCCCGGGCCAACCGCACCAGTATCAATAACGTGGGTCACGCCCCCAACCCAGCCAATCAGTTCACCCCTCCAGAAAATGGGCACGATGGTATGAATGTCGCACGGGTGGACATTGCCGATCAGTGAATCGTTGTTACAGAAAATATCCTTGTCGTGCACACCGGGATTGGCCTCCCAGTTATTCTCGATCATATATTTGATCGCAGCGCCCATTGTGCCCACATGGATAATGATGCCGGTTGATGTCAGGATTGAATCCCCGGCGGCATTATAAAGCGTGAAGCACAGCTCGCCTTCCTGCTCGACAATGGGCGATGCGGCAATTTTCTTTGCCGTTTCCCGGGCATCCACCACACCGGCACGCAACCGTGCGAATAACTTGTTGTATAAAATGGGATCACTGTCGCGTAATTCCATCTTTTCAAGACCGGCATAATGTTTGCTTTGGCGTGTTGCCTCCATCAGGCGATCACGATGTTGTTTAAGGGTCTCGCCGCCGCGCACGATGCCGCGGGTCGTCTCCGGCGAGTCTGCATTCTTTACCGAGATGTTCATAATTTCGTTCCTTGTTTAAGCATGAAGATGGGCACTCGACCGTTCGGTCGATGCTCAAACCTCCCTGAGGTGGAACAGACGGTGCGCGTCGAGCCACGTTTCAAAGCCATCGGGGACGACAAACGTCGTGGCATCTGATTCAATGATGGCCGGGCCGGTAACGCGATTGCCGGGCAGAAGCGATTCCATGCGATAAAGCTGCGCATCCAGCCAGCGCTTCTTGCGATAGAATTTGCGCGTGCCAAGCTTTGCCTCTTCCGGCGGTGTCTCGGATTGAAGCTCTTCTTTGGGGATAATCGGCTTTTGGATGGGGACGGTGCCGCGCATGATGGCGCCAGTTACCGAATAGCCAAGTTCCGGCGAACGGGCACTGGCCGAATAAACCCGACCATAGGTGTTGTTATAGGTTTCAACGAGCTTGTCCCAATCGTCACTGTCAGAAGCCGACAGGATCGGACTTTCAATTTCCAGATCATTCAGCTGGCCGCGATACTGCATGCGATAACCCGGCTGCAAATGGACTTTGTCCGGGTCATACCCGTTAAGCTTGAACTCCTCGAGGACCCGTTCGGTAG
>JBNKVZ010000290.1:0-2709 GCA_050299455.1 Thalassospira sp.
AAGTCGGATTTCCCTAATCTCACCCCTGAAGACAGATGTCAGGACAGGATAACCTATTTGAGATTAAGGAGAGACGACGATGTTTGAATCAAAACGGCCGGAATATGTAAAAGGAAAGATAAATATTGCAATCCAAAACCTTAAGGCTGGTTATTCCTGCTCGGAAGCAGTGTTACTGACTTATGGCCTACAGTTCAAGTAAGCCGCTTCGCGGCAGTATAATAATCGAGCATCCAGTTCCCAAACGCCTATCAAAGCGCCCCACTATGATCTAAGCTACCGTTTTCATGGTATCTCTCCTTAACACCATTTGCAAGGGGCAGATGGTCAACCCTAAGGAGGCAATACCATGAAAGACTATTACCAAAAATCCATTAAGGCCCTGCAGCTTGCAGGAATGAGTGAACGTACCCAGCAATGCTACACCCGTACGGTGCGTCAGTTGGTTGATTTTTACAATCGAACACCAGACAAAATTACCGAAAAACAGCTGCAGGACTATTTCCTGCATCGGCGCAATCAGGACAAGTGGTCGGCTGCCACCCTGCGCATCGCCCAAAGCGGTATCAAATTCTTTTTCACCAATGTGCTCAAGCGCAACTGGCATACTTTTAATTACCTGAATGCCAAAAGGGAGCGCCGCCTGCCGTGCATTTTGAGTCGCGAGGAAGTCTTTGACATCCTGGGTAAGGTCAAGACCTTCCACAACTATGCCTTCCTATCGACCGTATATGCCTGCGGCCTGAGGCTCTCGGAGGCATTGGCCATTCAGGTGTCCGATATCGATAAGGCCCGCATGATGCTGCACGTGCATCGGGGAAAGGGCGCCAAGGACCGCTTCGTTCCCCTGCCGCAAGCTACCTTGTCGCTGCTGCGCCGCTATTGGCTCACTCACAAAAACCCGGTTTTGATCTTTCCGGCAGTGGGCCGGGGCCGCAATCTGGCGGCCGCGTCCAAAACACCGATGGCCATCGAAAGCGTCCAGGGCGCTTTTCGTCAGGCACGGTTCGACGCCGGGATCAAAAAACGCCGGGTGTCGATACACACCTTGCGTCACTGCTACGCGACCCATCTGCTGGAAGCGGGCACCAATCCCAGAGTGATCCAGCGCTACATGGGCCACACCAATCTGGAGACCACCATGGCCTACTTTCATCTGACCCGAAAGGGCGCTGAAGATGCCTATGCCATCATCAACACGCTGATGAAAGGATTTGACCATGACAACGATTAAGCAGATTCTTGCCGATTACGGCCCCGAGTATATCCGGCGCTTTGCCGATACCATGCCCGGCAATCATCGCAAGACCCTTGAGGCCATCGTTAACTGCCGCACGAATTTTTTCGGCGCCACCATCTACCGCTGCGAAAGTTGCGGCAAAAACCACCTGGTCTATCGTTGCTGCGGCAACCGGCATTGTCCAAACTGTCAAAGCCATAAAACCAGAAAGTGGCTCGAAAACAGACTCGATGACATGCTGCCAGTGCATCATTTCATGATCACTTTCACGGTCCCCGAAAGCATCCGCAGCTTTATCCGCAGTAATCAACGTCTGGCTTATGCAGCCATGTTTGCGGCATCTTCACAGACCATGAAAAAGCTTGCCCAGGACAAAAAATTTATCGGCGCCGATCTGCCCGGCTTTTTCGGTGTCTTGCATACCTGGGGCCGAACCCTGTCCTACCATCCGCATATTCACTACATCGTGCCCGGCGGCGGTTTGTCCAAATCCAGTCAACGCTGGCACCCTTCGCGCAAGGACTTTTTCCTGCCGGTAAGGGCCATGTCCAAGATCTTCAGAGCCAAATTCTTCAACGAAATGAAAAAGAGCGGGCTTGCCCCCAAAATCTGCCCGGATGTCTGGAGGCAAGCCTGGGTGGTCAACTGCCAAGCAG
This sequence comes from Thalassospira sp., assembly GCA_050299455.1. Taxonomy (GTDB): domain Bacteria; phylum Pseudomonadota; class Alphaproteobacteria; order Rhodospirillales; family Thalassospiraceae; genus Thalassospira. The sequence continues at coordinate 1,897 of JBNKVZ010000290.1, forward strand.
TCGGCACCGGCGCAAACAGCGTTAAATACCTTGCGCCCTATGTCTTCAAGGTGGCGATATCAAATAACCGCATCGTCAAACTTAAAGACGGTTACGTCTTTTTCAAATACAGAAAGTCCGGTTCCAACCGCTGGCGCACCATGTCCTTGCAGGTGATGGAGTTTATCCGGCGCTTTTGCCAACATGTGCTGCCATCGGGTTTTATGAAAGTGCGATACTTCGGATTTATGAACCCTGCATCATCAATTGCCATGGAAAAAATCGCCCGATGCATCGCACAGGCTTTGGCAGTGGTAAAACCTGACAAGGTCGAACCACCCAGCCGGATTTGGCCCAAATGCACCGACTGCGGCGGCCGGCTAATATACTACGCATCGATTGTGCCGTTTTACATGCCGGCCTCAGGTACGCGATAGGCACGATTATTTGCCGATTCCTTCTATCGCCCAGGCTGATAAAAAACTTGGTTTCATCGGCATGGGAGTGGTGCGCCAAGTTGCAGCCAAGCAGTAGAAAAATCACTGAAATGCACACTTTCGGCAGCTTGAATTTCGGCTAAATCCTTATCACAGCATTTGAGCACATGCGCCCCCCTGCATTTTGCCTGTGTCAGTGGGTTCCATCGATAGCCTCCTTTAATACCAATACCCTATATTAAAATTCCTTGGACCGGGCTTCTTGAACAATGGATTGAAAACGACCTTTCAGGTCGTATCAATCCTTGTGGTTAGGTGCCCTTAAGCAATTATTCGATCCTCAATTTCCCAAGCATGATCAACAACATGCCATGCAAGCCGACGAACAAAATAGCGA
>JBNKVZ010000291.1:0-2705 GCA_050299455.1 Thalassospira sp.
TCCAACTGGAACCGTCATTTCCTGCAATTTGAAGCCTCGTCGGAATTTGGCATCTATGCGGACAGCAGCGACGATAATTATACCGACTATAATTTGCGCGCGACCGGCCGTGCCGATGCGACCGAAGCCCTGAAATTCAATGCCGATGCCCGCCTGCAGCACCTGCATGAAGAACGTGGTGGCGACGATGTCCCGGCCAATGCCAAAGAACCGGTTGAATATGACAAATTGACCGGTGTGATCGGTGGCACCTACAAACCAAACCGCTTCAGCGTTGGCCTGACCGGTACGGTTGATGATTATAATTACGATAGTAATGAAAACATCAACGGTACGACCACCAGCAACGATGGTCGAGATCGTACCGAAACCAAAGGTGAAGTCCGCTTCGGTTACGAAATCCAGAACGGATACGAAGCCTTTATCAAAAGCTCGGTCAATGACCGCAACTATGATAAAACGGCGACATCCGGCCCCAATACCGGCGTGAACCGTGATTCCAGCGGTTACAAAGTCCAGGCAGGTATCGCCATTGACCTTGACCGTCTGATCCGTGCCGATCTTGGTGTGGGCTGGATGGAACAGGATTACGACAATCCCTCCTTCAAGGATGTCGATGGTTATTCGGCCGATGCCCGCATTCGCTGGAACATCACCGAACTGACCACGCTCCGCGCGCTTGCATCGCGGACCATCAACGAAACCACGACCAATGGTGCCTCTTCAACGGTGGGCACTGCACTTGGTGTTGGGGTTGATCACGAATTGATGCGCAACCTGATCCTGAATGCCGATGCGAAATACTACAATTCGGATTATCAGGGTATTTCGCGCGAAGACGACAAATACACCTATTCGGTTGGCGCGGATTACAAGCTTAATCGCAACCTTTATGGTGGTGTCAAATTGACCCACGAAACGCGCAATTCCGACAATGCCGTCAATGAATATGATCAGAATGTGGTGATGGTAAAAGTCGGCGGCCAGTTCTAAGCTGACGAGATATCGTTCCGCATTCTCATTATAGATGCTATGATCCCTTCGGGTTCGCCCGAAGGGATTTCTTTTAGACAGGTTGGTTATGCGTAAATTATGTGGATTCATCTTCGCCCTGTTCATGTCGCTGATGGCCATCAATGCGGCCTATGGGGCGCAGCCGGTTTACACACTCGGTTCAGGCGACAAGGTACGAATTACGGTATTTGGCGAACCCGACTTATCAGGGGAATTTGAAGTTTCTGGCGAAGGCCAGATTTCTCTGCCCTTAATCGGCATTGTTACCGCAGGCGGTAAAACCCTTCACGAACTGGGTTCCGATATCGAAACCAAACTGAAAGACGGGTATCTGGTTGACCCGAAAGTCAGCGCCGAAGTCATGAATTACCGCCCGTTTTACATTCTGGGCGAAGTCAAGGAACCGGGCAGCTATCCCTTTGTCAATGGCATGAGCGTTCTTAATGCAGTGGCCCTTGGCGGTGGTTTCACCTACCGGGCGGACAAGGACGATATTCTGATCATTCGGGGGGGCGACGAAAGCCGCAAACCTGAAAAGGCAACGCCAGAAACCATTGTTTTACCCGGCGATATTGTCCGTGTTGAAGAACGTTTCTTCTGATCGAGATAAAAGAAAGAAGAGACTTCAAAGCATCAAAGACCGGCCCCGTGCCGGTCTTTTTATCATCACGCCCGGTCATAAGAACCGATAATCCCGCCCCTCCAGGCGAAGGCACGTCAACTGGCCGGAATAATAGGCCCCCGTATCCAACCCGATACGATGATTGCGAACCGTTGGCTCTTCGGTCACCGTATGTCCATGCACCACAACCTTGGCTAAAGTGCCCGAGAAGCTCAGAAACGGCTCACGTATCCAGCGTAAAATCTCTGGCCCCTGCCCGGCAATTGGCTTTTCCGGGTCAATCCCGGCATGAACAAACAGATAATCTCCCAGCTCGAAACTGTCTTTAAACCGGGCAAAAAAGTGGTCATGTCCCGCTTCCTGCAGGGCGACCTGTAAATCTTCCGCCGCCTTGATGGCCTTTTGGGCGTTAAAAGCCCCCGCCGCCACCGAAATATTGTAACTCAGCAAGGTTTCGGCCCCGCCATAGGTCAGCCATTCCATGCTGTTTTCCGGGTCCTCCAGAAAACGCACCATAAATTCCTCATGATTACCCATCAGCCAAACCTGATCGATCTCATGGGTTTCTTCATGGGCAAGAATAAGGTCAATGACCTGTCGGCTTTTCAAGCCGCGATCAACCAGATCCCCAAGATAGATAACCGTCTTTTTCTGGCTGCCCGTCACGGGGTCGGCCATAATCCGCGCCAGCTTCTGTTCAAGCAAATCCGCCCGACCGTGGATATCGCCAATGGCATAAACAACAACACCTTCAGGCACAGAAGCCTGGTCAAGCCCGACTTTACCGGCCTTTGACCTGATTGTCGTTTCCGTCGGCTGCTTCTTTTTGCCGAACCACCCAAACATAAAATATCCTCGTTTTTTCTTCCGAATCAGGACAATCCGAAAGCAACAAACCGGACCCTCTCCGGTCAATGGTCGCCAGCGCCTGAGGGGCCTAGTCTTTGGCAACCAGATTCATATAAATCCAGACGCGATATGTCTTGCCGTCCGGCCCGACATAGGAGAAATGACCCCAATTGTCTTTCTGCTCAAGCAATTGCATCGGCGTGCTTTGCGGCATGGCAAA
>JBNKVZ010000292.1:0-2570 GCA_050299455.1 Thalassospira sp.
ACGGCGGCCAATATTGCCAGCAGAATTTGCCAGCTTGGAATAAGAAACACCGCCGTGCCCAGCACCACAAGTGCCAGCACCTTTAGCCCGGCTGGCAGGCGATGGATCAGCGAGGCGCGATCCTGATACAGGCCGCTGGCAAGGTTCATGACATCAGATCCACATAAAACGGCAGCGCCGTTTGCGGCACGTCATCACACACCACCCGACCCTGATCGATCACCAGAATGCGGTCATAATCGGCCAGAAGGTCGAGATCATGCGACACCGTAATCACCTGTTGCTCCAATTCGGCAATGGCCTGTGCCACCCGGTTACGATTGCGCAAATCGAGCAAGGTGGTGGGTTCATCAAACACAATGCAGGCGGGCTCCATAATCAGCACACCGCAAATCGCCAAAAGCTGCTTTTGCCCGCCACTGAGTTGATGGCTGGGATGGGTGCGATAGGCCCCAAGGTCATAACGCGCCAGCATGGTATCAATCCGTCGGCTGATTTCGTCTTTGGACAGTTTTAGCGGTTTCAGGCCAAAGGCAAGGTCTTCCTCGACCACGGGAAAAACGATCTGATTATCCGGGTTTTGAAAGACGAACCCCACCCGTGCGCGTACTTTGCGGCCCTCTTTGGCGGTATCAAAACCATCGACCTGCACCTGGCCTGCGCTGGGCACTAACAGCCCGTTAAGCAGACGCGCCAGCGTGCTTTTGCCCGATCCATTGGCACCGACAATGCCAATACGCCGCTCGCCAAGGGACAGCGAAATATCTTCCAGCACGTTTTGCGTCCCATAACGCAGCGCGACATTCTGCAATTCGATCATTGGCCTCTCATATTCCGCCCAGCAAAAAGCCGCCTGCACTTATCGCACAGGCGGCCCGATTAAAGCATGCAAATCAGGCTGGCGAAACCAGCGGATAAGCCCGGCGCACCGTAAGGGCCGCCCCGGTTGCGACAAAGACCTTCAACGCATCGCCAACCAAAAAGGGCGCAGAGCCGACCGTGGCCTTCCAATAGGAAATATCAACCACGACGGCCACCCAGGCATTGCCCAACCCATAAAGCACAACAATCCCGCCAAAGGCGATGATGGCGGCCGTATTCACCGCGTTCAAACGATCCCAGAATTTTTCAATCAGATAACCAATGACAAAGGCCGATACCGCCCAACCGATCATGAAACCGCCAGTCGGCCCCAAAAACACGCCAAAGCCACCGCGCCCACCGGCCAAAAGCGGCAAACCCAGCGCGACCAGAACCAGAAACAGCACCACCGACAGCGCCCCGCGCCGCGCGCCCAAAATCGCCCCGGCCAACATCGGTGCCAGTGATTGCGCCGTAATCGGCACGCCCGTCAGCGGCAGGGTAAAGGGCGGAAACAGCCCCAAAACAGCCATCAGGGCCGCAAAAAGGGCGATATAAACAATGTCCTTGGTCTTCATTCTGATCCCTCACGTCCGGGTCAGCCCTGCAGCAGCCCATAAACCGGCCTACCGCAAACGCAAAACCGACCCCGACTCACGCCAGGGCCACCAAATTCATTGGCAATGGATAGCGGGAAATGCAGGGTTTTCCAAGGGAAATGAAGCAATGCAACAATTACAAAGCAAGTCCGGGCAAACAAAAGAAGCTCAACCCAAAATCAACTGAATGACGTTTTTCACATCCAGCATCACAAGTTATCAAGGTAAATTTTTATTTTCATAACCAGATGTTGTATTTTTTCTTTGGCATCAGGATTCAAATTTATTTCTCGTTCTGCCGCCTTGGTCAGAACCTCAATAAATTCGGCAAAGCCAAGCCGCACTTCTTGGTTGCTGGAATATGTCCAGAACTCAATATAGTCGTAATCCTGCTCAACCCCACCCTCATCTTCGACAATATCAGAGGGGAAAAAAGCATGTCATATCTTCTGGATTATACCCAAGACCCTTTGAAAAATTTTCAAGTGCCGGCATGAACTCCCTATTGGCAAGCCGATTGAAATAATCTTCAACAGGAGCAAAATCCGATTTTAATTCAGTCTGATAAATCACTTAAACATTCCGAAAAATAAAATCCCACCCAAACATTCCCCTTAAAGCCTGCATTCCAATCATCTCAAATCCCAGACAGCCTCTGCTCTAAATCCAAACCGATCTTCCTGACCAATTCCTCACTTTCCTTACTTGTCGCAACGATCAAGTTTCCATAAGGATCATCGTGTTGCAGCTCAAAATCACACCCTTCAGAGCGCAACAACCAACGTCGCGCATCAGGTCCATCTATCTCTTTCAAAACTTCAATTTTATACTCATTTTTTAAGAACTGAATGAGCTTGTCAAAACCAGCCCAATCAGAAACTGCACACACATCTACTCTAAGAAAAAAACCATCCTCCTCCAAAAAGGAGACATTTTTCGCATTTGACATATTGATATGTCCTTAATCAAGGCCAACACGATTTTCTGATTTAAGGTTCACTCCACCCCAAAATGGCGCAATTAAAGCGCGCAATCAGAGTTAAAATTCATAACGGCAGAACACAGTTCAACCAACAGTAACCTAAACCGATTTATCGTTTTCAACGATTA
>JBNKVZ010000293.1:0-2567 GCA_050299455.1 Thalassospira sp.
ATGGGTACGACCTTGTTCATGCGCTGGATGAATTTGGCGAGCCGATACGCGGCAAACGCACCATCAACGCGGAACAGGCTGCTATCATCCGTGAAATTTTTGAATATTATGCGAGCGGGCGCAAACTCAAACATATCTGCGATGATCTGAACCACCGGGGCATTGATGCCCCTAAAGGCGGCAAATGGGCTCCGACAACACTGGTCGGTTCCTTTGTGCGCCAAACCGGTATGTTGAGGCAAACGCTCTATAACGGCACCGTCACATTCAACAAGATGCAATACCGGAAACACCCGGAAAATGGCCGACGGGTTTCGATCATCCGACCGGAAAACGAGTGGATCGTTGTTCCTGTGCCCGAATTAACAATTGTTGATTCCGATATATTTGCCGAAGTTCAAAAAGCACTCGATATGCGCTCCAACAAGCATATGCAACGTAAGCTCGGCCCCAAGGTGACGACAGAGGAAGAAAAACGGGAAATCTCGATCAAGCGGTCAAAGGAATGGCGGCGCAATCAGGCGATCACGGCGAAACGCTCCAATGCCGTTTTTGGCGGCAAGCTGTATTGCGGCGAACATGGCCATAAAATCACCGCGACCTATGCCAAACACTATTCCTGCCCGGTCAAAGGCTGCCATAACCGTAGCCTGAATTATGATCAGATCATGGCCCTGGTCATCGACGCCATCAGCGACCTTGACCAGAATACAATCCGCGATCATTTCGATGATGATAAAATGGCAAAAACCCGGGCCCATCACGAACAGGAAATCATCCGCCTGAAGGCGGAACTGGAAACCTTACGAGCCAGTGTCAATAAAGTCATCGAGGCGCTGGGGCCAGACGCCCGCTCCAGGGATATTCGCGCCTTCTTTGACGACAAGTCAGAACAGATCCACCGGACAAAGCTGGACCTGGCCCGCCATAAACGCGAACTGGCCGAAACAACCCTGCCTAAAAGCCTCGACCGCATTGTTTTGCGGCATCATACCCTGATCTCGAAATTGCGTGTTTGGTCCCGGGACCCTAAAGCCGTGGTGCCGCTACGCCGTGTCATTGACAAGCTGACAATCCACTCTTTCTGGGATCACGACAACAAAACATGGCGGTCAGAATGCAAGGCGACGTTTGGTTTCAACGCGATTATCGCAAGCGAAAAGTAAAGTGCGTGGAAGCATGTGACACTTGAAACCGGCAGGATTCTGCCGGTTTCAAAGCAACATTTCGATCAATTCAAGAGGCGCTCAACCAATCAGAACAGAAATCCGATTTGCCCGGTGCTATCGGTCTTAGTCAGAACGCCCTGAAAGTCGCTGTTGGAAGTCTGAACAAAATCCGGCATCCGCTCCAACCGGCGCTGACGATATTTCGGATCAATATTCGTCATCTTCCCGGTTTCGGCATATTGGCCAAAGATAATACCGGCGACCTCATTCACGCTCATGGGCGGCCATTCTGCATAAAAATGCGACCGAAACCCCGTTTCGGAAATAAACGGCAGGTCAAGATCAATGGCTTTGAATTCAAATCGGCTGCATATGTCGAGCGGACAGGTAAAACCCACCAGCACCCGGCCATGATCCGTTTCCAGCACAAACACCCCGTTCTGGCCCCAATGCGGAACATCGCCGTCTTTGGCGGCAAGTGCTGCTGTCAGCATCGTTCCTGCACCATTCAGGGCAAAGATGCCAAATTCACCCCTGTCACCATTGGCTGACACGATCAAAGCCCTGAAATACTGTGCCGCCTTTTGCGCAGCATCATTCTCATTTGCCCGGATGGCGGCATCAAATTCGCAGGCTATCTGTGTTGCAATGTGAATGTCGTGCTCTGTTACCTTGTGCATCTTGATAATCCCTTTCCTGAATGACAACCGAAGGACCGGTCTGGCCGGTTCAACTTCTTCCCGTCGTCAAAAAAGGGTGAATGCCGTCAAGCTGAATATGGGATGTTCAGGCCGTCAAGGCCTGAACCGGGACCCTGATTCTGCTTTACGGCAGAGGGCGAAGCCCTGACTTCGGCCTATCAACAAGATCAGCCTCACGATGAAACGCTCGCCATATCAGAAGACGAAACCTAAAAGCTCATCCTCCGGCGCAAAGCTAATGCCGTTCGATTGCCGACAACTCATTCATTACCACACCAAACTTTCTTGCGTGCCAACCAGGCCTTCCTGCCTGGATATCAGCGTAGCGCCAGACCTTCTGCCAAAAGAGTGCCCGCTACATCTTCACCGTCGAGATACAGACTTCCCAGTCTGCGCCCATATCGATCATTCTGATCGGTATAACGGACCGCAATTTCATGCGCACTGTGAACAAGTGTTTGAAGCCTCGTCTTGGCCTTAAAACCAAGTTGCAGTTCCGCCTTACAGCTCGGACTGTGAATTTCCGGTGTATCTATGTCGAGAAGTCGCACACGATCCCCGGCCACCATCACGGTGTCTCCATCCACAACCACAATGTCGGCAGGTTCCATAGCCAGAAATGCAGCCACTGAAAGGACAACAGACAGAAGCATGATGGAGATCTCCTGATTTGATGATCACGGTATTACATCGCCCT
>JBNKVZ010000294.1:0-2561 GCA_050299455.1 Thalassospira sp.
TTATGTGTGTAATAATTTTCTAATAGCATAACGACTGTATAACGCACGGCGGTTTTTGCCATCGCCGTTTAAACAAGGGTTAGTGTTGAATTCAGAATCTAATTCTTCTTTTCTTTGGCGGCAGATCAGAGTCAAGCAAGAGTTTGATCAGATTAACCAGCTCAACAATCTTCTCAGGTCAGCAAAGGGAACGCCCTTAACTTTAAAACTTCATTCATAAAATTTGATTTTAATATAATAGGCCCTTGCCTTCAAGTTAATACCTGAATTTTGCACCTGAAATTGAACAGGGTGTAGATACCATCCGGGAACCATTGCTATAATGGGGGTTGCGAAGCCAACCCATAATAGCAGGAGGTACCCAGATGGTAAAAACCAGAAAATCAGAATTCAGTGAAAACCGCAACCATAAAGGTTTTAGCGTCGATGGCGCAAGAGCCAAGAAAATCAACGCCTCAACTGCCTACGATATCTGCAGCGAGCAATTAAGCCCATTTGGCGGGCTTTTGCCGCTCATAAAATTTTTAGATCTGGTTGAGTTTAGGCAAATATTTGACTTTGCATACAACGCACCGGCCCGTGAACCAAAGCTGGGCCACTGTTCGATGGTGACAGGCTTGCTGATGCTACTATTCATAGGGTTTAACCGAATCTGGCATTTTTCCTACCTGCGGCTGGACGCCATGCTGTGCGGCTTTTTCAACCTGACGCGCTTGCCGGTAGCCAGCACCTTCTGGCGCTATGTGAACAGTCTGGGCATTAATCAAGCGCATTCGCTGCTTGGCTTGATGGCAATATTGCGTGAAAGGGTCTGGCGTATCTGCGATCTGAGATACTACCGCATCTGTTTGGATATCGATACGACAGTGGAAACTGTTTTCGGTAACCAGCAGGGGGCACGAAAAGGGCACAACCCAAGAAACCGGGGTAAAAAGGGATACCGTCCTGTGTTATGTTTCATCGAACAGAGCCGAGAGTATTTGATGGGCAAACTTCGCAAGGGCGAGACCATCAGCGGCAAACAAACCGCGGCGTTCATTGCCAAAATCAAAAGATACCTTCCCGCTTGCGTTGAGCAGGTGCTCATTCGCGCAGATGCAGAATTTCAAAGCTGGCATAGTGTTCACGAATGCATCAAGGCCGGTTATAATTTCATCATCGCCAACAAACAATGCGAGCCGCCCTTTGATCCTCAGCGTTGGTACCAGCCTTATAAGCGCAAACCGTATGAGTTCAACAGCTGTATCTACCAGCCGAAAGAATGGCAGCGGCCTGTTCGATTTGTAGCCATGCGAATGCCCAAAGAAAAAAAGGTCGCTAAAGATCAATGCGTCCAATGCGAACTGTTTGAAGCCGACCAATATGAATACCGCATCTTTTGTACCGATTTAGGCCATGCGGCCCACAAGGTCGTGGCCGAATATGACAAGCGTGCAGATGTCGAAAATCTTGTGGGTGAATCCAAGCGCGAAGGACTTGATGCCATACCTTCGTCCAGGTTCAAAAACAACTACGCATATTTTCAACTTGTCATGCTGGCATATAATATCTGGCGTTATCTGAAGATGCTCGCCGAATTGAGCACGAAAAATCCGCAATCGGCGGGCAAAGCCGACCAACGCCACAGCCTTGCAGGAATAGAAACCAACACTGTCCGTATCGCTCGCTTACGCCTGCTGATGATAGCGGCCAAAGTGGTAACAGCTTCCAATCGAGATAAGGTCCGTTACTCGATCCATGACAGTCGAACGCCGGCATTAATATCTTTCATGAAATTCATTGATGTAAAAAGGTTGGAACCCAGGCCATGGGTCGGCGGCATGCTCCCCGAAGCCGGCGGGTAGTTGCGCAGTCGAAGCAAAAAATTTCTTGCATAGGAATATTATGATTCATTTTAGATACATATTATGCAGATGGCGCGGGGCGCTTTACTCTGGATTTTTCTTTTTGATGGAGCTGTGAGCGCCTAAAAAACTGCCTGCGCAACTGCAATTAAAATAAAAATTTAGAGGGCATGCGCCGCTATGGCTGTTTGCGTGCAAAATTCAGGTATTAACTTAGTTCCGCCCCAAAATAGAAAAGGTGAATCAAGAGTCAAATGTTAAGGAAATAAGTTAAGGGCGTCCCCACCTCTTCCCCTGCAGGTGGTTGAAAAGATCCGCCCGCAAAGCGCGCATGGGGGCGGCGCGTCGGGCCTGTCCGTCACTCATGAAGCCCTGCCTTTTCTCCGGGCGGCTCACCCAATTGTGAGCGGTAGATGTCGCGGTACATGCTGTCGGCGGCCAGCAGCTGCTGATGGGTCCCCATGGCGGCGATGCGGCCCTGGTCAAGCAGAAGGATCCTTTCGGCCAGAAGCACCGTGCCGTCGAAAGTGATACGGCCCGCAGTCACATCGTAGAAACGGGGGATGAGGTCGATCAGGGTCGATTTTCCGGAACCGGATAACCCGGTGATAACCAGGAGTTTATCGCGCGGCAACTCAACATCGATGTTTTTCAGATTATGTTGCCGGGCCCCCTGTATGATTATTTTGTCAGAAGACATGGTTGCGTTTCTCTATC
>JBNKVZ010000295.1:0-2529 GCA_050299455.1 Thalassospira sp.
CTCCCCGCCGCCCTCGTCTCGTCCACCACTCCATCCCCACCCCCCCACCAGCAGCACCCCCCAACAAAAACCCCGCGATGCGCGCGCCTGCAAAACCATCCCCACCCCCCAGCCCCGAAATCCTGCTACCGCTCTGGCCCCGTCAAACGCATCGACATCCCTGCCCTTGCCCCTCCCCAAATCCGCAAACGCAGCCCCCACAGCCTCAGCTGACAAAACGGTCCAAGCTGAAATCAGAACCTTGCCTCCCCAATCAGAAACAAGGCCGCCATGCAAAAGGAGGAACACGCCTCCGTCGCCAGACCTGCAGGCCAGTAGGCAGCAGACAAAGCCCAAAGCCATCGCCGCAACAAAAGCCTGAGCCAATCCCCCAGCCCCCTGAACCTGAAACCGAGGCCGAAGCCAGAAAACAGAAACCAGAAGCCCAAGAGCCAAGAGCCAAGAGCCAAGAGCCCAAAACAAAAAACCCGCCGCCGTTTCCGGCAGCGGGCGCATTTCTGGTGTTGATTTAGGTTTTATAACCCAACAAAAAGAACAAATCAAGAACTTTTTTGATAAATTTTTGATCTGTTCACAAGATAGCGATAAAGCCCGCCCGGCGTGATCACCCACCATGCCGAAATGCCCAGCAAATGTTTGATCACCCCCACACAGCTTGCAACACCCAGTCGTAACCGGGGCAAAGGTCCCCTTGGCAATGTCACCCAAAGGCAGCGATGCCCGCGCGCCCGGTAATAAGCCGCTGGGTCAAACAGGGCCGAAAACCGCCATAACATGCATTCCAATTGATGGCTTGCCGGGTTCAAATATATCCAGCATCCGGCCTCGCCCGTTTCCAGCACGGCAAAACAATGACGAAACGCCGCCGGCAGCACGCGCAGCAGCCACTTATCCGGTGCATCGGCAAAAACAATCAGCACCCGCCGCCCGATTTTTTGGGCCTGGTGCAAATCGGTCGCCATTGCGGTCATATCGCCATTATCATCATCATCATTTTGCGGGGTCATCCCATCCCGCATCACGCCATCTCGCAGGGCGCCATTTCGCGGCATAAACGGGGCCAATTGCCCGGTTCCCCATCCTTGCACACGCGGGGCCGGCCCGGTTTTGCCCTCAAACCATTCTTCACTTCCTACAAATCGCATGGCGACAAATCCCCCTGCATCTCACAAATAACGTCATCGCCATCGCAACCCTCAGAATCAGGCACGGCCTCCGCCCCGTCCGGGTCGACAATGCCGCGCCGGACCAAAACATCGCGCAGGGCCAGCATCGCTTCGTCCCATAAATCGGCCTTTCGGCTTTCGGCCGCCACCCGGCGATCGGGCAGTCTTTCCACCAATCCGTAATATTCCAGCACCTGCAAATGCGCCTGACCAATCACGCCGCCACGCCACAAACGCGTCACCGCATTATAAATATCATCCGGGTCGCAAGGCCGCGTTACCGCGCCAATATCGGCCACCACCCGCGCCCCATCAATACGCGCCGCCTGACAGCGCACAAACCAGAACCACGCCTGCTCTGCACTGGCAAACAGGGTCACTTCGCCGTCCCCCAACGGTTTGGGGAAAAGTCTTTGTTGCGTCATTTCGCCCTCCTGATCACATTTTCGCCGCTTCTGGCAAAACCGGTTCCTGCCGGTCTCTGCCAACCCCTTGCCCCTTTACCGCCACTGTCCTGCCGCCAAGTTCCCGCAGCCTCGCACCGCCTCATCAAAACCGGGGATCTCCCTGGCAAAGGCCGTTTAAATCCACCTCAAACACAGAAAGGCCGTCACCACACCACAGGTGCCGCGTCTTCATAAACTCGGGCATGAACATTGATAAAAAGGAGCCACACATCACGGGCATCGTCTCACACCGCCAGGCACTTACCCCCGGATGCAAATCTCCCGCTGACACTCAGCTTTTAATCCTTTTTTGTTCTCATTGTAAAGGACTATTTTCCTATTTTATTCTCCTCCGCCGGAAAGGAATAAATTCCCTGTCCCGCGCCTTATCAACCCTGTTAAACTGAAACCATGATCAAACATGACCTCATCTGGGCTGCGCTCGACAAAATTGCCGAGGAAAAGGGCCTCTCCCCCTCCGGCCTGGCCCGGCTGGCACAGCTTGACCCGACCACATTTAACCGATCCAAACGCAATACGGCCGCGGGCAAGCCGCGCTGGCCCTCAACCGAAAGCATCGCCAAGGTTCTGTCGGCAGCAAATGTGACGTTTCGGGAATTTTCTGAATTAATGGACGGCAATGGCGCCGGGCGCGTGCCGGTTATCGGTTTTGCCCAGGCGGGCAATCGCGGCTTTTTTGATGATGCGGGCTATCCCGTGGGCGGCGCCTGGGAGGACATCACCTTCCCCGCGCTGCACGACCCCACCGCCTATGGCTTGCGCATTTCAGGGGACTCGATGTCCCCCGTTTTTCGCGATGGCGATCTGATCATCGTCTCCCCCGCCTCCAACATCCGCCCACGGGACCGCGTGGTGGTCAAAACCCGCGAAGGCGAGGTCATGGCCAAGGAACTAGT
>JBNKVZ010000296.1:0-2541 GCA_050299455.1 Thalassospira sp.
ATGACATGTTCGGGGCCGTGATGGCGCAGTTCGCGCACTTTGCCAAAGGCCCGGGGAAAGCCGCCAATCACCACCCCTTTGCGCGTCAGCAGGCGGGATTTTTTAATGTCTTTCCATTTGGCCCAGCGGGCCGAGCCATGCAGTTCCCGGCCTTTGCGATTGCCCGAAACCGTATCGTTGCGCGCCCGGGCCGAGAAGATGGCCAGCACAATCAAAACAAGCATCCCGGAGCCGAGAATGACCAGGGCGGGATATTGCATATTGTCAGGCAGCCCGGCGGGGTGAATGGCAGCGGCATACAGCCATTGCCACCATTCAAGACTTCTTGGATCAAACCCGACCGTGAAATGCCAGTCGGCGATCACGCCGGCTAACATGCCCAGGGTGACGAGGAACATGGCAAAATGATAAAGCCGGGCCGTCATGCTGCCCTCCCATCCTTGAGGATGTAATGGTCATTGGCGGGCTGCCAGAGATCGGTAATGCGACGGAACCCGTCCGGCCCGCGTTTGATCTGAACGACAAGATCGATCATCTCGGTCAAAAACTCCGGGATGCGGTCCATCTTCATGCCTGCCCAGGCAATGTTTTGATCGAACTTGCGGTGAATGGCCTGTTTGGGGCTGGTGGCATGGATGGTGAAGGTGACACCGGTTGTGCCGGCATTAAGGGTGCCAAGGGCAGCAAAGGCGTTTTTGGTGGAAATCTCGCCAAATAGCACCCGGTCGGGCGTGATGCGATTGACGTGATCAAACAGAACCCGCCAATCGACCATGCCGGTGGTGACGGAACTTTCCCGGGCGGCAAGTAACCCATTGCCATCCCAGAAGGGATCAAGGGCCAGCTCCATTGTGTCTTCCAGGGCAATGACGCGAATGTCATCGGCGAGGGTTGAAAGCAGAAGATTGAGCAGGGTGGTTTTGCCGGTATTGGTTCCGCCCGAGATCATGATGTTTTTCGCCCCCAGCATGGCCTCGGTCAGCACATCGCGGATCTCGCTTTCACAGGCGATGCGATGCAGGGGCAGGGTTTCTTCAAGTGGGGTGCCTGTATTTTGCCCGGCAGACGGGACAATCTGGTCCCAGCCCGGGATAAAGGGATGTTTGCAGCGAATGGCCAGGCTTAGCCCGGTGCGGACCGAAGGCCCGACCAGGCATTCAAAGCGATGACCTTCCTCCAGCGCGGTCGAGAGGATGGGATGGGTATCGCCGTCAAAGGGCAAGCCGCGCTGGTTGCCAAGACTGCGACAGATCCGCTCGATCCGTGCCAGGCTAAGATCGGTATCGACAATGCGCCTTTTGCCTTCGCCGCGCCGGTCCACGATAATCTCGCCCGGACGGTTCAGGCGCACTTCGACGGTTTTGGGATCATCATAGTACCGTGCCAGCGGGGCCATGATGTTTTTGTAAAGCGGGTTGATGGCGTTCATAGCGGCCACCCCCAATTGACAATGCACTGGCTGCGGATGGCGGTTGTCAGTGTGGGATAGGCCGGACCAAAGCCCTGATATTGGACTTGTGTGCCATTGTTATAATAATTCCTGATGGACGGGGCTGTGGCAGTAGCTCGACAGCTGTGGCTTTCGGCCTCGCCAATGATTTCACCGTCTTCGCGGACAATGTTCTTGGTCGCGACCGCATCGGTAAAGGCACAGTGATTTGGGGCTGTGACCTGTCCGCTATATGAGTTGTGTTCTTTGCCTGTGTCAGTGAAGTTATAGCTTAAAGTTGTTGTTCCGCAGACGGTGCCCGCAAAGTTATATTGTGTTGGAACCACATAAGTGGCGTGGGTTTCCGAAGCCCAGCTAATCTGGGCCGTGCAGGCATTTCCCATATTGACCGGATCGGCTTCACCGGCGACCAGACTGTATTTGGTGCCATCTGGCCGGGTATAGTTTTTGACCAGATTTTGCCCCTGGAATTTGGTGCAGTCCTCGTAAGTGATCTCGCTGGTCGGCTCGGTGCTTTCGCCATCATAGGTATAGGGCGTTTGCGCCGTGCCGGGCAGCACTTCGCTGGTCTTGATGTTATAGCGCCCTTGCGGCGTGCCATCGATATAGACGGTGGACAGCGCATAACCAAAAAGCTGATCATCATGGGGCTGCCAGCCGGTAATCTCGACCTGGTGGGTATAGACCTGATCGCTTTTCTGGCAGTCGGTGATGAATTCCTGTTTGTCGTCATAGAAGTAATAATACCGCTCGCTGCCATAGCTTTGACCGGCACTCATGCTGTGCGTCCAATAGGCAGGGTCTTCGCAGCCTTCGGTGGTGGCCATTACCTCCATGCTGGTGGTATCGGGCGTGCAGGCGGTGCGGAACTGTTCGAGGCCATTGACCAGAATACGCACCCGGCTTTGCAGGGTGACGGATTTGTCTTTGCTGTTGATCAGCGGCGTGCAGACATAATCGCCGCTATCGGATTTATAGATGGTTTGGTGTTTGTATTCGGTGCCGCTATCGGTGCAGGCGGTGCTGTAGGAAACCCCGTTTAGTTCATAGACATATTTGTGGCGCTGATAGGAAACACCGGCATCAAAATC
>JBNKVZ010000297.1:0-2531 GCA_050299455.1 Thalassospira sp.
TGGAAAATATATAAGAACTACAAATTCGCATATTTTTCTGGAGGGTGCAAACCATGCGTTCCCATATTCTGGCAGGAATTACTGCCCTTGCCGTGATGATCGGCGCGACCGCCGCCCAGGCAGAACGCCTGACCGAAAAGCCGTTGGTCGATGCGACCTGGCTGGCGGACAATCTTGATAACGATTCTTTGGTGGTTGTTGATATCCGTTGGCCGACCAAATCGGGCAATCCGTACAATGCCGGGCATATTCCCGGTGCGGTCGATGCGCCTTATGGCAAGTTTGGCTGGCGGGCCAAGGTGGACGATGTTGTTGCCATGTTGCCGCCGGTCGATGTGATTGCAAAGCGCGTTGGCAGCCTGGGCATTGATAATGACAAGCAGGTCGTCATCGTTCCGGCTGGCGTGAATTCCAGCGATTTTGCCGCCGCCACCCGCGTATACTGGACCTTCAAAGTACTGGGCCATGATGCCGTTACCATCCTCGATGGTGGGCAGCGGGCCTGGGTGGCCTCAAACGGCGATATTTCAACCAATGTTGTCAAGCCGGCGCAAGCTGCCTTTACCCCGCATTTCCGGCCCGAACTGGTTGCCAGCACCGCTGATGTGGCTGCTGCCAAATCGCAAGGGGTGGCTTTGATTGATGCCCGGCCCGAAGCCCAGTTCTCTGGTAAAAGCAAAAGCCCGGTTGTCGCCCGCTTTGGTGCCATTCCCGGCGCGGTCAATATTTCGCAGTCGAAATTCTATGATGCGAAAGACGGCAAATTCGTTGCTGCGGATGTGATTGAACAGCTTGCTGGTAAGGCCGGGGTTTCGGACAACAGCAAGGAAATCACCTATTGCAATACCGGCCATTGGGCATCGGTGGCGTGGTTTGGCCTGTCCGAGGTTATGGGCAATAAAAACACCAAAATGTATGATGGCTCGATGACTGAATGGGCCGCCGATCCGTCGCGCGACGTGGTGAAAACCCAGTAATCTGCTTTTGCAGGTTTCATACGGGGATCTAACAGCCCTGGTCTGGCCGAATGTCGGGCAGGCCGGGGCGATTTCGCCCTGTTCATATATGCCGTGTTCGCAGGTGCCGGTTTTAAGGGCGCAAGACTGTCTTGGCGGGGTGAAAAACCGCGGGTCGTAAACAGATTGCGACATGCAATAGCGGCAAAATTGCCAGCGGTATCGGGCGCTGGCGGCATTTGCAAACGGGCCAAAGCGGCCCTTGGCCGATAAGACAATTTCAGGATCAATTATGGCGGATACAAGTGGGGCAAATGCGCCGATGCAGTCGGCCTCTTTGCCTTCTTTTACTTTTGATCGCGGACCGGCGGCCATTTGTGCGGTTATTTTTGCCGCCGTGGCGCTGGTTATTGCCCAGGCGGTCAGCCTGCATCAGATGGCGGTTTATCTGATTGGCGGGGTTCTGGGCCTGGCGCTTTATCACGCATCGTTCGGTTTTACCGGCGGTTGGCGCCGTATGGTGGTCGAACGGCGCGGGCGGGGCATGCGCGCCCAGTTAATCATGGTCGGTGTTGCCGCCATTGCCTTTATCCCGCTGCTGGCTTTTGGCTCGCCCTTTGGCGGCGCGCTGGCTGGGGCCTTGGCACCGGTTGGGGTGTCGGTTCTGGTCGGGGCGCTGATATTTGGTTTTGGCATGCAGCTTGGCGGGGGCTGTGGTTCTGGCACCCTGTTTACCGCTGGGGGTGGTTCCGCCCGTATGCTGGTGACATTGGCGTTTTTCGTGCTCGGCGCGTTGCTGGGCACGGCGCATTTGCCAATGTGGTTAACCCTGCCTTCTATTTCGCCTGTTGGGCTGGGCAGCGTTTTCGGCCCGATCGGCGGCATCGCGGTAACACTGGTGGCGTTGGCCTTTATCGCCTTGCTCACCGTGATTGTTGAACGCCGCGCACATGGCGCGCTGGAACAGGTTTCGGCGCCGTCCCGTCATGGCATGAAGCGGTTTTTGCATGGGCCGTGGCCTTTGGTCGGCACCGGCTTGCTGCTCGCCTTGATGAATGTTGTGACCCTGCTGGTGACCGGGCATCCGTGGTCGATCACGTTTGGCTTTGGTGTCTGGGGGGCGAAAATTGCCCAGGCTGTCGGCGTGGGGGTGGAAAATTGGGCCTTTTGGACCTGGCCTGCCCCGGCGCGCGCCCTTCAGCATTCGGTGCTGGCCGATGATACCTCGGTGATGAATTTCGGCATTTTGTTGGGGGCGGCCCTTGCTTCGGCGCTGGCGGGTAAATTTGCCCCGCGTGTGCGGGTGCCGTTGGCGTCCCTGGTTGCGGCGGCCATTGGCGGCGTGCTGATGGGCTATGGGGCGCGGCTGGCCTTTGGCTGCAATATTGGCGCGCTGTTTAGTGGCATTGCCTCGGGCAGCTTGCATGGCTGGCTGTGGTTCGCAGCTGCCTTTGTCGGCAGCGCCCTGGGAATCGCCGTTCGTCCGGTTTTTGGCCTTGATGGATTTAAAAAGAAATGACCGATCGTAATTATCTGCTTTATGGTGCGGTTTTTCTGGCTGCCACCGGTGCCATC
>JBNKVZ010000298.1:0-2430 GCA_050299455.1 Thalassospira sp.
CCCTGATCAGATGCGCGCGAGGTCTGGGCAAGGTACCTGCGGCGATGAACCCGGCAAGGTTTCCCGCCGCAAATGCGCTCATCAACAGACCATAAGCAACGGCGCCCTGAGGCAAACGGTCATTGGCGATTATGGGCAGCCCGATCAATAGCGGCCCGATGATCAGAAAGTTGATGGAGGCGAGCAGAAAGAAGACGAGCCGCAAGGTCTTGTCTTGCCAGACGAAAGCAAGTGCCGTTTGGATCGCAGCCAAAATTCCCTCTGGCTCGCCCGGCTGCTGTTTCGCTCCGCCACGGATCATCGCCAGGCAAAATGCCGAAACCCCGAATGTCGCCGCGTCAACGCCATAGGCGATGCCGACACCCGCCAGAGAATCTGCGTAGGCCCCGATCACGATGCCCGCAAGCGACGGCCCGACAAAGCCCGCCAATTGCGTGATGCCCATGATGATCGAGTTTCCGGCCTGCAAATCTTGTTTTTGCAGGAGCGTCGGCACCATGCTGTTTTCGGCAGGAACAGAGCAGCCAGAAATTATCCCGAAGCTGAACCCGAAGGCGTAGATCATCCAAAGCTGGACTGTGCCAGCAAGCACGACTGCCGCCATGCAAGAGACGAGCAGCAACCGCAGCACATCCGCAAACAGCATGGTCAAGCGCGGCGAAATCCTGTCGGTGATCACACCACCTATCAACAGAAAGGCCGCACGTGAAAGGCCCTCAAGGGCAAGCACCAGACCCAACTTCATCGGATCATCGGTCAGTTGAAGCACCAGCCAGGGGGTTGCGATCAGGGCAAACTGATCGCCCAACAATGATAGCCCTGTTCCAGCGAATAGAAGTCGGAAATCGCGCAGCCCCATGACACGGCGTATCGGGTTTGGCTGAGACCTGTTTGGCATTGCTTCGCCTCCGGTTTGCAGTGTTCGACTAGCGGCTTGCGGGAATGACGTTTGTCACAGCGTCTGCGCGGCTGAACATACTGTCCCGCTTCCACCACAGAACCACGGCCGTCAGGGCGATGAACCCCCAGGTGTCCCAAGGCTGCGCGTCAGGCCAGAGGGGCAAAATCAGCTGCCAGTGGAACACCATCGGCAGAACCAATCCGCCGCGCGCCGCGTTGAACATCGGGGTTACCAGAATGCTCAAGGCTATGGTCCCGGCAAAAAACAGCGGGAAGTTCCATTCGGCATACACCGTGCCTGACAGGTAAAAGGCGGGCAGATGCCAGATCCCCCAAACAGCCCCGATAATGGCGCCGGCCCAGACCGGAGCCACAGCGCGCTGCAACAAGGGAAGCGCGACGCCGCGCCAGCCGAATTCCTCGACAGGGCCAAGAAACAGCATCACGATTGCAATGACCAAGACCTCGCCAAAACAGTTTTCCATCGGCGCAAGAACAGATCCGCCTTTTGCAAGCGATCCGGCGATGAAGATGGCGGGCACCCCAACCAGCACAAGCAGCCACCAAACCGGATCTGCGCGCACCATGAACAGGCGCGACATGAAGGCCCGCAAACCACTGCGTCCGGTGAAAACCAACACCGTAATGATGCCCGCAATTGCCGGGCCCCATGTTGCAAGAAAATAGATCGGGTGCGCCCCTTCCATTTCGCCAAAGAGACCGACGGCCAGTTCGGGCAAGAAGATGTAGAACCCGGCAAGACCCCAGGTAATCGCGAAAGTCAGCACCCCGAACCAGACAATCCCATGTCCGGGCAGGTCTGGTCTGCGCACCGCGCGTGATTGCTGATCTCCTGAAATAACACGTTCCATCTGCTTTCCTTTCTTCCTGAAATTGGATCGCAACGGCTGATTTCCAGCGCGAAGTCGAATCATGACTAAGGATTCAAATATATCACCAACATTTCTTTGCAAATATATTTTTGCAAAAAATAATTTGCGGTCAGGTGCGGCCGCGCCTAGATTGGCTTGAACAAGAACTGACCAGAGGATTCGGGTTTCGTGTCGACGACAGAAGGGCGCACCGCACAGATTGACACCACAGCACTCAAGGCGCTTGCGCATCCCGAACGGCTCCGGATGCTTGGAATGCTGCGCTTTGATGGGCCTGATACGGCCACTGGCCTGGCCCGGCGACTGGGGCTCAATTCCGGTGCAACCAGCTACCACCTGCGCCAATTGCAAAAATACGGCTTCATCGAACCGGCCGATGACATGGGCAACAAACGGGATCGCTATTGGCGCGCAATGGCCGATGATGCAGCCTATGACCCGACAAAGCTGGAAGGCGATGCGCAACAGGCCGCCATGGCGATGGTCGCCGGGCTGATCTCGCAGCACAGCCTGTTGATGCAACGCGCGCGGACGCAGTTCCCGGAACAACCACCCGAGTGGCAGGCCGCATCAAATGTCAGCGACTACACCTACACGATGTCGGCGGATGAAGCGCTTGCTTTCAAGGAAAAGCTTA
>JBNKVZ010000299.1:0-2407 GCA_050299455.1 Thalassospira sp.
ATTGTGCCGAACAATACTGCCGGCGCGAACGGGGCAAGCAAGGAACATGACCAGTGGCTCGCCACTCATCCGGAAACGCCCTACAACCCCGATACTGCACAGACCGTAAACGACCAGGTTGTTCCGAACAATCATGCCGGCCCCGACGGCGCAAGCAAGGAACATGACATCTGGATGGCACAGCAGGCTGCAAAAGCACAGTCAAATGCCGACAGTGCGGCGGCCAGCAAATAAACCTAAGGTGATGCTTGTTTCGCGACAGGTTCACCGGACACGGGCGGCTCTCTCCTTGAGCCCCCGTGCCCCCTCTTTCCCCTTCGCGTTCCCGTGAACTCTTTCTACTTAGCCCCCACCTTTCCCCCGGTTCATTTCTGTTCCCCCCAATGTCTCCCCCCTTCATGCCGGACGCTTCATGCGCCCGGCATTTTTTTGTTCTGGAGGTTTTAAAGAAGAACAGAAAAGTGAGTGCCGAAAATCAGAACCGCACAGCAAGGCAGCTTTTAGGATCTTCGTGATGCCAACAATCACCAACAGGCCGATCAAATGAACCATCCCGGACCATCCACCACCACCACCTGGTGGTAATAACCACCAAATAGCGGATGGCATTATGCCAGGCTCAAATAAAATCCTTATTTTTCAATATATTAGATTTTGGCACGGCATGTGCAATTCTTTTGGCAGATGTCGCGTTAAACGACAAACAGTTCGGCCCAATGACCATCACCCCGTCCGAGACCGCCTGTTCATCCTGTAAATCGGGTTATTGCAAAGGATTACTGTCATGAAAACCCTGTCGCGCAATATTGCCATCGTTGCCCTGGCCTTTGGTGTTTCCGGTCTCGCTATGGCACCTGCCATTGCCAATGCCGCCGAAAATGTAACCTATCCGACCGTTGTTCCGAACAACCATGCAGGTCCGGATGGCGCAATCAAGGAACATACTATCTGGATGGCGAACCATCCGAAAGCAGCCACAGAAAAAAATGCGCAGAAGTTTGATAGCCAAGCAGTTGTGCCCAATAACGTGACCGGTTCTCATAGTGGTCGCAAAGAACATGACATTTGGCTGGCGAAACAGGCAAAACTCTCACAGACGAACCCGAACAGCCAGGCAATGCAAACTGACTTTTCGCAAAAAGGCGCAACCATTTTGCAGCAGGTTCAGGAGGCACGGGTTGCACTTTCCGCTGGCGACCATGTAACAGCCAAAAAACTGCTTCACGATGCCAGAGCAACCCTTTCCAACATGTATAATAGCGGGGCTCAGGGCAATATCGTCATTACCGGTCCGCTTGTTTTCGATGAAGACTTTTCTGCTGGAAACCAGGTACAGGGCAATGCCCAGATCGACCAGGTCATCCTGCCATTCGAGAAAACCCGTGAAAATCTTAATCTGGCATATACCCAACTGATCAACAGCCACCCGTTCCAGGCAAATCAGACCCTTGGACTGTTCGAACAGGACCTTGGTGTCCAGACAGCACAGGTTTCGACCACCAGCACAGTTGCACCGGCTAATTCCTGATCAGAAGCTTTTATCACATCCTGTTTAACGCTTCACAGCCGGGCGCAACATGCGCCCGGCATTTGTGTTGATCGCACGATGGCGGATAGGTCCGGCCAATATTGCCCTTGTCAGCAAATTAACAAGCAGGAAAACCGGCACCGTTACAAATCGTCCCCCTATCAAAACCCGGACAGCGTAAAAAGGTAAACAGCACAGACAAAATGAACACGAAAATATCGATAAGACGCATAAAAATAACCACCTTCAGCCACAAACCTTCCGACAAATGGTGGAAATAACCACCATTAACCCTCTGATCGGGGACTGGATCCAAACAGAAACATTACTTTTCAAATACTTAAATTTTGGCACGATATCTGCATGCCATTTTCCAGATGTCGCTGGTAACGACAAGCATTAAAGCCCCCGCCCCAAACCGCCAGCTCATTATCCCACTCGCCTGCCACAAAGGATACCCCTCATGAAACCCCTGTCTCGCAACATTGCCGTCGTTACTCTGGCGTTTGGTGTTTCCGCTCTTGCCATGACGCCCGTCATTGCCAGTGCTGCCGAAAATGGCACCTATTCGGCAATTGCTCAAAACAACAAGGCGGGTCCCGACGGGGCAAGCAAAGCGCATGACATTTGGTTGGCGGCGCATTCTAAAACCGTCAACGCACAAGACACTATACACCAAGTCAACATCAAACCGGCTCCGCCCGACAACGCAACCGGGCCTCATCGATCACGCAAGGAACATGATGCGTGGCTGGCACAGCAGGCCAAGACGGCGCAGCCAAAACCCAAGAGCCCGGCAATGAAAGCTGACTTTTCGCAACAAGGTGAAACCGTTTTACAGCAGGTTCATCAGGCCCGGGTCGCGCTTTCCAATGGCAA
>JBNKVZ010000300.1:0-2380 GCA_050299455.1 Thalassospira sp.
GGCACTGGCGGCCGACTGGGTGATCGTTATGGCCGCAAGCGCCTGTTTCTGATCGGGATTACCGGTTTCTGTATTGTTTCCATGATTTGCGGGCTGGCGACCAACCTTGTAACGATGCTCGCCGGACGTCTGCTTCAGGGGCTTTTCGGGGCCCTTTTGATGCCGCAAATTCTGGCAACGATTCATGCAACACTTCATGGTCCGCAACATAGTCGTGCTGTCGGGCTTTATACCGCTATTGCGGGTCTTTCCGTCGCAATCGGACAAGTATTGGGCGGCTGGCTGGTGTCCAGTGACCTCTTTGGTCTGGGCTGGCGGTTGGGATTCTTTATCAACTTGCCGGTTTGCGCATTTGTTCTGGTCCTTGGCATCCTTTTCATCCCCGATACACGCGGGAAGATGGCAGCCCGTGCGGATAGCTGGGGCGTATTATTGTTCGCACTGTTTCTACTTTGTCTGCTATTGCCGGTTTCGCTGGGGTCAGACTGGCCAATGACACGCTGGCTTATCATCGCCCTGCCGCCAATCGGCATTGCCTTTTGGCGGGTTGAAACCCGGCAGGAAGCAACAGGTGGCAAACCGCTCCTCCCGCCGTCCTTATTGCATAGGCCCCTGGTTCTGACCGGCTTTCTTGCCGAGGCTGCTGTCACGTTCTCTTATGCCGGCTATATTTTCGTTACCGCATTCTGTCTGCAAAGTGCGTTTGGTTTTTCGCCCCAACAATCCGGTGATTGTTTCGTCGGATTGGGGATCATGTTCTTTCTGGGTTCACTGGCAAGCAAGCATTTAAGAGAACGGCTGTCGGACCACGGCACCTTTACGCTTGGCGCCTGCCTGACCATAACGGGCATTCTTCTTACCGCCATGCTCATTTACATGCTGGACCGTTCACTTAGCGTGATACATATCATCGCCGCAGCCGGCCTGGTCGGGCTGGGCAACGCCTTTATGCTGACATCGGCCTATCGCATCGCCCTTCGCCATGTTGAAAAGCATCATGCTGGCGAAGCCAGCGTTGCCATCAGTACGGTGCAACAAGGCTGTTTTGCCATCGGCACCGCATCAGGCGGGGCCGTGTATGCCGGGCTACTCCCGTCTTTTCATCATGGGCTATCTTTTGCCGGTGCGGCAGCCTGGCTTGTATGCCTGCCGATCATCGCGGTCGGCGTCCTTAATTGGAAAAAAACACGCCTGGAAAATCAATTATTGTCAGAATGACCGAAATGAACGTGGCGTGACCAGTCCCCCTGTCATCAGGTTTCAGGCAAAGGTCACGCCGCGCTCAACACAGGACGCAACCTGTTAGAAACAGCCCCATGAGCGCACCGAAATCACCACCGATGCTCAAAAGCCTTTGGGCGTTGCTTATGCCTCTTACGTCCACTGTATGGGTTAGATTCAATCGCATCAAAACGGGTGAGGATTTCGTCAATATCTTCACTCTATCACCTGCTAAAATTTCGTTTCTGAAAATTTTAGCAGGTTTTCCTGTAAAAACCTTGCGAGCAAGCCCACGAATAAAGCTGTAACCGCATCCTGGAACACGCATCTGCGCAAGAGGTACGATGCTAGGCGCAAGCGATTTGCCCCGCGACCTTCCCAATCCGACGCCCCATATTGACCGCAACCGCAGTGACATTCTTAAAACAGGGACAAGGGGATTCTCTCAGGGCATCGCTCAATCATATGTTCAGAATATATGGAACTAGAGGCGGCAAGGTTGCTGTATGCCATCTTGATGATTACACAAAGAAAACAACATAAGTATTTGAAAAATATGAATAATTACGGACAAAATCGCAAGACGTTCGCATCATCCTGACGATACGAAATCTGCCCCAATACACAACACGCGGCGTCATGCCTTATTGCACACAAAACAGAAAAGGCGCCGCCCTCAGATATTTTCATTTTCCAACGATTCCAGCATTTTTTCGCTGCCTGGCGGCTGTTTCAGGCCGTGAATGGATAAGAATTTCATATTTTTAAAAGTCCAAAAACAAAGCAATCCCAACAGCTTGCACAAGAACTCTTCCCGAAAGAACCCGAAAATTTCGCGAATGAAACATTTTCGCTTGCGTTTAATTTCGCGAGTTTGTAACGTTTGTGAAAATAAAGAACGACAGCTAACACCAGCCGTCAATAATCGGGCAATCAGGGAGGAATTCGGTTGCTCACTTCAGATACATACGACGTTGCCATCATTGGCGGCGGCATCAATGGTGCAGGTATTGCGCGTGATGCTGCCGGACGCGGCTTAAAGGTCTTTTTGTGCGAAAAAAATGACCTGGCCTCTGCCACGTCCTCGGCCAGTACCAAACTTATTCATGGTGGTTTGTGTTACCTTGAATATTATGAATTTCGCCTTGTACGCGAAGCC
>JBNKVZ010000301.1:0-2354 GCA_050299455.1 Thalassospira sp.
CCACGCCGCCCGAGATCGGGATCACCCTGGCCGCCTACGCCATTGGCGCGCTGGTGCTGACCCTATTGTATAAAATCGTGGTCGGCGTCAAGGAGGAGGTGCGCGCCTGAGAGCCGGAACCCTTGGAAGAAACGGCGATTGCCAAAAGCCGACCGCATTTTCCGGCGGGCCTTTGTGTTTTTTGGGGTTGGGCGGTTAGCGCAGAAAGTTCAGGTTTTAGACCGGACCGACGGACGCGGCGTCGATCATGTCATCGAAGTGGGCGGTCCGGACACGCTGCCGCAGTCGATCAACGCGTGCCGCATCGGCGGGCATATTGCGTTCATTGGCGTCTTGACGGGTTTCTCAGGTTCGATTCCGAGTCCCCAATTGCTATCCATGGGCTGTTTAGTGATTTGCAGGGGGAGCATGACATTTTCAATTGCCGATAGAACCGGGATGAGGTTGTAGCGCTGGAAAATGAACCCAATGAAGCGATTGCGCAATTCGGGGCCCTGATTGTCTGTCAATCGGCCCAGGTCCAGGCCGTTGACCTCGATCTTCCCTGTCGTCGGACGGTCCATGGCGCCCATGAGATTCAACAGGGTGGTTTTGCCCGATCCGGACGGTCCCCAGATGCCGATGAACTCGCCTTTTTCAACCGTCAGGTCCACCCCGTCCACCGCCTTGACCGGTATCTCCCCCAAGGCATAACACTTCGTTACGTTCGACATGGATATCAGCATAAACCTATTCTCCTGATATGGTTTGCGGGTTTCTCGTTTTCTCGACAGCACGCAAACATAATGGCCGCCGAGTGCCGGCAAATTCACCGGCGCATCCTCCTTAAAATTCAACAAGATAATTTGTCGATACAAGGATTGGCTTATGAGAATCATACCGCTGTTCAGCTTGTACATCGCGACAGTGTTTGCAACGATTGCGTGGCGAAAGCGAGGCAAGTTTTCTGAAAAGCCATATTTTCATTGGTTTCTGTATTTCCACATGACGGCCGTAGGGCTTCATCAGTTTGAGGAGTATGGATTTCCGGGACACTTTCGCGAGGCCTTCGTCGCGGTGTTCGGCATACCGCAGGCGTCTGTACTGGTGCCATCGAAAACA
Organism: Thalassospira sp.; assembly: GCA_050299455.1. Lineage (GTDB taxonomy): Bacteria > Pseudomonadota > Alphaproteobacteria > Rhodospirillales > Thalassospiraceae > Thalassospira. Next base: position 1,102 of record JBNKVZ010000301.1, read on the forward strand.
TCCCTGGAAATCCTCAATGCTTTTGTGCTGACAACCGTCTTCTGCCTCATCGGGTGGTTGGGCACAAGAATTCTCTGGGTCGGTTTTGCACTCCTTTTCGTCAATTTCGGCAATGGCTTCTTTCACCTTATCTATGCCGTAATTCATATGAAATATATGCCGGGAATGATTACCGGGACCCTGCTCTATCTGCCTTTGGGCATTCTCGCAGTGCATTTTTCTTCGGCGATCGGCGACCTTGATCGCGAAAAGCTTCTGCTGGCATTTTGCATTGGCACTGCGGCGAGTTTTCTGCCTTTCGTCAATGTATGGTTGTTGCATTTGCGTTCAATGCATTGAGTTATTTTAGGGGGACGTGTACGGATTTTAAGGCGATGAGGGACAAATATTCTTCCCTTTGCGCGTAATGGTTCTGCAATTGAGTCAAGAGCAGACCTTTCTACCTCGGATTGCGACGGCATGGAACGGGGCTCGATTGATTGCGTCCTTGGCTTGATTTCCCTGAAACCGGTGAACCACCGGCGGGCCGATATCCGGTCCGTCCTGTCATTTGCAGCCTGGGGATCGACCCGCCGGTTCCGTAATGTCTCAGAATCTCGATGAAGCCAGTTTCACATCGGCCTGGGACCATGCCTGCCGATACCGCGTCTCGATGCTGGCAGCTTCGGCATTGCGCCCTTGGGCTTTTACACTTTGCCACAGTCCGTAAAGGGAGTAACCATTATCACGATATCTTTTCAAGTCCTGTCGGTAAACCGCCTCGGCCTTTTCCGGCTGTCCAGCTTCGAGCAACACGGCACCCAAGGTATGCCGCACCGGATAGTACCAGTCTGTTGGTTCGTTATACAAGAGTCCGTCTTCAAGCTCCACAGCCCGTTCCAGGTGGCTGATCGCAACTTTGAAACGTTTTTGCTTGGCCGCCATTTCGCCCGCCAACACTTCACTGGCAATGGTCAGCAAGGCCGGCGTATCGCTGAAGCCGATCATCTCCTGCTTGCTCTTGGCGTCGCGGGCAATGGCTTGGATCATTCCCAGTTCCCTGGCGGCTGAATCCGGTTGTTGTATATGCGTAAAAGCCATTCCGCGGGCATAGTGCCAGATGCCGGTCATGTAACGCCATTTTACCGGCGGTTTGGGTTCGGCCAGCACGCTCTCCCACTGGCCGAAGCGGACCATGGTGACCAGCGGCATGCTGGCAAAGGTCTGGAACAGGGCCCAGTCATTGCCAGCAAAATCCTTTGGCACTTTCGAGG
>JBNKVZ010000302.1:0-2351 GCA_050299455.1 Thalassospira sp.
ACCCGGCTGACAGGACTTTAACGAGTTTAAGCGCGTTGTGCCATATACAAACGAGGGTTTAATCGGTATAGATTCCCCGATTAAACAGGAAGTGCAACACGGGGCTTGGGCGAGACCCCGATCATGAAGATACCGCCGCAGCAAACAAATGGCAAAAAGCCACCGCTGCGACAAAGGAGAGAGACGAGATGGAACGGGAATCCATGGAATTTGACGTGGTGGTCGTTGGTGCAGGCGTTTCGGGCCTTGCCGCTGCCATCCGCCTAATGCAACTCGCCCAGGAACAGGAAAAGGAAATCACGGTTTGCGTGGTGGAAAAGGGTTCCGAAGTTGGCGCCCATACCCTGTCGGGGGCAGTTGTTGAACCCCGCGCGATAAACGAGCTTTTCCCCGACTGGCAGGACCGCGGCGCCCCCTTGAATGTTGCCGCCACCGAAGACCAGTTCCTGATGCTGAGCGAAACGGGGGCACGCAAACTGCCCACCCCGCCGCAAATGCACAATGATGGCAATTATATTGTCAGCCTTGGTAATGTTTGCCGCTGGCTGGGCGAACAGGCCGAGGCCCTGGGGGTTGAGGTTTATCCCGGTTTTGCCGCCGCCGAAGTGCTGTTTCACGAGGATGGATCGGTCAAGGGTATTGCCACGGGCGATATGGGCCTGATGCGCGACGGATCACCCGGCCCCAACCACGAACCGGGCATGGAACTTCATGCCAAATATACCTTCTTTGCCGAAGGCTGCCGGGGATCATTGTCCGAACAGCTGATCAGAAAGTTCGATTTGCGGAAAAATGCCGACCCGCAAACCTATGGCATTGGCATCAAGGAATTGTGGGAGGTTGACCCGGCCGTTCACAAGGAAGGCACCATTCAGCATACGGTTGGCTGGCCGCTCGATTCGAAAACCTATGGCGGGTCGTTCCTCTATCATCTGGATAATAACCAGGTTGCTGTTGGTTTTGTGATTGGTCTGGATTACGAAAACCCGCATCTCAGCCCGTTTGACGAATTCCAGCGTTTCAAAACGCACCCGGAAGTTCGCAAGATTTTTGAAAATGGCCGGCGCATTTCCTATGGCGCACGCGCGCTCAATGAAGGCGGTTTTCAATCCCTGCCCGATCTGGTTTTCCCCGGCGGCTGCATCATTGGCTGTTCGGCCGGCTTTATGAATGTGCCCAAAATCAAGGGGTCACATACGGCGATGAAAACCGGCATGCTGGCCGCCGAAGCCGCCTTTGAACAACTGACCAGCGATAACCCGGCACCGGTGCTGGATGCTTATCCCAAGGGTGTTGAAAACAGCTGGATTTACCCGGAACTTCACAAGGTCCGCAATATCCGCCCCAGCTTTGCCAAATGGGGTTTCTGGGGGGGTATGGTCTATAGCGCGGTGGATACCTATGTCTTTGGTGGCAAGGCCCCCTGGACCTTTAAAAACCATGCCGACCATTCCTGCCTGAAACCGGCGGCAGATATGCCGAAAATCAACTATCCCAAGCCTGATAACAAAGTCAGCTTTGACAAGCTGTCATCGGTTTTCCTTTCCAGTACCAATCACCGGGAAGATGAACCGATCCACCTAACATTGAAAGATGCCAGCGTACCGGTAGATGTGAACCTTGCCAAATTTGCCGGGCCGGAGGCCCGCTATTGCCCGGCCGGGGTTTATGAATTTGTCGAGGATGTGGATAAAGGCGGCCAGCGCCTGCAAATCAATGCGCAGAACTGCGTGCATTGCAAAACCTGCGACATCAAGGACCCGACCCAAAACATCGTTTGGGTGGTGCCCGAAGGCGGCGACGGCCCGAACTACCCCAATATGTAAGCCGTTAAGGCAGATAAATGCTCAAAGGGCCGCATCCTAGGATGCGGCCCTTTGGCGTTAGAAATGCGAATAAAGCGGCAGGGCGCAATTATTCGGGGGCATAGCCAAATGCAGCGGGCGGATTGGCCGCCGTTTCCGTCCAGACGCTTTTGGGCTGCATATATTCCATCAACCCTTCCTTGCCGCTGGACCGGCCATAGCCACTGGCGCCAAACCCGCCAAAGGGCGACATGACATTGATCGTCTTGTAACTGTTGATCCAGAAGGTCCCGGCGCGGACATGGGCCGCAACCCGATGGGCACGGTCCACCGACTGGGTCCAAACCGCCCCGGCCAGGCCAAATTTGCTGTCATTGGCGATTGCCACGGCCTCGGCCTCATCATCAAACGGAATGACCGACACCACCGGGCCAAAAATTTCCTCGCGGGCAATATTCATATCATTGCGCACATTGCCCAAAACGGTCGGCCGCAGGAAATAACCATCCTCACATGCCACGCCTTCCGGGCGCACGCCGCCTGCCA
>JBNKVZ010000303.1:0-2236 GCA_050299455.1 Thalassospira sp.
AATCTTTCAAACTGGTAAAGGCCTGTGCCGCATTAGGGCCCGATCCTGAAAAGCCAAACCCCAGGATCACGAGGCTTTCGACAATATCGGGACGAGACGCCGTATAGGCTTCGTATTGCGCCACGATCTCGCGCGTCCGTTCTGCCGTTGCCCCTGCCGGCAGTTCAAACATGGCCATAAAGTTCCCCTGATCCTCCTCGGGCACGAACGAGGTTGGCACTTGCGAATATCCAACCCCCACGACCACAAGCAACACCACATAGATGACCATCATCCTCGCCCCTTTGCGCAAAATCCGGCCAACCATGCGGGTATAGCGTGCCGTCAGGGCATCAAACTTGCGGTTAAACCAGCCAAAGAACCCTTTATTGGCATGTCCCTGCCCGGGTTTAAGGATGGTGGCGCAAAGTGCCGGTGTCAGAGTAAGCGCAAGAAAGGCGGAAAAAAGGATCGAAACCGCCATCGACATGGTGAACTGGCGATAAATTGCACCAACCGACCCGGACGCCAACCCCATCGGAATGAAAACCGCCACCAGAACCAACGTAATCCCAACAATGGCACCCGATATCTCGCGCATCGCCTGGCGCGTGGCATCCCTTGGCGACACCCCCTGGTGGGACATGATCCGTTCGACATTCTCGACAACAACAATGGCATCATCAACAATAATGCCGATGGCCAGCACCATGCCAAACATGGTCAACACATTGATCGAATAGCCAGCCGCCATCATGACGGCGAACGTGCCGAGCAACGCGATCGGTGCCACAATCGTCGGGATCAGCGTATAGCGGATATTTTGCAAGAACAGCAAAATCACCAAAAAGACCAGCACCATCGCTTCAATCAGCGTCTGGACAACCTTGGTGATCGACACCTTGACAAAAGGGGCTGTGTTATAGGAAATCGTGACATCCATATCTTTTGGCATTGAGGGTCGCAGCTCGGCCAGGCGCGTTTTGATTGCCGCGGCGGTGCTCACCGCATTAGCACCCGGCGCCATCTGAATGGCCGCGGCTGCCGCCGGTTTGCCATTGCTGCTCACGCTAAATGCCAGGCTTTGCGCCCCAAGCTCCACCCGCGCCACATCCGACAAAAGAAGACGCGCACCGTCTGACTTTGCCCGCAACGGAATGGCGGCAAATTCTTCTGGTGTCTTCAATTGGCCTTGCACGGTTAGCGGGGTAAATACTTTTGTCCCCGGCACTGTGGGCTCATCGCCGACCCGACCGGGAGAAACCTGTGCGTTTTCACGCGTGATTGCATCGGTGACATCGGCCATGCTCAGGTTGTAGGCCGCAAGTTTTGCCGGATCCACCCAAACGCGCATGGCCCGTTCCGACCCAAATTGCTGGACACGGCCGACACCGGGCAAACGTTTGAGTTCCTGGCTGATATTGCGGGTCAAATAGTCGCCCAGGGCAAGCTCGCTGGTATTCCCGCTTCGCGACTTTAACGCGACCACCATCAGAAACCCGGACTCTGCGGCTTCAACACTAACGCCGCTGCGGCGCACGGCTGCGGGCAAACTCGGTTCGGCATTTTTCAGGCGGTTCTGCACATCAACCTGCGCCAGTTCGGCATCCGTTCCGGGTTTGAACGTTACGGTGATATTGGCCGCCCCCGTGGCATCGGCGGTCGATTCATAATAAAGCACATTCTTAACACTCGAGAGTTCCTTCTCGATCGGGGCAATCACGCTGTCATTCACGGTTTGCACGGTCGCGCCGGTATAGGTGGCAAAGATACTGATGCTTGGTGGTGCAATAACAGGAAACCGCGCCACCGGAAGCTGTGGAATTGCGACAATGCCCGCTAACGCGATAAAAATCGCGATCACCCAGGCAAAAACCGGGCGATCGATAAAAAATTGTGGCATATGATCAGCCCCTTACAAACGACCGGGTACTGACGCACCATCCTGGGAGGCTTCGGCAAACGGGGTGACCATCATTCCGTCCTGCAGGCGATCCTGTCCGCGAATGACAATGACCTCGCCCGCTTTCAGGCCCGACGTCACCTCAAACTGCCCCCCGATGGTTTCACCAAGAACCACATCTCGCCGTTTCGCCCGCCCATGAGGATTCACAACAACAAGCTGGGCCTTTCCGCCACCTTTGTGGACAACGGCATCCTCTGGCACCAACAGCGCATGCGAAATAACACCGCGTGGCAAACGCGCACGAACATACATTCCAGGCAGAAGTCGCAGACCGGGATTTTCCACCTCAAC
>JBNKVZ010000304.1:0-2198 GCA_050299455.1 Thalassospira sp.
CAAGAAAAAGCGCACGCCGATTTCGCTGCTTTATACAGTGAATGACAGCGTGAAAATCGCGCCACGCTGGAAGTTCGGGGAAACGGTACAGCATCTAAGCGACAAGCGCCTGCGGGCCTATTTTCTGCAGGAACTGGAAGCCGCAATGGCGTCATCGAAAAAAGGCCCGCTTAAAAGCTGGTATGTGACGCATTTGCTGGAAAGCGAAAAGCAGTCTGATGCTGGTTTTGCAGCGGGCGGGTTGGAACAGCTTCGCTCCGTAGGGGCGCCCATTTCAGGAATGTAATCACCATGTTTGATGATGAACTGCGCGAAGGCAGCTTTCGCGGGGTGCCTTTTGTCGTGCGCGATCGCTCGCGCGGGTCTGGTCGCCGTGGCCCGACGGTCGAGCGGCCCAACCGTGACGATGCGCAATCGCAGGATCTTGGCCGGAAAGTCCGGGTGTATAATATCAATGCGCTGGTCATGGCATCGGACGGGTTTAGCGCCCGTGACCGGATGCTTGCCGCGCTTGAAAAACCCGGCCCCGGCACCTTTGTTGACCCGTTTGGTGGGGTCAATGCCGAACGCTGGGTTAAGGTCACGGATTACCGTGAAACCCAGTCTTTTGATCAGGGCGGGGTGGCACAATTTGCCATCACGTTCGAGGAAGTTGATGAAAACGAGGAGCGCGGCTTTACCCGGGGGCTGGTTGATACATCATCCACCCTTTCCAAGCGGTCATCGGCTTTGGCCTTGGCGGCGAAAAACGCCTTTATCCGGTCCTATGTCAGTGATGGCATGCTGGGTTTTGTGCGGCAAGGGGCGGCAAATGCGATTGCCATTGTGACCGACCAGGTGGGCGGGCAGGTTTTTACGGCGCTGGGTGTGACATCCACCATGTCCGACGCGATCGAAAAAATCGGGTCGGTCGGTTTAACCGCCATTTCGGGCGGGGGTGTTGACATCGCCGATGGCTTGCAAGTCGGTTTTTCCATGCTTTCGGGAGGTGTGCCAGACCTTGACGATGGCTTGAATGGCTTCCTGTCGCTGGGGGGTTATGACGGCCTGGTATCGTCCGCCCCTGCGGTAACAGGCACGCGGATTATTGAGGCAACCAACACATCGGCAATCGGTAGTTTGGTGCGGCGTACGGCGATTTCGGCGGCGGCTGAATTGCTGCCGAAATACAGTTTCGTTTCATATAATCAGGCACGCGACATTGCCGAAAAGTTTGTTGGCGTGATTGACGCCGAAATGGACCGGGCCGGGGGTATTGACCCCGGGCAGGCTGATAACGGTGTTTTTGCCGCTCTGGCCGATTTGCGCCCCGCCGTGATTGAACATACCCAGTCCGAGGGATCAGGCAAGGCGCGGGTGATTAGCGATACACCCTGGCGCAGCGAACCGGCCTTTGTCACCGCGCACCGCCTTTATGGCGATGCCACACGCGCTAACGAAATTATCGCCCGCAACGGCACCAAGCACCCCAACCAGATTGCGGGTGGCACCGTGATCGAGGTTCTTGATGAATGATGAAAAGCCGGAAATCCAGCTAGATGGCGTGATTTATGACGATTGGCAAAAATGCGCCATCAACCTGTCCATCGACGATATTGCCGATACTTTTGCCGTGACCGCCACTGAATTTCGCCCTGATCAGGGCGACGCCTTAAAGGCGGTTGTTCGCTATGGCAAAGAAACCATCCTGACCGGCCATATCGAAACAATCGATATTTCAACCGTGCCCGATCAGGAAGGCGTTCGGCTTTCGGGGCGATCCAATGCCGGCGATCTGGTCGATTGTTCGGCGATTGTGCCGGGCGGGGAATTGCGCAAGCTAACCCTGTTGGAAGCGGCAAGGGTGCTGTGCAAACCGTTTGGGATTGCCGTCCGCGCCCTTGTCGATACCGGGGCGGCGTTTGATAAAATCAAGGTGGAACAAGGCGAGAGCGTTTCGCAGGTGCTCGACCGCATTTGTCGAGAGCGGGGGTTTAATGTCTGGTCGGATGGTGATGGTGGCATTGCGCTGGGCCGCCCCGGCTGGGGCCGGGCGCAAACCAGCCTGCGTATGCGGTTTACGGATGGCGGGCAGCTTCGCCGCGACAACAATATTATCGAACTTTCCTCAACCCTTACCCTGTCGAACCGTTTTGATCGCTTGATCATGCGAAGCCAGGCAGCAACCAGTGATACCGATTTTGGGCTTTCTGCCGCGC
>JBNKVZ010000305.1:0-2153 GCA_050299455.1 Thalassospira sp.
GGTTTGCGAACAACCCTTCCCGGAGATGGCTTTACGTCAACAATATTTGCCAGTGGCGATATTGATGCCCTGGTTGCCGAAGCCATGGCGATGGTGGCCGAGGGCATACAGTTGATCGAGTTGGCCGGTGGCTTTAGTGACGAAGATTATAGCCGCCTGGAAGAAGCCATTGGTGACGCTGTTCCTGTGGGCCGGGTGACGTTTGATGCTGAAAATGCTGCACGGTTAAAACCGGGATGGCGAAAATAGCGATCATTTGGGATCGGCGAGGAAACCCTGTCTGCGGGGTTTGGCTGATTGGCTGATGCCAATTTGGCGATGCCCACCAAGGGCGAAGGCCCTTTGGGCCAGCCCGGGCGATGTAAGACGGTGCGATATCATATCGCATCATGATGAATAAAATTTCGAAACAGGCGAGGAAAGCAGGATGAAGATCGCGGTAATGGGGGCCGGTGCGGTTGGCTGTTATTATGGTGCCAAACTGGCACAGCATGGACATGAGGTTGTGCTGATCGGTCGTCCGCGCCATGTGCAGGCCATTAATAAAGATGGTCTTGTTTTTGAAAGTGCCGGTACTGTGTCAAAGGTTCCGCTTGCCGCCAGTATTGACCCGGCGGCAGTGGCCGGGGCGGATATTGTTTTGTTTTGTGTAAAATCGACCGACACGCAAAGTGCCGGTGCTGCCATCGCGCCGCATCTTGCCCCCGATGCTGTGGTTTTAAGCCTTCAGAACGGGGTGGATAATGCCGAACGTCTTTCAGCGGAGATCGGGCGCGCGGTGCTTCCTGCCGTGGTGTATGTTGCGGTTGGCATGGCCGGGGACGGGCATGTCGCGCATTTTGGCCGGGGGGAACTTGTGATCGGACCGGGCGCGCAAAGCGACAGGATTGCTGATACCTTTCGCCCGGTGGGGATTCCGGTCGATGTTTCCGAAAATGCAGCGGGTGCCTTATGGGCTAAAATGATTTTGAATTGTGCCTATAACGCGCTGTCTGCGGTTTCGCACCTGCCTTATGGCGAACTGGCCAAAGGCGAAGGCGTGATGACGGTGATCGAAAATGTCGTGGCGGAATGCCTGGCTGTGGCCGATCGCATCGGTGTGGCGGTGCCCGGCGATATTCAGGCAGCGGTGATTGGCATTATCCAAACCATGCCGGCACAATATTCGTCCACCGCACAGGACCTGATGCGCGGCAAACCCAGCGAGATTGACTATCTGAATGGTTATATCGTGCGCAAGGGCGGCGAGTTTGGCGTGCCAACACCGGCCAATCAGGTTTTATATACCGTCGTGAAACTTCTGGAAATGCGGGCAGAGCACGCAATTGAGGCCTGAAATACAGGCCGGTTTTGTGCAATGGGCCTGCTGTCTTTGACGAAAGTATAATGTCTTTCCGGGGCGGGGATAGGGGCCTCCCCCTTGGGAGGGAGGCATTGGAACTGGACGAGTCGCATCGTTTTCGGTACATATATTTTGTAAACAATATAAAAGTCGGGCACATGAAGGCGCGACATTGGGGCATTTATCATAACGCATGATGACCACAGGTAGGGGGCATCTATGACGAACGGAAATTATGCCGTTAATTTCTGGCAGAACTCTCCTGTAGGGAGGTTGTCGGAAACGGTGCGCAAGGTTGGCTTTGGGGCACGTCACGGACGTGCCGCCTGTATTGTTTTTATCGACCAGTCATTAGCGAATATCGAAGCCATTATTTGGCGATATGCCGGTATTGCCGAAATTTTCATGATTGGTGGCACGCAGGATGGCATTGCCGTGATGGGCAATGTCCTGACACAGCGTGAAAATATCCAGACAGTTCATGTGTTTGCGCGCGCCTGCCATGATGGCATGGCGCTGGGTGCATCCATGCTTGATGCCGCATGTCTGCGCCGCCAGTCCGACCAGTTTCGCCGCTGGCGCGGGGGCCTGGCGAATGATGCGTTTTTCTTTTTCCATGGGTGTGCCGTAACCGATTTGGCCTTTGATCAGGTATTGGCAGCAACATTGGAGGCCTTTACCGGGGCCTTGGTGAATGTGGGCAAGGATCGCCCGCGCCCCACACATGCTTCATCATTGGGCGAGATCAATGAGTTGGAAGAAGCAGAGGATTATTCTGATACCGTATCCCAAGGCGAGCGACGCAGCGGTA
>JBNKVZ010000306.1:0-2152 GCA_050299455.1 Thalassospira sp.
GGGGATGGTTTTTTTTGCGCGTATTCGCCTGCACCATGCGCGCACATGGCTGTGGGGCCTGCCGTTGGCCGGGGCGGGATTGTGGTTTGTTGCCGATTATTTGCCGCGTATTTTATTTACCCATGCCAGTGGCAGGCTCGCCTATTGGCAGATATTTTGGCAACAATGGCAGGACGGTACAGCAAGCCAGCGCTGGCTGGGCTTTGGTGTCGGGGCGATTGAAGGCCAGTTGCAAAAACTGCAATCAGCGGCTTCATTTGGTGCCTTGCATAATGACCATTTTCATATGCTTTATGAAACCGGCCTGGTGGGGGCCGGGTTATGGCTTGCGGGATGGGGCATGATGATGTGGCTGGTGCGTTTGTCACCTTTGGCGATGGCGATTTTGCTGGCGGTGATGGTGACGATGGTCACCGATAATACCCTGTCTTACGGCCATTATCTGTTGGCAAGCGGCATTGCCGCCGGGGTGGCCTGGCAGTGCCGGGTTGCGGAAATGATGATGGCGGCGAATGATGCGTGACCCTGTTTTGCCCGCCTCCCTGTTATCTTTGGCGGAATATCGGGCGTTGCGCGATATGCGCGACCGGGTCTGGCATTTTATGGCCCGGCATGATTATGAAGGGGCGGACCCGTTTGATGGGCTGGAAAGCCGGTATTTTGCCGCTTCGCCCTTCACATCTGCGCGATTGGTCCGGCTGGCCTGGTTGCAGGCGATGAAACATGCGCCGCATCTTGTGCGTAAGTGCGCCGGGATGCCGCCCTTGCTTAACCCTAAAACGCTGGCCTTGTTGCTTGGCGCGGGTGCAGGTTTGCCGGTTTGTGACTGGCAGGGGCGGGCGGATTTTGACGGCTTTGCCCTGGCACAGGATCTAACCTGCCAATTGCTGGCTTTGCAAAATGCGGATGGCGGGTGGGGATATCCCTTTGCCTGGCAGGCACGGGCCTTTTATGCCGGGCGCGGGCAATCCAACGCCATTGTGACCTGTTTTGTGGTGGATGGCCTGTTGCGCGGTGGTAAATTACCGCCCGATCATCCGGCCCTGCAGGCGGCAGCAAGGTTTTTGCAACGCGACCTTTGGCGTGGACGTGGACGTGGGCACGGACGCGGGCGCGGCGGGGCTGTTGATGAAGGGCATTTTGCCTATATCACGCAAAGTGATGCCGAAATTCATAATGTCAGCCTGTGGTGCGCCTGGATTTTGGCGCAGTTACGCCCGGACAATGAAGCAAGTGTACCGGCGTTACAGCGCGTGATTGACCAGCAGCAGCCCGATGGCAGTTGGGCCTATGGCACGCGCCCTCATCATCAGTTTATTGATGGCTTTCATACCGGCTATATCCTTGATTTGCTGCATCGGTTTCATCGCTCTGGCAACTGCGCGATTGATGTGACATCGGCGATGGATCGGGGGTGGCAGTTTTACCGGCAGAGCTGCTTTGATGATGCGGGCATTCCGCGCAGTTTTGCCGGGACAAGCGGATATCTTGATAGCCATGCGGTTGCCCAGTCTATCGCAACCCTGCATCGTTTTGGCGACAAAGCCGGGGTGGCGCGCGTGGCGCGGTTTGCCATGACGCATTTGTTTGATGAAAAACGTGGTGTTTTTTATGCCGGTATAGGGCGCCTGGGCAAAGATAAACGGGTTTTTATGCGCTGGACGCAGGCATGGATGGTGTGGGCGGTCTCGATTATACTGGACACCGAAGCAAGTGAGGGCCAGCAGGCGTGACTGTGGATTTGCAACCGCTGTGTTTTGACCATCCTGACCCGCACCGGGCAAATAAGGAAGCCCGGTTGCATGAGATGGCGCAGGATGATTTTATCGCGCTTTATCAAACCACGCGTCAGGCCGCACGACTTGCCCGGCAAAGTGGCGATATGGAACGGCTTTATGGCCTGACACGCGGCCTTAAAACCCTGCAACGTATAAGTGGGGAACGTGGTTTTTTGTTAGCGGCCCGGCCATGACCCTGTATCGCACACTTGGGTTTTGTTCGCGGGCTTGCAACAGGGCCTGGAATAGCCAATAACACGCACAGCCTGATTTACCTTTATGTCACGGGGTTTTATGCGTTCCGATTTTCCCAGTTTGCCGATCAATGTCGTTCTGCCCAATGTGAAAACGGCGCTGAAGGACGGTACCAATGC
>JBNKVZ010000307.1:0-2136 GCA_050299455.1 Thalassospira sp.
CTCAAATCAGTCCGTCGTCTCCAGGATGCACAGACTTAAACGCCATAACGCCGCCCGCGCATCCCTTCCTACTGATATACAATGTCAAAGAACTCCGGGGAAATCCCCGCCCCGATCAGTCCGCGTCGCCGTAGTTCGTAGCGCCGCACCCCGTCGGTGGAGGCGGGTTATAGGGGCCTAGCGGCAACCTGTAAACACCTTTTTTGAAGAAATTGTGATTTTTTATAAAAACGGCGGAATTCTGCCGTTTTTTATCGCGCTACTTTGTGGATTTTCCAACCGGCCCAACCACATGCCCCGCAAATAAAGCAATGAAGGAAAAACACGCCGGCAGAATAGCGGGCCAGCCCGCCTTGTTGGCGTCGATAAACCGAAAAAGGCCCTGCCGTGGAGAACGGCAAGGGCCTTTTGGTATATATATGAGAGACGGGCCGATCAGAGATAATCGGCCATCTCGGCATTATAATAGGTTTTGGTGCGTGGGCCGTTGATGATCGGATCGATCCGGCGGACACATTCCTTGTAATGCGGGGTATTGCGATGGACATCGAGCGCCGCATCATCGCGGAAGACTTCATAGATGGTAAATTTATGCGCATTTTCGGGATCGCGCAGAACATCAAAGCGCAAATTGCCCTCTTCTTTACGAGAGCCTTCGTAGTTGATCCGGAAGGCTTCGATGAATTCATCGACATGGCCTTCTTTGACATCAATATGAACCATTTGTACGAGCATGGTGTTTCCTGTGGTTATGAAGATTAATTTCCAGACGATAAGAAGAAGGCGGACCTAGAGCCCTGGTGCCTTCCACATCGACGTCGTGACATCCTGGTCAACCAGAGCCAGCTGTGCGGCATAGGCGGCAGCCCAGCGATCGCCAAGGGCGTCGTAAGAGGATTTCAAAGCCAGATCGGGTTCAAAGGAACGGTCCCAGTTCACCCATTCGCGGCCAAGGGCAGCGAGGTCCTTGTAAAACCCGCCCCCTACAGCGGCGGCACTGGCGCAGCCAAGGGCGGTTGCCTCCTTGACCTTGGGGGTTTTAACAACCAGCCCGGTGACATCGGCCAGCATTTGCGCCCAATGCGGGCTTTTGGCCGCCCCGGCGGCAAAAACGATATGATCGGGCACCGTACCGGCAAGATCAAAGATCGATTTGAGGTTACGCGCCGCAACCACGCAGGCATTCTCCTGCAATGCCCGAAACAGCACGGCCTTGCCGGATTTATCCGGATCGAGGCTGAGATTAAGGAAAGAGGGGGCCGCGTGATACCAGGCCCCATAGCGCATGACATCGGAAAAGATCGGGATCACCCCATAGGAGCCCAGCGGACCATTGGCCGATTTTTGCTCCAGCAGCGTATAGGCCTGACCGGGATCATCAACAAGGGCGAGTTCTTCCTGACCAAAGGTGTCGCGGAACCAGCGCATCACCGCGCCAACAAAGAAACTGATCGCTTCGGCCTGGTTTAACCCGGTAATCACATGCGGATTGATCCGCACATTCATTTCCGGATCGATCAAGGAGGATTCGACATTAACGATTTGCTGCCAGAAGGTACCCCCCATGACCGCGCAATCGCCAATCGCGGTGACACCCAGCCCAACGGTGCCCATCTGACAATCGCCACCGCCGACCACAACCGTCACATCGGTTGAAAGGCCGGTTTCGGCACTGGCCTTTGCCGTAACAGTGCCCACCGCCGTGCCGGTTTCGCAGGCGGGCGGAAAAATATCATCGCGCAACCCCAAGCGCGACATGGCCGAGGGCAGCCAGTCGCGTTCGCGCAGACCGAAAATACCGGTGGTACCGGCATTGGACGGATCAGAGGCAATCACCCCCGACAGGCGCGCAACCACCCAGTCCGACAGCATACATATTTTATCAATCCGGTCGTAAACATCGGGCATTTGCTGGCGCAACCATAAAAGGCGCGGCAAGGCCCCAAGCGCAAAGGTTTGACCGGTCTGATTATACAGGTCCTGCTCGACCCCCGGAAAATCGTTTTTAAGCTGACGGACCTGATCAACCGCGCGACCATCGACATTGGCGCAGGCCCAAATTTCGCGGCCGTCGCGGTCAAAGGCAACAAAGGCCTCGCGCATGCTGGTGGCACTGACGGCGGCAATATCGGCACC
>JBNKVZ010000308.1:0-2130 GCA_050299455.1 Thalassospira sp.
CGCCATCAAAATGACCGCGGCACGCGAGGGTTTGGACGTTCGCGCTGTTGATGTGCAGATTGAGGTGGATTGTGATGACCTCGCCATTTTTGCGTTGGGTGGCGGCGATGCGAGCCCGTTGGAATCCCGTATTGCCATCACGGTCGAAACATCTGAACCTGATTATGTTATCGCAGACGTAACCAACCGGGCATTGGCACATGCGCCATGGTTCCTTGGGCTAAAAGAGGCAAATACAGTCGTCGTCACCACATCAACGACGAACATAAATTGATCGGAAGACTACGTGCCAAAACGCCTAAAACCGGATACTTTCGCCGCGTTAGAAAAACGTGAGTGGGCCGACGAAAATGTCGCGAAATCCTATGCGCGCGCCTTTTCCAAAGCTTCAGATATGGTGGTGCCGTATCTGGTTAAGGCGGTTGCCGCCAAACCTGGGATCAAGGCCCTCGACCTATGCTGTGGACATGGCAACGTTACCACCGCATTGGTTGCGGCCGGGGCTCAGACAACCGGCCTCGATTTTTCACCTGCGAAGTTAGAGCTAGCACGCTCCGCAGCACCGGAGGCATCTTTCGTCGAAGGCGACGCGATGGCGCTGGATTTTGACGATGCGTCTTTTGATGCCATCACTATCGGGTTTGGCATGCCGCATGTGCCTGACCTGCAAAAAGCCCTCGCCGAGTCGCGCCGTGTTCTGCGCCCCGGTGGACGAATAGCTTTTTCAGTCTGGTGTGGACCCGAGGTAGACGGCGCCCTTGGTTACGTTTTCGATGCCATCGCACAGCACGGCGCGCCGGACATTTCATTGCCATCAGGACCCGGGGCAAATGACTACGCCGATCCGGCAATCGCCTTTCCTGCGCTGGAGGCCGCTGGCTTCACCGACTTCAGGTAGACGACGGTCGCATCAAAATGGAATGTAATCGATCCCGGCGCACCTTTTGACTTCTTTCTTGAAGGCACAGCAAGAGGCGGCGCGTTACTGCGGCCCCAACCGCCAGAACATGCGGCTGCCATTCGCGCGGCAGTCGTCACAAAAGTTTTGGAAAATCACGGGCGTGGTCCCATTTGGGATGTGCCCATACCAGCTGTCGTGACGGTCGCAGTAGCGGCCTAGCCGTTGCGGCGAAATCGGACAGTTTGTGCATGCTACGCGGTCCTGGGGAATCACTACATGAAACTCGCAGCGCCGGACCTCAACCAAAAGTATATCCCGTTGGCGGACAGTCTCTCCTCAAGTAACTACAAGTGCTATTTTTCTACATTTTTGCGTAATTTGTTTGCAATTCTGCAACGAATCTTAAGATTCAGCGCCAAGTTTTCGGATTCCTACTATCGTTACGTAAATCGGCGAGTTATTGCCTATTACTTGCACGTAGCGTTTAGGGGAATTTTCATGAAATTAGTCACAAAACTTTTGCTCGCAACCGCAATTTCAACGTCGATAGGTGTCGCGGCTGGTGCGCAGACATTCGGCGAAATTCGCGGGGGGTATTCATTCGCGGATCCAATGCAGGAATGGCAGCTTTTCCAGCTCGGCTTCTTTGACTCGACTCCTTCTGGGCCGGGCGCAGGTATCTCGGCATCGCTGATGACCGGGTTTGATGCTGGACCTGTAGATGTCGCACTCAACATCGGCGGGTTTTCTCTGGACCCCAAGTCAAACGGAGATGCTTTGAACAACGCTAGTCTGGCCTCCAGCGGTCGCTATTTGGATCTGATGGTCGGAACGCCGCTTACGTTTGGCGGGGTCGACGGAAGAATACTCGGCGGTGTCAGATATGCAGAAGTCGATAACTATGTTCTTGCCGGAACCAGAGGGATCGAAAACAATTTCTCCGGATATGGTCCGACTGTGCGCTATGACGGCTCCATCCCTATCAGCGGAAATTCAATCGCGGTTTCTTTTGGTGCATCCTACCTGTTTGGTGATATCGCAACATTTGTTGACCCGAATGCGCCGGGATGGATTTGCATTGACTGCTCAGACACTCAATCTGACGCATTGGTTGTCGAAGCGGCGATAGGATACGAGGTTCCAGCCAGCTTCGGCAGCTACGTATTTGGCTACCAGGTTGCCTGGTGGGACGGCGTGAACGTCGCAGTTCAGGACAGCACCGACCAGGG
>JBNKVZ010000309.1:0-2106 GCA_050299455.1 Thalassospira sp.
CCAAAAGATACCCCGTCATCGCCCAGCGAAAACGACCCGTTGGCATTAACTGTACGCGGATCACGAAAGGCCGTTGCCGGGTCATGGCAGGTGGCACAGGCCTGGGTCCGGTTTTTTGACAGATTGGTATCAAAAAACAGGGATTCCCCCAATTCAGCCCGCGTTTTAAACGGCATATCGCCGCTTGTGGCGGCCTGCTGATCGGACGTACTTGCCGTTTTATCGGCAGCCTGAGCGGAATGCGTCGCCCCGGCAAGGGCAACAACAAACAGGCCGCAACCCAGCGTGGTTGCCGACAAGCGCAAAAACCGCGCGGCAACCGGATAGAACGGCGGAAATAAACGGGACTTGGAATACATGATGGGACTTTCAGACTTTGTACGACCGCAAATCATTCTGAATTGCTTTCTACAGTCCCTGTCTGTGCGATTCCTTGATAAAGGTCAAGCCCGATCATGGGAAAAGCCGCCTGCCAATGCAAGTTAGCGCGCGCAACACCCCCGCAAGGGCCCGGCACCTTTATGCTTACGCCACCATCGAACGACGCCGACGGCGCAATAACGGCATCAATTGCACACCAATAATCGCGACCAAAATCAGGCCGCAACCGGCATATTCAATCGGCTTTAAACGTTCACCCAAAAATATCGCCCCGGAAATGGCGGCAAAGACCGCTTCGGCACTCATGATAATGGCGGCATCGGCGGCCTGGGTATGGTTTTGCGCCACACATTGCAGGGTAAAGGCCAGCCCGGCCGACATGATCCCGGCATATAAAATTTCAAATCCGGCCCCATAAACCGATGAAAGGCTGAAATCCTCGGTCATGGCGCCGACAAGGATGCCCAAAACACCGGCGACAAAAAACTGAACCATCGCAACCGTTAACGGTGCGCGGGTACGTTGCGCCATAATGCCGACAAGAACCACCTGCGAGGCCCAGAAAATAGCACTGCTCATCACCCAAAGGTCCCCCGGACCAAGGGCGGATAAATTACCCCCGCTGAGCATATAGGTGCCGACAACACACAAAACCCCGCCGGGCCATACCGTCCAATGGGGTACAATGCGAAAGACCAGCAAGGCCAAAATCGGCACGGTTGGCACGTAAAACGCCGTTAAAAATGCCGCATTGGTGACAGTGGTGTGGATAATGCCGATTTGCTGTAAAATGGAGGCCAGAAACATTGCCAGCCCCGTTGCAAGCAAACCAGCCTGATCGCGGCGCGAAAACCTGTAACCCGCCACATAAAGACGCGAGATTTCACGCATGGCAAAAGGCAAAACGGCAACCGTTCCCAGTAAAAACCGGATACCGGTAAAATAGAACGGTCCAATACTGTCCATGCTGGTCTGCTGGACAACAAAGGTTGTGCCCCAGATCAACGCTACAAAAACGATAATGCCATTCGCCTGCCAGCGCGTCATGGAAAAGTTCCGATCCCCAATGCGATGAATAATCACATCTTTAAGGAAAAGACCGATTAAAACAGCCTCCCCTAAAAACAGCACATAAACAAAGCGATACCTTCCCCAACAAGAAAGATATCGCTTTGATCAAAAGGCGTTATGCCTCAGCCTTTGTCGTCAGACAAGGAAACAATCGCTTTGCCAGAGGCAATATCGGTACGGTATTCGGTGGCAAGATCGGCGTAACGATCGGCTGAAACCTTGAAGAATTCAATTTCTTCCTGCGCAAGATCACGCACCTTGCGCGCCGGCACCCCGGCCCACAATTCGCCTGCCGGAATGCGTTTACCCGGTGCCAGAAGGGCACCCGCCCCCAGCATTGCGCCCTGTTCAATCACACAGCCATCCATCACGGTTGCCGACATCCCCACAAAGGAACGATCCTCCAACGTGCAGGCATGAATAACCGCCGAATGACCAATGGTCACATCATCGCCAATATAGGTGCCAAACTTGCCCTTGGCGACATGCACCATTGTCAGATCCTGGATATTGGTGCGCGCCCCAATACGGATTTCGTGCACATCCCCGCGAATGACACAACCAAACCAAATGCCGGTTTCCGGGCCGATTTCCACATCACCAATGATGGTGGCATTGGGCGCGATAAAGGCGGTATCGTCAATCACAGGTGTG
>JBNKVZ010000310.1:0-2090 GCA_050299455.1 Thalassospira sp.
AGCATGTCTGATGAGGGGCATTATTGCAGCGGCAAGGATGCGAACTTGCCCTTTACCATCGCATTTGCCCGCCATGATGGCCGTATAAACACGGCGTTCCCGATTATGAACCCTCGGTGAGATCAGCGGTGTGGCAAAGAATGTCGATGAAACGTCGTAAACTGATATCGGCGATTGGGTTTTTCGCAGCCATTTTGTTGGGTGGCCGCGCATTCTGGGTGCAAAATGGACATCCAAAACCTGTAAGGATCAGCTATACGGAACCGGGGGCCTATCGCGGTTGGCCGGTGATTTATCAGTTGCAGGCGAATGGGCAGAAGCTGTTTTCTCCTGCTGCTGCGACATATGGTGCGGCCAATATGCCTCCTGATGGCGGCGGTATTATCGGTGGTATTGTTCTGCCGGGAAAAAATGACGCACCTGATCAGGCAACCGACTGGAACATTTCCTGGATAGAATGGCAAACCGGCCATGCCTATCGGGCAGAATTTACCGTTGTCGCCGACGATTTCCCGCCATTTATCCCGTTTGAAGAACGGGCGGATCCGGCATTAGGGCGGAACGGTGCTGTTGCGAAACCGGTGTTAAAAAACACGGACCGCTATTTTCATTATTTCATCCGCATCGGGAAAAATGGCGAGCTGACGGTTCTCACCCCTGGCGCGGAATTGCAAAAAGGCGGCTTGGAACGGGCGCCACGCGAGGATGATTTTGTCCTTCTTTTTAAAGGATGCGCCGAACGCGCCCCGGAACTTGAAAAGCCCGGGGCATCCCTTGCAGATGATTTGGCGCAAAAGTTGGGTCTGGCTTATGGCTCCGGCCCTAAGAAGGGCGAGCTTATCGAACGAATTGCCGATCATTTAAATGATCCCGTGCCAGATGGAAGCTGCCATGCCTTTTCTTCCGAGGAAGGGAATTGATACGGGGTGGTGCTTCAGGGCCTTCTCGGCCAAGGTTTTACTCCACGTGCTGAGTGGGTGATAATTGATCCTTTTGAGATTGCGAATGTATATTTGGGAAGAGCGAGATAATGGATTTGGATACTGCAGCCATAAATGTGCCATTTATCCTGTGTTGCAGTAAGTAGAGCAGTATCTGGTTTAATTTCATCTATTGGGTGATTTTCAGGACGTTCCCGGATATTTGGTCGAGGGAATTATGGGGCATATCACAAAGGTTGTTTTGGGCGTTCTTCTGGCTGGCGTCATTGTGTTTGCCGGGTATGAATGGTGGTATAGGTCCCGTCAGCCAGAACCGGTTGTGATCAGTTATGACGAACCAACGGCTTATCCGGGGTGGCCGGTAATCTATCTGATGCAGGCGAATGGAACGCGCCTTTATTCTCCGTCCGCGGCGTTTTCAGGTGCACAGAATATACCTCCTTCCATCGGCAGCATTTACAGTGGTGTGGTGGTACCCGGGCTTTCGGACAAACCTTATTATTCGGTAGATTGGCAATTCTCGTGGGTGGAGTGGAAGACGGGGCGCGCTTATGAAATCGAATTTATGGTGTCCCCGGAAGATTTCCCGAAAGGCTCGTCACCCGAAACGCGACTGTTTCATTACTTTCGTTTCGGAAAAAACGGCGAGTTTTCAGTTTATGGTTCCGACGCGGATGGTCCGATGCTGGTTTTTCAGGGATGTGGAGAGCCTGCACCTGACCTTGCTCAACCAGGCACCCTTCTTGGCGATGCCTTGGCCAAAAAATACGGCCTGACTTATGGCTCCGGCCCTAAGAAGGGGCAGTTACTTGAGCGTGTAACAGAACACCTCAATGATCCGGTTCCGGATGGGATTTGTGAACCATCAAGACCTTAGCGTGAAGCAATCAGATGAATGCGTTCTCGCGGAATTTAATAAAGGTGAGTGACAATATTTTTGGGGACGGCAGTTCTTCAGGCTCCCAATGAAAGCATGGCTGGTTCACCCTTGCTGTTTTGAAGCCGTCACCGGGTGCAAATACCGTTTGGGTGTGGGTGCTATCGAAAAGCGGTTTCAGTGGCAAAAAGCAGAAAACCCCGGCACGAAGCCGGGGGGTTCTATCAAAATGCAATCTTGTCTGATGACGGCAAAAACGGTTTAGAACGGCA
>JBNKVZ010000311.1:0-1907 GCA_050299455.1 Thalassospira sp.
TTGGCCATGCCGGTGGCCTCGGTGACAAAGGCAAAGCCCATCCAGCCGAGCACAACGGGGACAATCACTTTCATGTCCTGAAGGTCGCCCGAGGCATCGACATAACCGTCAAGGTTAAGGGCGGCGACGGCATAAAGCACCAGACCGATGGCAAGGGTTGCGCCAAACAACACCATATAGGCGGCCAGCAGGGATTTGAGCGCCTGGATGACCATGCCCTGGCTCCAGCCAAAACCGATGCCCATCATCAGATAGGGCGAGAGGGCAGCCAGCATCATGACGCGGAAAATGCTGACCGCGATCTGGCTGAAATAGATCACCATCAGCAACAGCCAGGGAATGGCGATCAGCACGCCATAAACACCGGCCATCAGATTGCCGAGAGAGAATTCGGACCAGACTTCGAAGGCCATGCCGATGACAGCGCGAAAGCCGATTTCTGCGACATAAACCAGTTGGGTCATGCCGGCATAATCTTTGGCGGCGCTGCTAATCAGATTGTTGGTTTCACCGCCTGCGGTTGCAGCGGCTTTCAGCACGACGCTTGCGGCCCCGCCCATTGTGGCAAGCGAGGTATTGTAGATCAGATTGACAAGTATCGCGCCCTGGCCTGATAAAAGACCGGCACCTATTGTGATGAAGAACAACTCATGCGAGAATCCGCGTAGATCGGATTTAGCCATCACCATCTTGATACCGTGGACGATAAACCAAATGGCGACGACAGACCCAAAGATGACCACCATTGGTGTGGTCAGCACATTGCTTAAGGCATCGGTATATCCGGCGGCTGCATCCAGATATCGCTGCATCGGCTCGCACATGAAGCAGCTAACAGCGGTTTGCGTTGCCGGGCTGTCATATTCCATGATTGTTTGCCTTCTTGTCTTCGCAGCACCCGCTCATGCTGCTTGGGACACGTGCGGAACCTGTGCAAAGCAGGATGATTTTTTCGACTACGGCTATGCGGCGCGCATGTGGGAAGAACTGGATACTCGGGATAAGTTCTGGGCCGAATGGAACCGGGTGTTTCCGGTTGCCAAGGCTGCTTACGATGCCGGTCTTCTGAAAGGCACCGTTGCCGAGATGCGCGAAGCGATTAAAGGTCGTGACGATGTCGCCGAGATCATGCAGGGCTACGATCTGTGGATTGCACAATCCAAAGTTTGGAGTCCTTCGCTGCGTGATCAGCCAGGACGATCTTACGGCTCTTTCAATAACGCTGCCGGGAATGTCGCTCCCAAAAGTCTGGCGTGCAGTGCAACGATTAGGCGCAACATCTTTACGCATCAGTGTTTTGATCTGCCCGATTGGCGCACCGATGAATTGGCGGCGGCTGATACGGCCAAATTGCAGGAAATTCAGCGTAAAAATTAGATTGATCCAAGAGGCGATCCTCATTCGTCGCCTCCTTCCTGCTCACCACCATCCCCGGTCGGACGGAACTGCATCAGCATGTTGGACTGAATGCGGACCAGTTGTGCCATTTGCTGTTGTTGCTGCACCTGGATGCGACTTTGATGCAGAAAGGCCTTGAGCAGGGTCGCGAGTAAGGTTTTTACGTCAGCGGCCTGCTCACTTTGTGATTCCAGTTCTTCAATGATGTCCTGATTGATTTCTGCCAATTCGGTTGAGGTGCGGTCAGCCTGGGCCAGGCCGGTATTAACCGCCTCACGCGCCATTTTGGCCCGGCGGGCTTCGGTTGCCTTACGTGCGGCAGCACGGGCGGCAAAATAAAGCCGCTGTTCAGCCGGACTATCCGGGTTTTTCCAGTTGGGTTCGTTGCCTTCCCCGCCCCAGGAACCACCTTCTGGCATCGCCCAGTCGTCCGGGCTGCCTTCTTCACCAAACTTCCAGCTATCGGGGTCCTTGGGATCAAACCACAGCGTGGAGTTATAGAAAAACCG
>JBNKVZ010000312.1:0-1888 GCA_050299455.1 Thalassospira sp.
CACCTGAGGCAATGGCAACCGACACCGGCTGTGCCGCGCGGAAAAAGGTCAGTTCCGCATCCAGTCCTTCATCGGCGAAATACCCCTTTTCCTTGGCAATGAACAGCGGTGCGCTGGAAACAAAGGCCAGGGTGGCGATGTTGATTTTTTCTGCCGCACTGGCAACACCGGCAACCGCTGTTGACAGGGTGGCAACCGCCGCAATCGCCATTGCCCCGCGGGCAACACGCCGGATCTGCGATGAGAACATCTTCTTCCTCCACATAACGTCTTTTGATTTATGGGCCACCGCAACCGTCAATCCCCGTCGGAAGCAGCCCGGGCCAAACAGCCCCCATTCGAATAGCCCAAAGGCACTGGAATTTTGTTATACGACTTGGCACAAAATTGCCAATGTTTGGCGTGCAATTGCGCAAATTTAACGCTTTCAACCCCCTTTGAGGCGATTATATCGGCAGGCTTAAAAACCTTTTAGGGGCAGTCACCATTAATGATACACGCATAAGACTATAATGCCGGGCTGATTACACGGGATAAAGAACGCAAAATAATCCCGACTGATTGCCAAAACAAAGCGAAACCGTCATAAAAGCCGCGGTTCACACCCCGTTCATCTGGCCCACTATCCGGCCCACTGATAAAGGCACGTTTCATGCCCCGTCCTAGTGCATCTGGCAGCCCCCCCATACCGGCAAACAGCGCCATGATTATTGGTGCCGGCCCCGCCGGGCTGATGGCGGCAGAAAGGCTGGCAAAGGCCGGGCATCAGGTCACAATTTACGAAGCCATGCCCAGTGCGGGCCGCAAATTCCTGATGGCGGGGAAATCCGGGCTGAACATTACCCATAGCGAGGATCTGGAAACCTTTCTGTCACGCTATGGCCGTTCCCGCGCCCGGCTGGAACCGCATTTGCGCACATTCGGGCCGGAACATATTCGGCAATGGTGTGCCGGGCTGGGGGTTGAAACCTTTATTGGCTCATCGGGGCGCGTCTTTCCAACGGCGATGAAGGCCAGCCCGCTTTTGCGTGCCTGGCTTCGGCGGCTGGATGGCCTTGGCTGCAAAATTCATTACCGCCATTATTGGACCGGGTGGGACGATGCCGGGAACGCCCTGTTCACCACGCCAAATGGCACTGTGCAGGCCACTGCCGACATCACCATTTTGGCCTTGGGCGGCGGCAGCTGGAAACGCCTTGGATCGGATGGTAAATGGATGAACATCCTTCAGGCAACCGGCATAAAATGCAATCCGTTCAAACCGGCCAATTGCGGCTTTGTTGTTAACTGGACGCAGCATTTGATTGATAAATGCGCAGGCCAGCCGGTGAAGGCCGTGACACTTTCTGCGGGCAGCCAAACCATTCGCGGTGAATTTGTTATTTCCAAAACCGGGATCGAGGGCAGTGCGGTTTATGCCATTTCCGCCCCCTTGCGCGATCAATGGCTGCAAACCGGCAGCGCCACGGTCACACTGGACCTGTCGCCAGACCGCGACCTTGCCGACGTTACCGCCCGCCTGGCAAAGGCACGCGGTAAAAACTCGCTTGGCAATCATTTGCGTAAAACACTGGGGCTTGATGCCACCAAAACCGCGCTGGTGTTTGAATTCACCCCGCGCGAAACCCTGAATGACCCAACCAAACTGGCCCAAATCATCAAGGCCCTGAACATTCCCATCACCCGCCCCCGCCCGCTTGATGAAGCCATCAGCACCGCCGGCGGTGTGGCGTGGGAAGAACTTGACGAGAATTTTCAGCTTATCAAGCGCCCGGGCACCTATTGCCTTGGCGAAATGGTGGATTGGGAGGCCCCGACAGGGGGATATTTGCTGAGTGGATGTCTGGCATCGGGCTTTCCGCCGGCACACTAAACCGGCCTTAAAAGC
>JBNKVZ010000313.1:0-1861 GCA_050299455.1 Thalassospira sp.
TTCTTGCCGTTTTCGCGACGCTTTTTGGTCTTGCGACATCTTTGGGTTTCGGGGCAGAGCAAGCCAATGCCGGCCTTTATCATGTGTTTGGCCTACCGGTCAACGAAGTCTCAAAAGTATTGCTGATCATTGGCATTACCGGCATCGCGCTGGTGTCTGTTGTGGCGGGACTTGATGCGGGGGTGAAGCGTCTGTCTGAAATCAATATGGTTTTGGCCGCATTGTTGCTTCTGTTCGTGGTAATTGTTGGTCCGACCTGGACAATCATTTCGGGCTTTTTCACCAATCTTTACGAATATGCCCGCTATTTGCCGGAATTGTCGAACCCCTTTGGTCGGGCGGATGATAACTTCCGCGATGGGTGGACCGCCTTTTATTGGGCCTGGTGGATTTCCTGGTCGCCTTTTGTCGGGATGTTCATTGCCCGGATTTCGCGCGGGCGAACCGTGCGTGAGTTCATTGTTTGTGTTCTCATTATTCCGTCGGTTGTTTCAGTCTTCTGGATGACGGCCTTTGGCGGTACTGCAATCAGCCAGATCGTGAATGACGGTTATCAGGCGGTTGCGAATGCGCCGCTGGAACTTAAACTGTTCTCGATGCTGGAGGCCTTGCCGCTTCAGGCGATCACGTCCTTCATTGGCATTTGCCTGGTGATTGTCTTTTTCGTCACATCATCGGACTCCGCCTCCCTTGTCATCGATACGATCACGGCAGGCGGCAAGGTGGATGCACCGGTTCCCCAGCGTGTTTTCTGGGCCAGCTTTGAAGGGCTGGTTGCAATTGCCCTTTTGCTCGGCGGCGGATTGGGGGCCTTGCAGGCCATGGCGGTGTCTACCGGATTCCCCTTTACCTTCGTTTTGTTGCTCGCCTGTTATGCTATCGTCAAAGGTCTGGCAAGCGAACCACGCTAATCTAAAAAGCCGATCTTAATTCGCAACGCCCTGTGTGCATTCATGGGGCGTTGTTTGTTTGCGCAATATATGTAGCCCTTTTGTCTTCTTGGTTCTGCTTTTGCAGCATGCGTCGTTTGGGACGTATCGGCGCAATGTGAACCGTGTTTTCATGAGACGAACGCCGGTTTTTGGGATTAACGGTGCTTTCTTTCAAGGATATCGGGGCAAAAGGCACTTGCCCCAAAAAGACCAATATTGGCCTTAATCGCGGATTTCTGCGGCTTTGATGCCTGGTTTGCGGCCTGTTCTGTCTCCTTTGAGCACGATTGTTTACCCCACGCGGAACAAGACACGATATCCGACGTTTTAGGTAGTGTGTAAGAAATACAAAACAATCTGAAGTTTCCAGCGATCAGGAGTTGATCATGTCTCGTTTCTTGAAGCGTTTCTTTGCTTTGGCCATCATTGCCGGTTTTGGCATGGGGTTGGCCGCCTGCGAAACTGCCGAAGGCTTTGGCAAGGATGTCGAAAAGCTTGGTGATAACATTCAGGAAGGTGCCGACTGATTAAGTCCGGGCAAAGGCCCGCTTAAGGTCAAGTTTGGCTGACGACTGGCAAAATTTAAGCAACAGGACACGAGCAAACTGCGCCGGTCGCCTGAAAATACAATAACAACAGGAGAATAACATGCTTGGTTGGGCAATATTCTGTCTTGTCCTGGCTTTGGTGGCAGCCGTTCTTGGTTTTGGTGGGCTTGCCGGTACCTTTGTCGGGATCGCGAAAATTCTGTTCTTCGTCTTTATCGTTCTGTTTGTGGTGTCGTTGCTGGTCAACGCCCTGCGGGGGCGCCGCCCGCCAATTTAAACACGATAAGCGAAGGCGAAGCATCCATGTGGAACACCTAAATAACGAACATACCAAAGCGTAATGCAATGGGTATATTTAGGGCCTCGCTAAAGTCCGGTAAT
>JBNKVZ010000314.1:0-1860 GCA_050299455.1 Thalassospira sp.
CCCTTGCTGCCGGGCAGGTGTGATATGACCTTCGTGGATTTTGTAACCTTGCTTTCCCTTTGCCTTGTTCCCTTCGGAATCGGATGGGGTCTCCTGATATGGGTAAGAAAAAGCGATCAGACCGGAGATATGGGGTCACCCATTAGGCAACTAGTCAAGTTACGGCACAAAAAAACTCTCCCGGGACCGGGCTGCATGTTCGACAAGCGAAGTAACTAGTGCGCCCGCATCTTCAGGTAATAGGCGTCACGAAGAATCGTGCACCAGTCACCCATCAGGATCAAGTTGTCGTCAGACAACCCTGGCTTTCGCCCCAGAAAAACGTCGGTACCGGACGCCGTCCAAACGATGACAGACTTGGGGTCTATATTGACCAACCCGTTATCGGCTCGATGTCCGGGCACAAGATCAATCGCCTGCAGTTGGGTGAGGCAGCCGGTCCAATCAGACCTGATGGTTATCAACCAACCCCATGTCCTGGTTTACCGGCCGCCTCGAGTCTTAACCGAATACCCGCTGCTGATTGAAGGCCTCCCGGTTGCGCATGACCCAGTAACACCCGCGGGCCAGCTTGTGTGCCAGCGCTTTGCGCGCGACGATGGCGTTGGTCGCCTTTGCCTTTTTCAGGTAAAAGCGCTTGGCCCTGTCGCTGCGCCGAATGGCGAAGTTCGCCGCCTCGATAAAGGCCCAGGCCAGGTAGCGATTGCCGTTCTTGCGATTGTTTTCGCCTTTCTTCTTGCCATTGCTCTCGCGTCGGCTATCGACGCAGCGGCAGTAGGAGGCGAAGTTTCCCGGCGCCTTGAAGCGACTGATATTGCCCGTCTCAAGCAAAATGGTTTCGGCCAGGATATCGCCGATGCCCGGTGCCGTTTTCAGCCAGGCGAAGCAGGCGTCAGGCTCGACCTGGGACAAGACCGATTGCTCAAGCGTCTTGATCTGCGCGGTGAGCGCACGAATCAGCACCAGGTGGCTCTGCAGGGCCAGCTGCACGTTGGCATCTCCGATCATCGGCAACAGAAACCCTTTCGCCTTAACCCGCTCCGCCCGGATCGTCTGCCCGGTGTGCATCTGCACCAGAAACTTGAAGCGGATCAGATGACTGCTGCGTTCCTGAACCAGTTGCATGCGCTTGCGCAGCAGGTCGCGTAACCCGCGCTCGGCCTGGGGGTAAATATACCCGGTCGGCAATATTCCCAGCCGCATCAAATGGGCGAGGTGAAAGGCATCATAACGGTCATTGGTGCGTTTCAGACCGCTGTATTGCACGACCCTGGCGGTGTTCACCAGTTTGACCGCGTAGCCGGCCTGCTGTAACGCGTCGGCCAGCCAGTACCAGTTATAGGTCGATTCAATCGCCACGGCCTCGAGCCGTTTCCGATAGCAAGCCAGAGTTTGAATGGTGACCTCAGGATCGTTGGCGAGCTTTCTTTCCAGCAGCCGTTTATCCCGATCATCGATTACGCAGATGACATGATTGTTTGAATGTAAATCGATTCCGCAATACAGTGACATGGCAGCCTCCAATGGGTGGTGTGAGAACTTTCCATTGTAGTCCCCGCCCTAACCGGCGGGGCGAGGCTGCCTTATGTTTATCAGATCTAAATTACGATCGACCAATTAATTTAGATCTGACCCAAATTAGGGGAGAGGTTGACTCGAACCTAGGTTCAGCGAGGGGGAGTCAGGATTTGCGGCGCGCGCGCGGATGGGCCTTGTCGTAAGCCTGCGCCAGGTGTTGAAAATCGAGGTGAGTATAGATTTGCGTGGTGGCGATGTTGACGTGGCCGAGCAATTCCTGCACCGCGCGCAGGTCCGAGCTGGATTCGAGCAGGTGGGTCGCAAACGAATGCCGCAGCATGT
>JBNKVZ010000315.1:0-1849 GCA_050299455.1 Thalassospira sp.
CACGGCCTAATACCGATCACCCAAACACCCGGCAATCGATTTTGCCGGGTGTTTTTTATCGCAGACCAACTATTGACCGCCACTTGACAACTGAGAGCTTACCGCACCTGGACTTTCCTTACGGCTTTGGTTTCATCTCACCGCTTTCCCACCTCAACTGCACCGCATCTTTGATCAATTTGATCAAAACGCAAAGTCGACTGGCTGGTTCGGTATGCGTATTCCCTTGATCGACAGACACAACGGTACATGCCCGTATTTCAATAAGATGCAGTTCCCCATAAGTGACCTCCATAACAACTTCACGAGCAGGGAATCACTGAACTCAACCGATGGAAATCCTGAACTTTTTTCAAAACGGGCAGCCTCTAAACCATAAGATTCTGGCTCAACGGCGAAGAGACATTAGTTTTACATGAATAATTGGTCAACTTACGGGCTTGATAAACAGACGAAAACCGCAAAGAAACACCTTTTTCCTCTATGAGGACCTCTGCACGCTTTGCATGGTTATGTCAAAATTTCTCTGCAATCATTCAATTAGAAAGTCGACATGCACGGCCAATTTTCACACCGTTCCGGGAGAACGTCTTTGTCGATTTGTCTCGATGTTCTCCTCGTCTCTGTCCAAATACACTGCTCCGCAATGCTAAAAACAACAGTTGCACTGACTGAATGCCCCTGTCTGAAATAATGCACAATGCGTTCGCAAAGACCCAACGAACGCTTTGCCCGCAAAACACTTCCCAAACGAAGTGAATCACATAAACCCAATCAGGGGATTCCTCATTCGATCCCGAGCAAAGAAAAACCGCCTAAAAAAACGATAAAACTATGACGGAGACAACAAAGACCTCATCAACACTCATCTACAAAACTACTACCTTCTCGGGAAAGATATACCAATACCTGCCCCTGGATACCAATGATTCTTTGGCTTTTCTGCAACAAAGATAAAATCCCGTCCTGTCTCCCCAGAAAACTTAGACAGTTTATTTGTTACATGACTATTATCACCCAGTATTACAGCATTACTCGACAGCTTTTCTCTAACTTCCTCATATTCTTTCATCTCATAATCAGCGCTATGATCACTGTCATTTATAAACAAATCTATTTTTTCTTTTATCCCCTTTAAACTTTTCAAAGAATCTCCGTACAAAATCTCTCCAAAGCCAGACAAAGGAGCCCTTAGCAGTTTCCCTGCATTTCTATCTATATCCGTCCCAAAGTACTTTCCCTCATACCCTTCTTCTTTATTTTTCATTAAAGCTCTTGTTAGAACACACGCTCCGATACCATGATGAACACCTGTTTCAACTATTAACTTAGGCTTCAATATTCGCGCAAATGCATACCAACCTATTCTCCTGGAAAATTCAAATTTGATATCTTTTTGATAATGCGATGTCCTCAGTCCCTCCGTGATAAAATCCCTGACCCAGGAATCGTTTTTGATCTCGTCGATATACCCCTGGACCACTCCAGGATCAACTTTGGCCACCGCCGCAATTGAATATTTAAAATGCTCAACATTCAAATCAGTAAGATCATAATAGAAATTATCATCTTCTGTATCTTTGAAGCACCAGCTCCTAATCATTTTTAGCTGGCTTGCATAATGCCGTCTCGCAACAACGTACCGTCGGCATATTCGAAGAAGGCGCCCCCCCCCTGGCAACACGACTAGAACCCCCGACGCGGATTTAAAAAACTTCTTTCCCTTAAGCACTTACACCCCACCAATTGAAACACTAGAAAAACACCAAAACTCTATAACAATCAAAAAAAAATTACACTTAAAAATAAAAACCCACAATTCACACCGAATAATATTTTATAAAAAATA
>JBNKVZ010000316.1:0-1835 GCA_050299455.1 Thalassospira sp.
TTCAAATCTGGCCCCCGCAACCACTCTTTCCGATCCGTCGATTCTTGAGATATAGACTCGACGGATTCGCGAAACAAGAGAAAAAGCTCGGGAGCATGCCTCTAATAGAGGAGGCGGCACTTCCGAGCTTCATTTTTTCCAGACTTTTCAAGTAGATAAAGAAAAACCCGTCGGCGGCAACCAACGGGTTCTTGGAAAGGCTTAATCTTTGCCCTCACCTGAAATATGAGGCAAAGTTTAGGCGATGGGACCGCTTTGTCAAGTGCAAATGCGGTAATTGAACTCTGCCGATATTATCATGAGATCAATAAGTTCTCCTGCGCCTGCACATCAGGCGATCACCGTTCCCGGCTTGGCGGGACGGACCGAAACTTATGGCGATTTACTCGCCTTATGTGACGGTTTTACCGGCTGTAACGACGTTACAACAGCCTCTGTTGTTGGCTTGGTGAGCCGGGCTATTTCCTGCCTTTCCCCCTGTTTGACCGACCTTTCCGTTCGTGTTCTTATTCTTCTGATCGAGCATGTTTATGATGTACGGGCCTGGCGCAGTGGTCGTTTGATGGTTTGGCCGGGTAATCGTCGGTTGGCTGAACTGACCGGCCGGAATGAACGCTCAATTCGGCGGGCATTATGTTTGCTGGAGGCTAATCACTGGATTGTGCGGCGTTATTCGGCAACCAATCGTCGCTCCGATGGCAATGCCGGCATCGATTTGCGCCCGGTCGCAGCACGTCTGCATGAGTTGCGCCAGGCGGCAGACTTTCTCGAACAGAAGATAGAGTCCGCCCGGGAGCAGGCGAAGGCCGAACGGGACGATCTGGCGAAGATGAATGTGCCAGAAGAGGTGACAAAAGAGTCCGGGGTGGTGGACATTTCTGTCCGCCTTAAATCCTACAAGATAAATCCCGGTTCTACGAACCTTGTACAAAGCGGGGCTGCGCAGACAACGCCCGGGCAGAGATCGCACCCGACAATTTCCGATGTCGATGTGGATCGAGAGATCCTGTTTTTGATGGTTCAGGCCTCGCCGACCTTGCAAAAACAGCTTACGGCAGCCGAACTATGTGACCTGATGGGACCGGAACCGTCTCGTGCCTCCATTCAAGCGGTTGCGATGGCAGTCAAATCGACCCTTTCCCTCCAGATCAAATTGCGTCCCGCTGTCTGGCAGGTGGCGTTGGGCAAACATGGCTGGGCGGCGCTGGCCGCTGTGATGGTGGCGGTTGACCGGCAGGGCGTGCGCGACCCAGCCGGCTACCTCTATGCCATGCTTAAATCGGCTCGTTTGCGTGATACCGTGCGCCATAATTTGCGCGCCATCGAGCAGCAGGAGAGCGGTCATGCCTGATGTCTCTCTTGCCGTTCCCCAGCCTTCTGACTGCCAGCTTTTATTTGCCCGAAAAGCCAGAGGTCTGGCGCATTTACGGCGTTGGAACGGGGCCTGTGATGTGAGTGTGGCTCAGCACTGTGTGATGGCGTGTGACAACGTTTCGCGTCGGGCCGCGCCCTATGCCCTGATCCATGACATCGAGGAAGATGAAACCGGGGATCTGCTCACGCCTGTGAAGCTGCGAATGCGACAACTGGGGATCTGGGACCGGTTTGAAGACGAAATCGTTTTGCCGATCCGCAAGTTTTACACGGAACTTGCGGGACTATGCTGGCCGTGGCCCGTCGATGTGATGGCGGAAGTTGCCGACATCGACCAGCGTTTGCAGGTGACGGAATATCGCGATGCGGTTGACCGGAGCCTGGTGCGCGGCTTTGTGCCGCGTTCAATCGCACCTTTGCCGGAATATTTGCTGCCCTGGAGCCCGCAAAAGGCCGAACGG
>JBNKVZ010000317.1:0-1815 GCA_050299455.1 Thalassospira sp.
GTTGCATTATGCAACTATATGAGGGCGAGATGACAGAAATATCCGACGTAATAATTGACCCCATTCGTGACGCATCGCGCCGGATGGTACGCGAGCTGGGCTTTATGAAACCAACCCTTGCCCAAACCGGTTTGTCACCGTCTGCCGTTCACAGTCTGATTGAAATTGGCCGTCATGGCGCGTTACAGGCTTCCGATCTTGCGGCCATCTTGGGGCTTGATAAATCGAGCGTCAGTCGACTGGTTCAAAAACTGATCCGGGCTGGCGAATTAACGGAAAAAGCCCATTTTGGGGATGGAAGGGCAAAGGTTTTGCACCTGACCGATCAGGGACGTGAAACGTTAAGCCGTATCAATCATTATGGTCGCAATCAGGTTTACGCAGCCCTTTCACATTTGCCCCAACAGGCCCATGAAACCGTGCGGAAAGGGTTGGTTGCCTACGCCGAAGGCCTTGCTGCTAGCCGACAAAATGGTAACAAAGCTGACGCAGGCGACATCCAGATCATGCCCGGTTATCAACCCGGTCTGATGGGCAAGGTGACGGAAATGCACGGGCGTTTTTATGCCCAAACCGAGGGTTTTGGGGCCTTCTTCGAGGCCAGAGTGGCATCCGGCCTGGCGGAGTTTTTCGGAAGGCTTGATAGGCCCGGCAACCAGATTTGGGCGGCGATGGAAGGGGGGCGTATCGCAGGGTCGATTGCCATTGATGGCGAGGATTTAGGTGATGATACCGCCCATCTTCGCTGGTTCATGATGGATGATGCGCGGCGGGGCAAAGGGGTCGGGCGGCAATTGTTGCAAACCGCATTGCGGTTTTGTGATGATACCGGGTTTGAAAATACCCGTCTGTGGACATTCCGTGGTCTGGATGCGGCACGGAGGCTTTATGAATCTTGTGGTTTTGTGCTGGAAGACGAATGGCCGGGAACACAATGGGGGCGTGAAGTTCTGGAACAGAAATTTGTGCGTCGTAAGCCTGCCTGAGCGGTGTTTTGTCGTACAAAAATCACGCAGGCCCCAAAAACAAATAGGTTTCGGTTTTGGCAATGCCGTCCATGCTGCGGATATGGGTAACGATGCGGTTAAATTCCGGCAGGCTGCCCACTTCAACCTCGGCAATCAAATCCCATTCACCATTGGTGGTGTGAAGGGCGCGAAAGCCCAGGGTTTTGCGCAATGATGCCACCAGGGCCTTCACGTTGCGGGTTGAAAGTTCCATCATCATCACCCCGCGAATGGTGCCGTCGCTGGCATCTTCGCGCAATCGCACGGTGTAACCGGCAATAACGCCGTTTTCTTCCAGTCGGGTCATGCGCGATTTTACCGTGCCCGGTGCCACGCCCAAAAGGTCGGCCAGTTTGGGCACGGAGGCGCGGGCATTGATGCGCAATTCGGCAATCAGGCGGCGGTCAAGGTCATCCATTGGGCGGGTCCATTGCTGTTTTCGGCAAATATTCTGCCGATTTCGGCAGTTTAGCCCATGTTATTGCATTGATATTGCGTTTTCATTGATGAAACGGCGGGGTATTTTGGGTATCGCGCAAAATATATCAGGCTAGGGAAAGCAATATGACCGCAGCATCAAGCCAATGGGCGCCCGAGGCCCGCACCCGCGAAATTGCCGAACGGCTGACGCGCTGGCCCAGTGTGACCGGCAGCAAGGACGAGGCGGATTTTGCCGATAAACTGGTCGGATTGCTGCGCGAAATTCCCTATTTTCAGGAAAACCCCGACGACATCGCCGTGATTGATAGCCATCTGGTCGCCAATGGCACGGCAATGGCGAAAAATGTGGTCGCCTTGGTGCGTGGCA
>JBNKVZ010000318.1:0-1808 GCA_050299455.1 Thalassospira sp.
CCCGGCGCAACGGGTTTCGCTCACACCCGGGCTGGGCGTAACACCACAGCAAGACGACACCCTGGCGGTATTTGTCCCGGAAATGGATCTGTCTGGCGACCAAGGCTCTCGCAACACAGCAAAAGCCCCGGCAGATCGCGCCACGTCCGGGGGCAATACAACCCACCTGGCACCGGGGCAATCCTCCCTGCCGTCCTCACAGGGACAGTCGGTTAGCACTGACAGGCTGGTGCCGGTCGGTAGCAATCGTGGATCTGCCAACGTACCAGATGCGCCAACTGTGTCGGATGCGCCTGGCGCTTCCCCCCGGCTTGAGCCGGGGATGGGAACGACCGGCGAACAGGCCCCGACCGTGCAGGCTGGTGACATATCACTATCGCCGGATCAGCCGGGTAGTGTTTCGGGCCAACCCGCGCAATCCGCCCAGACCCCAACCAATCCTGCAAATGGGGGCGCTGCAACAGCAAACGGCACAAAAGCGACAACCGCCAACGGTCAACCAACCGGTACCGAGACCCAACCGGCTAACGGTGGTTCGGGTCATTCACCAGCAACTTCGACCAACAGTGACGGTGTTTCTGAGGGGCCAGACAGTGCAAACGGCTCTGCCGCTGCCAGCAACCTTGCCGTGCCCGATCTTTCCAAAATGGACGAGGCTTCCCGCCCCGAACATATCCTCGATGCCAAAAAGATGGAGATCGAGGGTGATTATGTAGGCCCGCGCCGCACCTCCAGCCTGCCGGTCGATAACTCCCGTATTCTAACCGCCGACCGCTATATCCCGGTCCAGCTTGAAACCGGGATCAACAGCCAGGTGGGCGGCGAAGATACCGGCACCGTCGTGGTGCAAACCACCCGAGATGTCTTTGGTTATCACAGCCGTTTAGCGCTTTTGCCCAAGGGCTCGCGCCTGATCTGCAATTACATGCCGCCCGAAGATATGGGCAGTTCACGCCTCGCCATGCAGTGCGAGCGGGTGCTGATTGCCGGGCACCGGGCCGAAATCCGCAATATCAAATCCCTGGTCGCCAATGCCCAGGGGCAGTTAGGGGCCTCGGGCGAAGTGGACCGGCGGTTCCTTGAACGCTATGGCAATGCCTTCCTTCTGACCGGGATTTCAACAGCGGTGCGCTATGCCGCTGCCTCAACCAAGTCGGAAAGCAATGACGGCCAGGTCGCGACGGCGGCCTCGGAAAAAGCCGCCGAGGAACTGTCCAACAAGTTTGGCGAGATCACCGCCAACATCCTCGAAGAAACCCTCTCGCTCAAACCCATCATCACCATTCCCCAGGGGACGCGCTTTCAGATCCGCCCCTCGATGGACTGGTATATCGCCAAGGTGGAGTAAGTCATGAAACCCATTTTGCCTGTTTTGTTGTTTCTCTGCGCCGGGCTGGCCGTAACCAGCCTGCCCGCATCCGCCCAAAGCCCCGATGAAGATCTTGCTGCTGCCCGGGCTGCCGTCACGCAAACCCCGTCCGGTCAAACTGGCGGGTTGGAAACGGATGATCCCGACATGGCCGCCATGGTCAAAAAGGTCAAAATCATCACGCGGAGCAAAAATGCCACCGAGCTTCCCGAAAACACCCCGATTGCCCTTGATCTGGGGCTGGTCGATGTGCCCGGGGCCGATAGCAAGCTGACCGAAGGGGTCACGGCCAAGGCCTATGCCCGCTATGTGAAGGTCGAAGAACAAAAGGTCGGCCAGCTTGTGCTTTCCGGTGTCGAAAAGGATGGCCGGGCCGAAGCGCTGAACTCCGATGATTTTGTCGCCCAGTTCGCCCTTGAAAATGACCCAAAGCTCGACC
>JBNKVZ010000319.1:0-1762 GCA_050299455.1 Thalassospira sp.
GTACGAGCAATCGCCAACAGGACGGTGAAATGAACCATCTTCCCCCACAAAGCGGCCACCAAATGGTGGAAATAACCACCAATGACTGATGCTGCCATGCCAAAATTGACTAGAATTCTTATATTTCAATTCGTTAATTTCTGGCATGGCATATGCATGTGCTCTGGCAAATGTCGCTTTGAACGACAAGCAGTACGGCCCATCGACCATCACCCCGTCCGCGACCGCCTGTTAATCCTATCCATCGGGTTAATACAAAGGACATCCACCATGAAAACCCTGTCTCGCAATATTGCCATCATTGCTTTGGCCTTTGGCGCTTCCGGTCTCGCCATGATGCCTGCCATCGCCAGTGCGGCCGAAAACGGCACCTATCAAGCAATTACGCCAGACAATACTTCAGGCGCACATGGAGCGCGCAAGGCACATGATATTTGGTTGGCAACCCATCCGGAATCCGCCAGTGGCCAGAATGCAGCCCCCCAGGTAAGCCATGAAGTTTTGCCCAACAATCATGCCGGTCCCAATGGTGCGCGGAAAGCATATGACGTCCGGCAGGTAAAGGAGGCTGAACACGCACAACCCAACCCCAAAAGCCCTGCGATGAAAGCAGCGTTTTCGCAAGAGGGTGAAACCGTTTTGCAGCAAGTACACGAGGCACGGGTCGCGCTTTCAGCTGGAGATCGTGTTAGCGCCAAAAAACTGATGCACAATGCGCGTGCAACCCTGTCGGACATGTATAATGAAGGTGCCCAGGGCAATATCGTCATTACCGGTCCGCTTGTTTTCGATGAAGACTTTTCTGCTGGAAACCAGCTTCAGGGCAATGCCCAGATCAACCAGGTCATCCTGCCATTCGATAAAACCCGTGAAAATCTCAATCTGGCCTATACCCAGTTGATCAATAACCAGCCCTTCCAGGCAAATCAGACGCTTGGTCTGGTCGAACAGGACCTTGGTATCCAGACAGCACAGATTTCGACCATCAGCACAGTTGCTCCGGCCAATTCATGATGAAATTCCGAAGATATCCTGTTGACCGATTCACTGCCGGGCGCCTCCTGCGCCCGGCATTTGTGCTGATCACACGCTTGCGAAGAAAGCCAACTTTCCCTTTATCGTAAAATTGACAGGAGCAGAGAAACGGCACGCCAAATGATTCCCGCACCAAAACCAGCTATTTCAAGAAAAAATCCCTGAAAATGAAAACAAATCCCTGAATTTAATAAGATGAACTAAACCCAAAAACTGTATCCGCCAATCTCCTGCCAGATGGTGGGAATAACCATCACCCACCTCCGCTCGATCACCGCATTAAATTAAAAAAATTACTTTCAGATACTTAATCCACGGCACGATAAATGCATATTATTCATCAAAATTTGCTGGCACCAACAAAGATTACAGCCCCTCCACTCGCCCCTCCGTTCACAACCTTAATCGCGCGATCCCAAAGGATGCCCACCATGAAAACCCTGTCTCGCAACATTGCCATTGTTACTCTGGCTTTTGGTGTTTCCGCACTGGCCATGACACCCATCATTGCCAGTGCGTCCGAAAATGGCACCTATTCTTCAAATGTTCCGAACAACAGCGCAGGCGCACACGGAGCGCGCAAAGCAGGTGACATCAGGCTGGCACAGCAGGCCAAGACGGCGCAGCCAAAACCCAAAAGCCCGGCAATAAAAGCTGACTTTTCGCAACAAGGTGAAACCGTTTTACAGCAGGTTCATCAGGCCCGGGTCGCCCTTTCCAATGGCAA
>JBNKVZ010000320.1:0-1760 GCA_050299455.1 Thalassospira sp.
CATCAAGCTTACCGGCGGATCTTTTAGCGGTTCGACCGTTGATATTACCGTATCGCCGAAGGGCTGATTAAGCATTTCTCATCTCGGCACAAAAAAGGCTGCATTCCCCAAACCGGAATGCAGCCTTTAATTTGTGATCATCGCAAAGATCTTAGTGATCAGCGCGTGCCGAACAGACGATCCCCGGCATCGCCCAGCCCCGGGACGATATAGGCCTTTTCATTGAGCTTTTCATCAAGACCCGCAGTGAAAACCGGCACATCGGGATGGGCATCCTGGAAAACGCGCACACCTTCTGGCGCGGCAACCAACGCCATAAAGCGAATATCCTGATCTTTGACCCCATGCTTGTTAAGCACGTCAATCGCAGCCACAGCCGAATTGCCCGTTGCCAACATCGGGTCGACCAGAATGAAGGTCCGCCCTTCGACTTCGGGCAGTTTAACCAGATATTCGACCGGTAAATGGGTTTCAGGGTCCCGATACATGCCGATATGGCCAATACGGGCGGAGGGCATAAGCTCGATCAGACCATCGGCCATGCCAAGACCGGCCCGCAAAATGGGAACCACGGCCAGTTTGCGCCCGTGAATGACCGGGGCATTCATTTTGCAGATCGGTGTTTCGATCTCTTCAAAACTGACGGGCAGTTCCCGGGTGATTTCATAGCCCATCAAAAGGGCGATTTCGCGCAGAAGCTGGCGAAAGGTCTTGGTTGAGGTATCGACCTTGCGCATATGCGACAGCTTATGCTGGATCAGCGGATGGTCAAGAATATGAAGGTTGGGAAATTCGGATTGAATACTCATGATGCTGCCAGCCATCCTTAGTTACACTGCGCCGGAAAGTTTGGGAAGTGACCTAACGGGTTTGCCCCAATAAGGCAAGCCCCTGCCCCACCCAGATTGCAGAATGCCGCAGTTTCCCCCCAAAAGGCAAACGCCGATGTCAAACATCGGCGTTTGGAATTCAGGATCAAGATTATCCTGCCCGCGGCAGGCTGCGTAACGATCAGTCGATTTTCTTGTCATTTGGTTCCGCACGAACCGGAAAACCGTCAATCCCGGTATCTTTTTTGACCTTTTCCGCCCCCGAACGTGCCGAGGCCGCATCGGGATAGGCCCCAACACGGACATAATACCAGGCCCCGCCATTTTTACCGCGTTCGACCACCGCAACTTCAAGACCCTTTTTGCGCAATTCGCCAGCGCGTTGGCGGGCATTGGCATCCACCTTGAAGGCCCCGACCTGAATGGAATAAGGCATATTCTTGCTGCCCGGTTCACGATGCAATGCCGCCGAGGCCGCCGTTTCGGAGGTCGCACTTTTTTCAGTTTTTGCCGCACTGCTTTTTTCCGCAACCGGTTTAGGCGGTTTGCTTTCCTTGCGAATTTCAGGCGCAGCTGGCTTGGAAGACGGGACAACTGCCGGTGCCTTATCGCCATCATCTTGTGATTTTTGGCTGTTGGCCGAGGCCTTGTTACCTGTATCCGCACTGTCTTGCGACATATCGGGAATGTCGGGTGCCTGAGGTGCACCTGAAACATCGGGCGCATTTGGCGCGGTAACCGCATCGACAGAATCCGAGGTTGCGACGTCGTCCTTACCGGTTTTTTCGGCAATCAAATCCCCGACCGGGTCATTGCCCTCGGGGGCTTCAACACCGGGTGCAGCCATCGACGGCAGATCGCCGGTATCGGTTGAGGCATCGGCGTTATCCTTGCCGTCCGTCGTACCGGTTGCATCCGGTGTCGACATAT
>JBNKVZ010000321.1:0-1734 GCA_050299455.1 Thalassospira sp.
TTGGCAATATTTTGCCGCAGGTGGTTTCGGGCTCGGTTCTGGTTTCGGTAGTGATGTCTTTGCCTACAACCGGGCCAATGTTGCTGTCGGCCCTGCAAAGCCAGGATATGTATCTTGCCGGGTCGTTCCTGATGTTTCTGGCATTGTTGACAGTGGTGGGCATGTTCGTTTCCGACCTGCTGCTGGCATGGCTTGATCCGCGTATTCGCCTGCAGGGGAGCGTTTCGCAATGAGCCGCCATACACCAGACCGGAACAATGAACATTTTGTTGATCACCAGCCCTTTGATCCGTGGGACAAGGAAGAGCTTTCAGCCGAGCAGGAACGCTATTTTCTGGCATCGCAATGGAAGCTGATCTGGTGGCGGTTAAAGCAGCATAAACTGGCCTATGTATCGCTGATCATTCTGGCGGTGATGTATGCGGCGATTTTCATTGTCGAATTTCTGGCCCCCTATGCCCAGGAATCGCGCGATAGCCAAAATATCCATCATCCGCCGCAGGGCATTCATCTGTTTAACGATGGCTCTTTTGTTGGGCCATTCACCTATGGCACCGATTTTTCGGTCGATATGGAAACCTTAAAACCCATCTATACGCCCAACCCGGCAAAGGTTGATAAGCTGCGCTTTTTCTGTGCCGGCGACCCTTATGAATTCTGGGGCCTGTTTAAGGCGGATTTGCACCTGGTTTGCCCGGCCAAGGACGGCACGCTGTTTTTGCTCGGAACCGACCGCTTGGGGCGGGATATGTTTTCGCGCATTATTTATGGTGCGCGTATTTCGCTGACCATTGGTCTGGTCGGCATTGCTGTCAGCTTTGTGCTGGGGGTATTGATTGGCGGTGTGGCCGGATATTTTGGCGGCTGGGTGGACAGTTGTGTCCAGCGCGTGATCGAGGTGATCCGTTCCTTGCCGGAAATCCCGTTATGGATGGCGCTTTCGGCGGCCTTGCCTGTGACCTGGAGCCCGGTTTTAATCTATTTTGGCATTACCATCATTTTGGGGCTGATTGACTGGACGGGCCTTGCCCGTGCGGTGCGATCCAAATTCCTGGCCCTGCGCGAGGAAGATTATGCCCTGGCGGCCCGTCTAAGCGGTGCGACACCCAAACGCATTATTGCCCGCCATTTACTGCCCAATTTTGCCAGCCATCTGATCGCCTCGGTGACCTTGTCGATCCCCAATATGATTTTGGGGGAAACGGCGCTGAGCTTTTTGGGCCTTGGCCTGCGCCCGCCCGTGACAAGTTGGGGGGTGTTGCTTAACGAGGCGCAAAACATCAATGCCGTGGCGGTCTATCCGTGGCTGATGCTGCCGGTGGTGCCGGTGATTATTGTGGTGCTGGCCTTTAACTTTTTGGGCGATGGCCTGCGCGATGCCGCTGACCCTTATAAAAACTAACCGATGCTTCCTGCCTTAGTCGGGCGGACAGGGCATGTTTGGCCGTTATTTTTTGCGCAGCCACAGGCTGGTTTCAATGCTGCCTTCAACAAGGGGCAGGTCATTGGCGATTGATGCTGTGACCGTATCTTTCATAAAGCTGTTGGCATAGGCCGACGACCACATGATTTCAAAGCCATTGCCCGCCAGAAGGGCGGCAACACCCTGTTGTTCGTTATAGCCACGCCATTGCCAGGATGTGGGATAGTCATTGGGCAAGCAAATGTCGTGGATATGGATGATCACGCCGGCAGGCAGGGTAGGCAGGACATTTGAAAACAGCATATCGACAT
>JBNKVZ010000322.1:0-1683 GCA_050299455.1 Thalassospira sp.
GGCCAAGCATAAAAACCTTGAAAAGAATGCAAAAGAATTTCGCAAGGAAGTGATTGAGATCGAAGAGGAATTTCTTAACTTCACCCATCGCTACCGCTTTACCGGCGTCTCCAATCAACTTCAAGCGACCGAGATTTACGACAAACTGCGCCACAGCATGAAGGTGGACCGCCTGTTTGACGATGTCCGCAGCGAACTGCAACAGGCCAGCGAATTTGCGCTGGCCCTTGAACAGCACGATGCCACTACGGCAGCACATCAATTAACCGAAGTCGCCACTTTGGGCGTCGTTTTAGGCATTGTCGTTGGTACGCTGGGTATGAACGTGCTGATTGGCGACCCCCTACAGACCTGGCTCACCAAAACTTGCAACCTTGCCAATATGGGTCTTGATTTTGATATTCTTCAGACTGGCGGACTTTTAACCGTTGTCGCCCTCTGTACCCTAGGTTTTGTATACAGTCACGCTTCATGCAAACTGAAAACATCGCTGATCGTTCTGATCGTGTGCGGCTTAATTGCAGCAGCCTTCAGCGGCTATAGCCTGTATTTTGATCAGATGACACAAGAACCTACATGTCGTGCAACCGCACCATCAACCCCGCCCAAATCCGGCAGCCTGGCCCGCCAAAACCCTGCGCCACAGCCGCCCCAACCCCCTCAAAACCCCGATTCACCCGTGGAGAATCAGTAATCTACTGTTATGATTATGAATTTAATAAAAACACCCGGCAAAACGGCCTTAAAACACCCCGCTTGGCAGGAAAATCGGCTTCCACCGTGGAAACCGGTTGCCTTTTCCCCGAAAAATCAAGAAAGTGCAGAAGGTGAGTCTGGACACCCTGCCCGCATGAACGCGGATTGAGACTCGAGGCATCAGACCTTGATAGTGTGGGTGTTTGTCTGGACACCCTGCCCGCATAAATGCGGATTGAGAGTTCAGGCCGAAACGATAAACAAAATCATCATTGGTCCGCACACCCCGCCCGCATCAATACCGATTTCAGCCCGCCATGCACCATTGCCCGGGTTGCAGTTTTGTCGTCCTTTTGCAGGATGGTTATTGCACGTAAAGACTGTCCCGCCGGGCGCCCTCATGTACAGACCGGTCCGGGCGCGGCGGTGTCCGGGCTTTTGAAGGCTGGTTTCGTCAATGGCGCTGATACGCCAAAAGTTTCGTGACACAGCCGATATGGCCGACAGACTTGCCGCCGGACGCAACTTTCATGGCATCGCCCGCCCGTTCAATAATCCAGATGATAGGGCGCAAACGGTTTTTCATCCGGGGCAAGGCAGTGTTTGCCATAGGCCCTGGCTTCTTCTTCCATCAGGCGGCGCCAGGTTTGTTTCTTGTCCGTGCGCGGGCTTCGGACCAGCCGTGCCGCGGCACTTTCATAACCGCGAATGATGGCCCGCACACCATCGCGGCGGATAAGGCCGGTGCCGTCTTCACGGCTTGAAAACATCTCCGGCTTTAACCGCCCCTGGTTAAACAGGGCAACGGCCAGGCCCTCGCTCAGCGGGGCGCGAAAGCCCTCCATCACATCCCACACACAGGCTTCGTGGCCATCACTACTGACATGCAGCACGCCAAAACCGGGATGCAGCCCCGATGCCAGCAAGGCCGCCCGCACATCGCGGGCCAACATGGCGGTTAAATAATTGATACTGGCGTTAAGCGCA
>JBNKVZ010000323.1:0-1730 GCA_050299455.1 Thalassospira sp.
GTGGATACCGGTGGGCTGAACCATCGCGCCCCACTAGGGACTATTGAAACCATGCGCCAGTGCGCGCATGTTCAGTGCATGACACGCGCAACCAAACACCCCAAGGCCTTCACCAAGCCCGCGCACTGGAGCAACGATCCGGTGCCCGAGCCGAAACAGGTCGAGAATGACGAGGAACTCAGCCCCACGCGCTATGGCGATTGGGAGAAGAACGGCATCGCGGTGGATTTCTGAAGCAGCGCATTTCCAAAAGACAAAAGCGGACGTTCCGCTAACGATCCAATTGCAAACTTTTGCGAGTTTCCTAAAAAAAGGATGCGTATTACTCGCATTTGATTGACCCGGTGACTTGATGTGAATAGCCAAGCTAATTCCGGGTGATATCTTCCTTCAATGAATCTCATAAAGTTCTTGCTGTGTGCAGGTAATGCAGTCCTACTCATGGTGGGAGGACCGATCGCTTTGGCTCAGGTCGGTGCGCCCCAGAATGATGCTTCGATCACTTTGACGCCAGCACAAGTCTTCAAGTTTGCAGATGCAGCCCGTGATCGTGGGGATTTTACAACTGCAGAGGCGGCCTATGAAGCGCTGAGCAAGAATACGGATATCGAAATCCGTACCGAAGCTCGGTTTCGACTGGCGATGATGCAGGCCTATCAGCTTGATAGATTACGTGATGCTGCAACTTTGTTACGCCAGATACTGGATGAAAAACCTGACGCGGCACGGGTCAGGGTTGAACTGGCCCGTGTTCAGGCGCGGATGGGTCATTTGAATGATGCCCAACGAGAATTACGGGCCGCACAGGCTGCTGGCCTGCCTGCAGAGGTTGAACAACTGGTGCGGTTCTACGCGTCTGCATTGAAATCGCATCGACCCTTAGGCGGCTCTATGCAGCTCGCGATTGCGCCAGACAACAATATAAATCGGGCACCCAGCTCTGACGCTCTTGAGACAGTCATTGGTGAATTTGAGTTGAGCGATGATGCTCAGGCGACCTCTGGCACAGGGTTGTCATTGAAGGGGCAGGGATATGCTCGTTTTCCGTTAGGCCCTTCGGTTGACTTGCTCGCCCGTGCCAACACTTCTGCGCGAATATATCGGCGAGACGAGTTTAACGATGTAATTGTCTCGCTTCAGGCTGGCCCCCAATGGGCCAGTGGAAACGACAGGCTGTCTCTTTCTGCTATTGCCAGCAGACGTTGGTATGGTGGCCGACAGT
Organism: Thalassospira sp.; assembly: GCA_050299455.1. Classification (GTDB taxonomy): domain Bacteria; phylum Pseudomonadota; class Alphaproteobacteria; order Rhodospirillales; family Thalassospiraceae; genus Thalassospira. The sequence continues at coordinate 1,223 of JBNKVZ010000323.1, forward strand.
ATAATGATGGCTATGGTGCAAGCCTCGAATGGCGGCATCCGCTGAATAAGACGACGTTACTTGTCCTTGGCAGCAATGCGATTGTGTCTGATGATAAGCTCAACCATTTGCGTGACGCAAAACGATATTCACTCGCCCTTGGGCTAGACCATTCTATTAGCTCTCGGTTCGGTGCAGGCATTCGTTTTTCGGCCTTTCGCGACACTGCCAAAGACCCTGGCTATTCGACATTTAGCGGCAGCGCAGATGCATATCTCTACCACGAGTTTGGCAAGACATCCCTAGTTTTGGACGGCGGATATGGCCGACTTGAAGCTGACAAAAGGTTGTTGCTCTATCCTGAGCGACGTGTGGATGAGCGCATCAAGGTTGGCCTTTCAGGCACATTTCGTTCGCTACGTGTCGGTTCCTTTGCACCTATGTTGACGGTCCGATTTGAAGACAATAGATCGAGCGTTGAAATATACGAATATCAAAGAATTGCTGCTGAAATCGGAATTACTGCGGC
>JBNKVZ010000324.1:0-1724 GCA_050299455.1 Thalassospira sp.
TTGTGTGACAGTTAGCGAGTTATATTTATTATGCCGTTGGGCAACAATAACAATGCGTTTGGAAAAATCAATTTATCGAGGCAATTTCAAAACGTCCCCTCGAGCTCAATATCGACGTTGGGGCGAGCTGTCCAATCCTCGAAATACGACATGTATGTCTGCGGTTGGACACCTCACCCCGCCTTGATCTTGAGCCCGATTGAACATTTTGAAATTGCCTCTTTTAATATCTTTTTTATGCGACATGGAGGTTTATGCCTTATCCATATCGGCAATGTCAATTAAATCCATTTCTAATTGCCGATTGGTTGTTATATTGATAGTTCAATCAACACGGCAACATCAGCCGAATTGGAGCAAGCCGATGAAAGCGTTTTTTATTCATGATGAAAAGAAGCAGTCGGATATGATGGTGATACCTGAAAAAGATTATATGGTGCCCATGAGCAGGGCGACCATGGAGACCTTCATCTCGGTAGCGCCTGATTTCAGTGGGTTTGCGGGTGAGCGCCTCAACGGAATGCCGCCTGAAACGTTTGGAAAAATTGTGGCAACGCGCAATAGTGACGGCGACGTTTGCATTCTAGACGAATCCCTGTGGCAGCAACGCATGGCCCATCACCTGCGGCTCGATTCCAAATCAGGAATATAAAACACGGTAGCGCAGCACCAGGGAATGGGTCTCAAGATTCTGAACATCCAGCAATTCGAGGTCCAAATCGCAGGCTTCTGAAAACAAAGCAACCCCCTGACCGAAGATCTTGGGGGCCACGGTCAGCACTATCTCATCGATGAGGCGGGACTTGACAAAAAGAGAATTGATGATTGAACCGCCGGCCAGGATGACCTCATTGTAGCCCTTGGCGGTCAGGTCCTTTAACAGATTTTCCGGCGAACCGGACCAGAGCATCAAGTTGTCGGCCGGTTGATAGCGTTCCGGATGCCTGGTGAGGATAACATTGAGTCGCCCGGCAAGGGGTTTGCCTATGATCTCATAGGTTCTGGACCCAAAAATCACCGCACCCGCTTTTTGGGTCAGCGCCTTGAACATCAATTTATCGGCACGACAGGTCAAATCGGGGAAGTGGGCATGATTTCGGGCTATCATGCCATCGGCGGTCACAGCCATCATCATTGTCAATTTCATATATCCGCCTATCGTAAGACTGTTATAATTCATGCTTTTAATAGTGGGGCCCGTCTTTCTTGTCAATGCAGCCTGGGAACCTGCGAATCATGGGAAATGCCTATAGCGCATTTGTGCGATTTTGTGCTTACCTTTTCCCTCGCAGATTCTGATAATACAGAAAGTTACCCCTGTTTATTCTGAAAAAGAGAGACGCTGCGCTCAACGACCGGCTTTGCAGATGTCGCAAAAACCTTCCAAATGAACGCGCTTGTCCAGGACGACAAATTTTTGTCGTATTTCCGGCGGCACCTCCAGTCTGTCATAGGACGAATTCTCAAAATCGACTATTTTCCCACACTTAAGGCATCTGAAATGGTGATGCGGTTGGAGGTTGGGATCGAAACGTTTGGGGTCACCGGAGTTCTCTACCACTTTGGCCAGGCCGATCTCGTTGAATGTCAACAGGGTGCGGTTTACCGTGTCTAAAGAAATGTTGGAGTAGTATTCCCGGACCTTGTTAAAGATTGTCATGGCAGATGGATGGTCGGACGATGCAATCAACTCTTTGAAGATAGCAACCCGCTGAGGTGTTATG
>JBNKVZ010000325.1:0-1706 GCA_050299455.1 Thalassospira sp.
TAAGGGTTGACCCGCTATTCAGGGTATAATTGCCATTTATGGTTTGGGTGCCGATGGCCTTGTTGCCCGGTGAATGGATGCCCCCTGACATCACCGTGAGCGCACCAACCGTTCCAACGCCGCCAAATGTCCCGGCATTGTTAACCTGAACCGACGACGCGGCGTTGTTACCCGTGACCCACAGGCTCCCCTGACTGACATTTGTTGTGCCGGTAAAATTGGCATTATTCCCCGACAGGGTTGTATCACCCGCAAGTACCTTGATCGTTCCGTTGCCACTGATATTGGCGGTAAAATCGTAATCGTCTGTCGTATGCTTGAAGACGAGTGCGCCATTGCCATTGCCAAAAATGACATTGGTTGCGTCAATAATACCTGCCGCGACCGCCGGGTCGCTCCCCTCGGCGGCCCCAATATTCAGAATACCTGACGAGTCATTGGCATAAGCGATATAGATGCCGCGCGTTGTGTCGGTGACAGCGATTTTACCGCCATTCGAGACTGTGGCTTCGCCTGATCCCTGATAGCCGATCATGTTATAGACGGTTGATGTGACGCTTGATCCTTCCCCGTCGACAATCAGTTTCCCTGCGGAGCCCGAGAGAGAGGCTGTAATGATCTTTTGTGCATCCGCTATTGTGCCGCCGTTGGTGACAGAGGTGATGGCATCTTTGCCATAGACGCCGGTGGCAAGGTAATAGTCGCTGCCTTCCGTGCCGTCATTGGTCATTTTCAATGTCGAGCCTGGACCTGAAATATTCAGTCTGCCTTTTGATTCGGCAAAATAGCCAACCTCGACCCGCAGGCCTGCTTCAATGACGGCACCTTCGGAAATATCAAGCGTGCCGTTACCATAGTTGCCGGCAATTAGGGCTCCGTCCTTTACATCGACAAAAGTTCCATTGCCAGAAACGCTCATTTTCCCGGTCGTGTTATTTTCCTCGGCAATGGTAATACCTGACCCGCTGATCGCTTTTGCCGTGTCCTTGATATCAAGTTCGCCGCTTGCGCCCTTCGCGCCAAGCGAAATACCATCGGCCGTCAGTTGACTGCCGGATCCCGATATTGTCACGACAGCGGTTTTATCTTCCGTCTCCATGCCGACGATGCCGATACCAATGCCCATATTCATATCGCTATCAAAATGCGCGCCATTTAGAATATCGACAGAGCCGTTATCAATCTTTGCAACTTCGCTGACATGCAGCCTCGTTCCGTCACCGGTCAAGGTGAGGTTACCTTTAACCGATGCCGGGGGATCACTGATCGGGTTGAATTTTCCGACAATGATACTCTTGATATTTAAAGTCGCGCCGTTCTGCAGGGTTGCCAGGGGGCCATTCTGGTCTTCACCGCCAATATATAGTCCCGAGGCGGTCATGGTGTTGTTGTCTAGTGTCAGGCTGCCATTTCCGACCTGGATCGCTTTAAAGACTTGGGTTTGGTTTTGGCTCAGGGTCAGGTTTCCCGATCCCTTTTTTTCGATGTTAAACGGATTATTAGGGTTGGCGGCGTTGGTGATCGTCCCTGAAAGTTCTGCACTGCCGTTAAGGACTGAAATCGATAATGTTTCAGCCATGACGCTGATGGTATTGCTGATATTCACACCATCGGCAAGGCCCAGCGTACCGCCATTCACCGTTAGTTGCGACGTTCCAATGGCTGCATTTGTGCCCAGTGTCAGGGTGCCGCCTTCCAGTAAGACC
>JBNKVZ010000326.1:0-1703 GCA_050299455.1 Thalassospira sp.
GCGTGAACTGATGTTGATCTGGCCTGATTTCGTCAATTGGGACACGGTTGCCAATGCGGAACGCACGGCCTATGCCACGGCCCGCGCCCTTGGCCTGCGCGCCCAGATCGACGCTGACACTGGCTGGCACAAAACCTTGTCAAACGTTGCGGTGCAGGGTGTTTCCGGTATCAACAAGGATGTGTTCTGGGATCTGCAAAATCCGGCAACCGATGCCGGTTTGTTGAATGCGGCTGATGTCACCACCCTGATCAACAACAAGGGTTATCGGTTCTGGGGCTCGCGCACATGTAGCGCGGATCCGCTATTCGCGTTCGAGAATTACACCCGCACGGCACAGGTGTTGGCCGATACGATGGCCGAAGCGCACTTTTGGGCCGTGGACAAACCAATGGCACCAACCCTGGTGCGCGACATCATTGATGGTATCAACGCCAAAATGCGCGACCTGGTGGCACAAGGATACCTTCTCGGTGGGCAAGCCTGGTTCGATCCGAAAAAGAACAGCAAGGAAAACCTGAAGGCTGGCAAGCTGATGATTTCCTATGACTACACGCCGGTGCCGCCACTTGAAAACCTGCTGTTTGAACAGAAAATCACCGACGACTATCTGGTCGATTTTGCCACTGCCGTAGCTGCGGCCTGACCGGCAGAACCCCCAACAGCATTAAATCGGAGTTATCCATATGCTGCCGAAAATCCTGAAAAACTTTAACATCATCATTGATGGTATCGGCATGGTCGGCCTTGCCGAAGAAGTCGTTCTGCCGGTTCTTGAACGCGACACCGAAGAATTCCGGGGCGGCGGGATGCTTGGCCCGGTCGAACTTGATCTCGGCATGAACGGGATGAAACTCGAAGCCACCATCATTGAAAACAGCCCCGACATTATCAAGGCTTTTGGCCTTGCCGATGCATCCGGGGTGCAAACCCGTTTCCTTGGCGCACAACAGGCCGATGATTCATCGAACTCTGTCACCGCGATTGAAGTATCAGTGCGCGGGCGCTGGAAAAAGATCGACATGGGAACGGTCAAAGGCGGCGATGTGGCCAAAATGAAAATTGAATTGCCGATCACTTATTACAAATACACAGCCAATGGCGACGTCCTGGTCGAAATTGATCTGGTTAATGGCAAGGAAGTTATCGGCGGTGTCGACCGTCAACAGGGCATTATGCAGGCGCTAGGCATTACCGGCAGCTAACACGCTGCAAATCCACTCGAAGGGCGATGCGCCGGGGGGCGCGATCACACCAAACCGAGAGGACGCACAAAATGACCATCAAGACGGCAACCGTTACCGTTTCTTTGTCCAATCCGATCAAAATCGGCGACAAAGATGTTTCCGAACTCAATTTGCGCCGCCCAAACGCAGGCGACTTGCGCGGGGTAAAGCTGATGCAGCTTGCCGAAATGGATACCGATTTCCTGTTTAAATTGTTGCCGCGCATCACAACGCCAATGTTGGCCGAAAGCCATGTGCAAATGCTTGATCCAGCCGATGCCATCAAGATCATGGCGCAGCTGAATGATTTTTTTACGGGGTGATCCTGCCGGATCACACAACCCACGCCTGGGGGCTGCTGATGGAGGCATTCCCTGGATCATTCGGGCCGGATGTTTTTAACCGTATGTCTCTGGAAGATTACGCGGAATCCTATCAGCTGGCCGTCGATTTCCTGCAAATGAAAGCCGATGCCGC
>JBNKVZ010000327.1:0-1678 GCA_050299455.1 Thalassospira sp.
CTGCTTTAATTAAAAGGTTTAGTTACCGATTTCTCCGAGTAGTGACGGGGTGCCAAATTCCATCATCTTGGCATTTGCCGTGTCGAAATAACGGGTCCAAAAGTCGCGAAGGGCTTTTAATTGCGATGAGGACCAGTAACTGCCATCCGGAGCATAGCCGCCGCCAATTACATAGACCTTGGCACCATGCCAGTCGCCAACAAGGCCGGCGTTGACATATTTGGTCATATCGTTGCTGGTGCCGGCTTTTTCCAGGCTGCCGGTTTTGTAGAAAGACAGGATATCCGAATTTTCGATCATGTCGGAAATGATCACCAGATATTTGTCATCAATGGATGACTGGGCTGTTAGGCTACGGGAGATATTGGCAAGATTGCCCATAATTTCGCTGTGGGGAAGTTCCATACTTGCTCCGGTGAAAGCTTTCAGCAAGCCTTGCCCCAACGCCTTTTTTGCCAGCAATCCTTGCTTTTTCTGACACGCATCTAGTGTTGCCAACAGCTTTTTGGAAATGTCGTAACGGGTATCGTTATCAAGCGGCGTATCAATTTCGGCGTCAATAAGCACGGAGGCATAACGTCCCGCCGCATTGGCTGAAAATGTCACAAGGTGGTAGGCCGTTCCCGGAGTTATAAAATTCTGGAGTTTCCGATAGCTTTCCTCTTGCAGGTTTTTATCGAAAATCAGGGTCTGGTCCACAACGATATAAAGATCCCGCGACAACTTTGGACGTTGTACATCCCCCAGTCGCGCCTGGTCGTAGCAACTGCCAATTTTTGCCGCCGCCCGGACCTGTCCTGGAAAGACAAAACAGGCCGTAACGGCAAGCAGGGAAAGTCCGGCGCGGGTCAGTTGGGCAATTGATTTTGCCATCATTTATCTCCCTTCTTTAATGCCGTTAATCCTCAAGACCCTGTTCGCGGCGCAAACGGGCATACATCTCTTCTTCTGTCTCGGCTTTTTTTGCCTGTTTTTCCGCTTCCTCGCGGGCTTTTTTCTCGGCAATTTCCTGCTGAATTTTGGCGCGTAGACGTTGTTCCATTTCTTCTGGCGTTTCGATAGGTGGTGCAGCCTGTCTCTCGGTCATCGGTTGCTGTTGCTGTGCTGGTGCCGTTTTGCTGCGCGAAACAGCCTCGCTTGCCATCACTGTCTGATAAGACTTATCCTCGCGCTGATAATAATGCTCCATAAAATGGCGATCTGCGGAGGATTGCAGAATGTCTCGATGGGCCTTGTCTACACCCGTTGCAGCGGCGTGTTCGGTCAGGCGTGATTGCAAATTGGTAAGGTGTTTCTGAGCGATGCGGGCAATGGCATCACGTTTGCGTTCAAACCAGGCTTCATAGGCGGTGCGGCTGGAAAACTTGCCGATGATTCGGCGTGCCTCCCTGCTTTCCTTACCGGCAAAACCGGTTTTGTAGCCAATACCGATCCCCATGATCTGGATCAGGACAAACAGAGCCGCTAGAATGGCATAAGTTGAAAGATTGGCAGCATCACGGGCCCCGTCGCGTTCCTGGGAGGCCTTGTTATCAGCATCCTGTTGGGGTTTTGCCAAAAGGTCGGGCAGGGCATCGTCATTGGACATAAAGTCGCCCAACGAAAATGTATTGCCGGTCATGGGTGCGCCAGTGGTTTCGGCGGTTTTTTCCTGTTTGTAGGTTTCATAACGAACATA
>JBNKVZ010000328.1:0-1677 GCA_050299455.1 Thalassospira sp.
TTGATGCTTGCGAACGAGTTCTCATTTAGATATTCATCCCGGAACTTGCCGTTGAACGATTCCTCTTGGGCATTCTGTGTCGGCTTGCCCGGCTGGATAAATCGTAGCTTCACTACAGTTTTGTGCGAGCATTTAAACATCGTCCGGGAAGTCAGTTCAGGGCTGTTGTCGTGAACCAGTTCGTGTGCATAGCCATGGATAATAACCAGCTGATCAAGAAATCGGGTGAGCTGTCTTCCGGAGATCGACAAGTCGACAATCTTGCTGGGACAGTCCCGTGAGCAAAAATCAACGATAGTCAAAACACGGAACTGACGTCCGTTCCGCAAGCCTTACGAAACGAAGTCTACAGACCAACGCTGGTTGGGGCGAGCCGCTGCCTTGAGGGGAATGCGATCCCGATGAGTCGGCCGGTTGCGTTTGCGGTGATGCACCTGAGGTCCTTCTTCACAATTGAGACGATAGGTTCGTTTGGTATTAACCATTAAACCTTCCTTGCGCAGAAAGACATGCGAGCACAAATAGCCATAGCGGGGCGATACTGACCTGCCTGTGCCTTGAGACGTGACCGTGCTAGGGCATCACCCTCTCTTTTGGATAGTTGCATTAATGTAATTGAGAGCTATTATCAATATCATTATCAATATCAATGGGCGCAAATAAGTCTTGGGGAAGACTTATGCTATGTGTTTAGGGGGCTTTACAAAGTATGAAAGAACCGGAGGTTCTTGGGCAGGATCTGGATACAGGTCTTGCGTCACTGGCTTTGGTACTGGCGGTGCAGGGGTATTCCGCCGATCCTGAACAAATTAAATATGACGCCGGGTTGGGGGAAGCTGCATTCGGGAATGCGGATATCCTGCGTCTCGCCAAGCTCTATGGCGCCCGGGCAAAAAACATTACGTTGTCCTCTAAAGGATTTGCGAATGTGGTCTTGCCGTTAATTGCGCGGATGGATGACGGTTGCTATGTCGTCGTTGCCAAGCGCGATAATGACGGGCGGCTGCTGGTCCGCGATCCGCATCAAAGCAAGCCGGCTCTGGTTGACGAAGAAAACTTTCTGTCTGGATTTTCCGGAACCGCACTTCTGATCGGGCGGGGTAAAGGCAGCAGCGATGTGAAAGCCGGACACGGTCCAGCTCAGCCCTTCGGTTTCAAGTGGTTCCTGCCTCTCCTTAAAAAGCATCGCGCCGCGCTGTCGCATGCGATGGCGGCTTCCCTGTTCATTCAAATCTTTGCGCTGATTACGCCCCTGTTCGTCATGGTGATCATCGACAAGGTGCTGAGCTCTGGCAACATGTCAACGCTTGATGTGCTGATCATCGGCCTTGTGGCGATTGCGGTGTTTGATCTGGTGATTGGTGGCTTGCGACGATATGTTTTTTCGCTGACTACCAACAAGATCGATGCCGAACTTGGGGCGGCTGTGTTTCGTCACCTTACCCGCCTGCCGATGGCCTATTTTTCCGGCAAGCGCACCGGCGATACGGTCGCGCGCATCAAGGAGCTTGAGGCCGTCCGAGCCTTCCTGACCGGATCGGCTTTGACGGTATTTGTCGATTTCGGGTTTACTGCGATCTTCCTGATTGTGATGTTCGGTTTCGCCCCGATTCTTGCCACCATTGTTATCGGCTTTGTTGCTGTGATCCTGCTGATATATGGCCTGATTGGTCCGTT
>JBNKVZ010000329.1:0-1588 GCA_050299455.1 Thalassospira sp.
GATGCGCGCGGCAAGGTCGCGGGCATAGGCAATATCCATTTGCAAATGCGTGTCGCCGAGCTGCGCTGAAATCAGACTGGGGGTTCCCGTTGCCGGGTTGATGCTCGTTTTAACGATCGGTTCGGCATCGATGTGGGTGATAATCTTGGCGGTCATCATGCAAGGCGTTTCTTGCGCCGCATCATGCGCTGCAAAGTTGCCGGGTAGATCGCCAAAGACATCGGATAATTTTGCCCGGTGCGTTTGGGCGATTTTTAACTTGTTCTCCAGTCGGAGATCATGCGTCCTGCCATTTTTATAGTGACGCAAAGCTGATTCATTGATTCCCGCTCGCGTTGCAACGGAAAGGATGCTCCGCCTTGTCCGCTTTAGCCAATTGTTGAAACATTGGCGTTGATCCTCAATCGGGTCTGTCATCACGCACCTCGCTTGCCATCGCGGCCATTGGCGCGCGAACCGACGGTGCGGGAAATGCGGGTGGGGGTGCGGCTGGCGCGTGCCCTGATCAGGCTGTCGCCCGGTGAAAGGATGCTATAGGCCGCCATAAGCAGGACAAGCAGCAACATCATCACTTGCCAGCCGGGGAAATGCGGGTGCCCGAAATCGGCGATCAGGTGGCCTGCGCCACGATCAAGCGCAAGGGCAGGTGTGTTGGGAAGGGGGAAGGACATTGGCGCGTTCTCCTTGAATCCGGGCGCAGTTGTGCCGTTGTCGCTGCGCCCCTGTTCAGTCAATGTTGGAGGTATTAGTGTGCCTGGATTGCGGGCTTTATGAGCGTTGCCAGGCGCGTAAGGCCCTTGGCTGTAACCCGGACTTGTTCGGTAATCTTTTCCGATCCGTCCGACCGCCAAACCATTGTCGTTTTGTGTTCAAGCAGGCCGGATGTTGTTTTGGATTGATAGCCCAGCCAGTGCGCCGTGCCAGGCCGTTTGTAGGTCCAGCCATTTTGCGCCAGCCAGTCAAACAAATCCTTGGGACGCAGTTGTAATGCCTTTGCGGCGTCGGTAATGCACATCGAGCCATCGGCCTGGGCAATGCGCTCAAAGCTGTCAAGTTTTGGCTGCGCCTGTTCCAGCCTGCTTTCAAGTTCCAACACCTTTCCGGTGTAGGTCAAAAGCAGACCACGCAGCGCGTTCGGGTCATTAAGGTGATGATGGTCATTTGTCGCCGGGGCGGGGGCGCCTTGCATTCGCTCGCGAACAACGGTGTTGCACCACATGTGGAATTCCGGTGACAGGTACTTGGCGTAAGCGAGGCCGATCTGCCAGTGGGCAAGGGTGCTGCCTCCTTTGCCTCGGCCCGCAATGTAAATACGCTCCACAGGCGTATTTAAAGACAAGGTGACGGCTTCAATAAATGGCGATCCCTCTTTGCGGGACCATTCGTAGGGGCGGCGTGATGGATCAGCGCCCGCCGCTCGCCACATATCGGTCAGGTTAAGCTTGTCGTTATCAATGCGAATTGTATTGCCGCTATATAGCAGCTTGTTTGTCTCATTGTCGTTTAAGGATACTAGTTGAACATGCATTAAGGTGTTATCCTTTTGGTGATGTGAGAACACGCTATCACCAATATGGTGGATGTCAAT
>JBNKVZ010000330.1:0-1562 GCA_050299455.1 Thalassospira sp.
CGTGGGAAAACAACACTCTTCTTGCTCGCATCAGCCGCAACAAACCTTTTGTTGCTTCATGGCACAGGATACGCTGACAATTTATTTATAAGTACCGGCACACATGATGTTTCGGGTACCGAGACCTACGAACAGCTCAAACTTGGCGTCGCACCGACCTCAGGCCAGACTGTCCTGAATGTCGGCACCGGCGCGATCCTGAACAGCGGCACCCGCGAGGGATCTGATCCAAAAGAAACATTTGTCGGCATTGATACCGGTTCCGATTCAACTGTCAACGTGACGGGCCCCAATGCCGTCTGGAACGACGATGGCACGGCACTGCTCATCGGATATCTGGGCCAGGGACAGGTTAATATCTCTAACGGGGGTAAAGTTTCAGCTTATCAGGTAAAAACATCCACCGATGCCGGAACTGGGTCCCTGTCCATCACCGGCACGGGCTCGAAACTGACATCGGAATCGCATGTCAACTTCAAAAGAGGCACGTTTGAAGTTAAAAATGGCGCAGAACTTGAAACAAAATCTGGCGGACTTTACATAAATAGCGCCACCTTTACTGCTTCGGGGCCCAATACGAACATCAAAATCGGCACGGCGAATCCCGGCACCCCGAAAGATTTTGTAACTGCAGACGGCTTTTTCACGGTTCAATCCGGTACAGCAACAATTTCAAACGGTGTAACCCTGGAATCAGATGCCGGTTACGTTGATGGTGATGGGGCGGCAAACAACCCCGCTTCGATGACAATAACGGGTGAAAACACCACCTGGAACGCCCATTTGGCACTTTATGTCGGCGGCAACGGCAACGGCGCCAGCACCAATACCGGTACCCTGACCATTTCGGGCGGAGCCCAAGTGTCTGCATCAGCTATCGGGGTTGGCAATGATGAGGGCTCTACCGGCAGTATTCTTATAACAGGAAGCGGCACCAAGCTCTCATCCATTTTAGACACCTATTCTGGCAAAGGCTATATCGGCGTTGACGGGACCGGGACACTTACGGTCCAGAATGACGCAACATTCGCGATGGACGATGTCTTGCGGATGGGTTTTTCCGCATCCGGAAACGGCACCCTGATCATCGGGGCCGACGCCAACAGCAATGCCGTTGCCGCCGGTACGGTAACAACCACCAATGGCGTCGAGTTCTATGGCGGCACCAGCACCATTATCTTCAACCACACCAATACCGATTACGAATTTGCAAACGCCATGGTGTCGAAGGAAGCTGGCAAAGGCACAATCCGTATTATTGCAGGCACAACCCGCCTAACGGCTGACAACAGCAAATTCACCGGCACATTAACCCTTTCCGGCGGCACCTTGTCGGTTGCCTCGCAAGCCAATCTGGGGGCGGGAAATATCGTCATGAATGGTGGTACACTCAAAACCACCGCAACCCTGCAAACAACCGATAAATTTTCGCTCACTAGCGGTAAAACCAGCACGATCAACACCGACACAGATACGACATTAACGGTCTCGGGTGTTGTTAGCGGTGCCGGTTCCCTGACAAAAACGGGGACTGGTCAACTGGTTCTCAGCGGCACCAACAC
>JBNKVZ010000331.1:0-1562 GCA_050299455.1 Thalassospira sp.
GTTGCTGTTTCGCGGAACGGCCTATATGCGGGCCATTGCCAGTTACTACAATGCCAAGCAAGACGAAAAGCGTTACCCCTCCCGGCTCAATGACTTGTTGAAGGATCCGCGATTTCCAAGCACGGTCCGCCACCTCCGAAAAGCCTATCCCGATCCAATCACCGGTAAGGATTGGTCGCTGATCCATCACCACACCGGCGGCATCATGGGTGTGGTAAGCACCAGCACGAAAAAGGCACTGAAAACCGGGAATTTTCCCCTCATCCTGTCGCATATTGATGGCCAGCAAACCTACGCTGACTGGCGTTTCGAATATATCCCACCAAAACACCCCGGCACATTGAGACCCCAGCGCCGTTAGCACCGATCCGATATTGACGGGTCCCGTGTTGCACGATCCCTATAAAAACCAGTCCGCCACCGGACCATAGAGCCAGGTCAGCCATATACCCACCGCCAAACCGGCGCCGAACGGCAGGGGTTGGTGAGTGTTGAAGGGCCTTCGGGTGACACCACGCCAGATCGCAACGGTCACCACTGTCAGAACCGCGCCGATGGCAACGATCGAAGCCAGCCCTTGCCACCCGGTAACAGCCCCACCCGCCGCTAACAGCTTGACGTCGCCCAGGCCGAGCCCGTGCCGCCGGCGGAGCCAGCGGTAACCAACGGCGAGGAGCAAGAACAGGGCAAAACCAACGAGGGCGCCGATAAAACCATCATAAAATGACTGCAAGCTGGTGCCCGCGCGCAGCACAAGGCCAATGACGGCCAACGCCAAGGTCACCATATTCGGCAACAACAGATAATGGATGTCGCAAACCGCAAGCCACAACACAGCCCATCCGATGACACAGCCCGCCAACACATTTCCGCCAAAACCCAAAGTGATCAGCCAGATCGGCGGGAGCATGGCAAAAAGCTCCATCGCCGGAATTGCCATAATAGGGTCATTGCGGACAGGATGGTGATTGTGCTCAGTCTGACCGTCGGAAATGAGAACACCGGTCAGGCGCCGCATGGCATGGCCGACAAGTGGCGCAAGCCCCAACAGCACCAGGTTCCCCGTAAACGTCCAGCCCATCAACACCCACTCCCGGGGCACTCTTGGGGACCATCGCGGTGAAAGTCCCGAACCCCGTATCAGGCCGAAAGTTTATGGCATGGCCACGGGATAATACAACCATGGATGGTGGGTTTGCGCGCCTAACATTGGAAATGGGTGGGATCATTTCGCCAGGGCGGTGGAGGCAGGCGGAGCGTTAGGGGGGCAATTATCAGAAGCCGCGGAACAGGTTCAGATCACCCCGTGCTCCAGGCCCTTGGTTGCCGCATGCCAGCAATTTTGCAGGCCTGTTTCACATAGCCGTAAGGGAAAAGCTTGAAAAAATGCTGGCGGGCTTGGAGTTTGCCGATCCCTTTCTTGTTGGCCATGAAATTGAACACGAACCGGGCATCGGGCGCTACTTTGTGGTCTTCGAAAAAATCCCTCATATAGCCGATAATTTCCAGATGATCGTCGTCAAGCGTGATGCCTTCTTCAGCGGCGATCGCCCGCGCGACCT
>JBNKVZ010000332.1:0-1549 GCA_050299455.1 Thalassospira sp.
GCCCGCAAGTGGCGATCTAACCTTCTGCCGGTGGCTCTTGGAAAGGGCCACCGGCATTCCTCTTTTCCCTCACCACATTCGAGAACATTCATGGCCACCCATAACCGACGCCTGTTGGTGACATTGCCTGAGGCGGAAAGCCAACGACTTGATCAGCTGGCCGATCAACTCCGGTTAAGCCGCTCCGAACTTCTGCGCCGACTTCTGATGAACCATAAACTGCCCGATCAGCGCACATTTGAAGCCTCCCAGGCCATACTTGACCTTCTCAAGGTCAATGCCGACCAGGCGCGCCTCGGCAATCTCTTTAAACTCGCCCTTGATGAACCGCTAAGCGCCGATCTGCTGGCCAAGTTTGATCAATTGATCATCGACATTACGGCGACCCAGAATGCGCTTAAAAGTCTGGTGCGCGAGATTGACAGCTCCCTGCAGCGTAAAGCGTCATGATCGCCAAGAAGATCCCCAAAAACGCCCATATCGCCGATAACTACAAGGAACTGGCCCATTATATTGCGGCGGCCAAAGAGGCCGGCGAAAAGCTCGACCGTTTCTGGATTGCCCATTGTGGTGCGGGCGAAAACAAAGAGGATCTGGATCTCGCCCTGGTCGAGATTGAAGCAGTGCGCCGTCTCAAGCCCGATGTCAAAGACAAGTCCTATCACATGATTGTCTCCTTCCGCCCGGGCGAGAAAGACCTGCTGTCCGATCAGGACTTAAAGGACATTGCCGAAACCTATGCCGGGGCGCTGGGTTTTGGCGGCCATCAATATGTTGCGGGTACACATATCAATACCGACAACTTTCATATGCACATCGCCTTTAACCGGGTGCATCCGGAAACCCTTCAGCTCGTTACCCCCTATCGTGATTTTAAAATCCTGGATCGTGTCTCGCGCCAGCTTGAAAAGAAATATGGCCTGTTTGTGGATAACGGCATGGCACAACGCAAAGACAATAGTGCCAAGCTCTCCCCTTCCGCCCGGGACTATGAATCCCAAACCTGGCAGGAAAGTTTCCAAACCCATGTGCTGGGTCATCGCGACGGGATTTTAAAACAAACGGCAGAAGCAAAAAACTGGCCGGAACTGCATGACGTTCTTGCTGAATACGACATCAGGATTAAAAAGCGCGGTAATGGTTTTGTTCTGATGGGGCCGGATGGCCAAGGCATGAAAGCATCCGCGCTGGATCGTTCGATGAGCAAGGCCGCGCTGGAAAAGAAACTGAGGACCTTCAAACCACCCCTTGAAGAGCAGAAAACAACACAGGCAAAGCCATTAAGGCCCAAACGGCGTTACAAACGCCGCCCAACCCTACGCCATCCGGCCATGCCGCCGCTCTGGCGCAAATATCTTGGCACACAAAAACTGACCCCGGCCCCGCCCTCCAGTCTGTTAAGCCGGTCGCTGTCAAACTGGAAGCTGTTCCTGGTCAGTGAGGCCTATCGTGATCCGCTGGCTGCAGTGTTCCTGATCGCCCATCAGGAAATACTGCATCTGGTCTTTGGCGAGGATCACCCCACACCGGTAACAAAGCTGGCCAATCC
>JBNKVZ010000333.1:0-1467 GCA_050299455.1 Thalassospira sp.
AGGCATCGGCATAACGCTGCATGAAGAAGTCCAGCAGCGGTTCGGTGGTATAGCCATCGCCATTGGCAAGGGTGACAGATGTCGCCCGATGGTTTTCGGCCTGCACCATGCCCTTGGAACCATGAACCTCGACCCGTTGGTCATAGCCATAGGTCGCCCGGCGCGAATTGGTGATCACGGCCATTTTACCACTGGCGGTGCGCAGGGTTGCCGTGGCGGTATCAACATCGCCGGTTTCCTTGATCGCCGGGTCGGTCAGAACGGCACCGGTGGCAAAAACCTCGGTCACTTCTTCGCCCAGCAGGAAACGCGCCATGTCGAAATCATGGATCATCATATCGCGGAATAATCCGCCAGAGCGTTTGATATAATCCACCGGCGGCGCACCCGGATCACGCGATGTGATTTGCACCAGTTCCACATCACCCACATTCCCCGCACGAATTTCGGCATGGACGCGGGCAAAGCTGGGGTCAAAACGGCGGTTGAAACCCACCATCAATTTGGTCCCGGTTTCCTCGACAACCTTCAGGCAGGCACGCACCCGTTCTGCCGACAGGTCCACCGGCTTCTCACAGAAAATTGCCTTGCCGGCCTTTGCTGCCAGTTCAATCTGGTCGGCATGAAGGTCGGTCGGCGTGGCGATGATAACGGCATCAATCGCGCTATCGGCCATAATTTCCTCGACCGTTGCCCGCTTTGCCCCGGTCAGGGCAATGGCAGCGTCTGCCGCCGCATCGACCGGGTCATAGACCGCGGCGATTGTTGCATTGGGAACACCCAAAACGGCTTTGGCATGGGTGATGCCGATACGTCCGGCACCCAGCAGTCCGATATTAAGCATGGCTATTTTCCTTAACCAAGGGTCGGCATGGTGAATTCAGGATCGGTACGCTGGCCGGTCGGCCAACGGGTGGTGGTGGTTTTAAGGCGGGTAAAGAAACGAACGCCTTCCATGCCATGCATGTGGTGATCGCCAAAGATCGACGATTTCCAACCGCCAAAGGAATGGAACGCCATCGGCACCGGAATGGGCACGTTAATGCCAACCATGCCCACTTCGATATCCTGGCTAAACGCGCGGGCAACATCGCCATCACGGGTGAAAACAGCTGTGCCATTGGCATATTCGTGGCTATGGATCAAATCAACCGCTGACTGGTAATCCGGGCGGCGCACCATTGACAGGGCGGGGCCAAAAATTTCCTCGCGGTAGATTTTCATATCCGGCGTGACATGGTCAAACAGGGTGCCACCAATATAATAGCCGTTTTCATAACCCTGCTTGTCCTGGCGGAAGGTGCGGCCATCAACAACGACCTTGGCCCCTTCGGCTTCGCCCGATTCAATGTAACCGCGGACCTTTTCCAAATGCTGCTTGGTCACAAGCGGGCCCATATCGGATGTCTTGTCGGATGCCGGGCCAATTTTCAGGGCCTGAATTTTGGGGACCAGTTTTTCCACCAG
>JBNKVZ010000334.1:0-1385 GCA_050299455.1 Thalassospira sp.
ATGGATATTTCTTCGCGCGTCATGGTGCTGGATTTTGGCCGCAAGATCGCAGCAGGACTGCCCGAAGAGGTGATGGCGAACGAGCATGTCAAGAAGGCCTATCTGGGCGAGGAAGATGACGAAGACGACAGCGTATCGGGGAAGGTCGCCTGACAATGAATAAATACACTTTGCCGGACTATGCCGATATTGCCGCCCTCGATACTTTCCCCAAGGTGCTGGCCTATAACGCCGAAAATTGGCCCGATGATGTTGCCATACGCGAAAAGGAATTTGGCGTTTGGCAGGAATTTAGCTGGCGGGATTATAATGACCGCGTGAAATGGATGAGCCTTGGCCTGCACGAACTGGGTGTGGGGGCCGGGGATGTTGTTGGTATCATTGGGGAAAACCGGCCGGAATGGGTATGGGCGGAAATTTCGGCCCATGCGCTGCGTGCTCGGTCGTTGGGGCTGTATCAGGACAGCCTGCATGACGAAGTCGCCTTCCTGATCACTTATGGCGAAGCGAAAGTGATTATCGCCGAAGACGAAGAGCAGTGCGACAAGTTACTGGAGCTTTCAGACCAGATCCCGACTGTGACCAAGATCATTTATTGCGACCCGCGCGGGATGCGCAAATATGATGACCCGCGCCTGATGGCGGTGGAAGACCTTTATGAACTGGGCCGCAAGGTTGAAGCGGCGGATGCGCAGGCTTATACCCGCCTTGTGACCGCAACGCGTGGCGATGAATGCGCGATTTTGTGCACCACATCGGGCACCACGTCGAAGCCGAAAATGGCAATGCTCAATGCCGGGGATTTTCTGGATCATTGTGCCGCCTATTTGCGGGCCGACCCGAAATTGCCGGGCGATAATTATGTTTCGGTCTTGCCGCTGCCCTGGATCATGGAACAGGTTTATGTGGTGGGGCAGTCGCTGGTCAGCCGCCAGATCGTCAATTTCGTGGAAGAGCAGGAAACCATGATGGCCGATCTGCGCGAGATCGGACCGAATTTCGTGCTGCTGGCCCCGCGTGTGTGGGAGGCCATTGCCGCCGATGTCCGGGCGCGCATGATGGATTCCACACCGTTCAAGCAAAAAATGTATGACTGGGGCATGAAGCTGGCCCGTGGTGCGCTTGATAATGGCGGGCATTCCAAGGCGGCCGATATTTTGCTGATGAATGCCCTTAAAGACCGGCTGGGATTTAGCAATTTGCGTTCTGCCGCCACGGGTGGGGCGGCCATGGGGCCGGAAACCTTCAAGTTTTTCCATGCGATGGGCGTGCCGCTGCGTCAGCTTTATGGTCAGACTGAGTTGTGCGGCGCCTATACCATTCACCAGCCCAATGACATTGACTTTGATACGGTCGGCATTGCGTTTGATAATTCCGAAATCAAG
>JBNKVZ010000335.1:0-1384 GCA_050299455.1 Thalassospira sp.
ACCTGGTTATGACCGGGATGTCCCCAACAAAAGAGCGAGAATTCGTCTTCCTGGCGGCAGATTCAGGTCCGAATATAGAGCTTGATGATGACGTGGTTAATCTGTTTCAACAAGTTATGACAGACAAGGCACACCCGCAGGATCGAGCCAAAGCGCTTGAGGGTGATCAAAGCGACTCTCCTTGGGGCTATTGGTGGGATAAGTTGTCCAGAGGTTTAGTGGGTTCGGGACCGAGAGGAATGCCGGGTGTGCCAGTCTTCTTTTTGACCGATGATAATGGCGACGTGAAGTCACTCGGCTTGGCGCAAATGCACAAACTGCCTTACGATCTGTCTGTTGCAGACATGGTGGCAAATACATCTGAAGACCACCTTAGTCAGTTGCCTGATCTGGCAGAGCTCGTCTTGGGAAGAGTTGGGGAGACTGCAACGGATGACAGTTTTGCTTCCAGAGTTTCTTTTGGGCATGCGGCTCCGGTGGCTAGTGTCGAGGCGGTTAATACAGCTATCCGCGCAGTTCTCGCGAGCCCCAAACCGACATACTACCCTATTTACGTTAAACAGTCAGGATCAGAGACTGGTACGCTTCTTGGTGCATATCAAACTTACATGTCAGAAGGTGGTAGCCCAACTATCAATGGTTGGAAACGATATATTCCTCATGCGGAAAATTGGAAGGCTCCCGAGGATCCCAGTGCTTCCGTTTCGCGGTTGAAACCGTTGAAGACAGGGGCAAGATTTCGCTCAAAAATTCATTTTCATAATCTTAAAAAGGTGGAACTCGGAGCGTTGTTGTGGGCTTTGTTTCTTGGTGGGAATTTGGCAATGCCAAGCAGCAAAGTTCATACTCTTGGGATGGGCAAAGGCATTGGTCTGGGGCAGGTTTCTATCAGGGCTGTCGGGGTTAAATTACGGAAAAATGGTGAGCGGCGGTTTTATGCCGATAATGCTGAAGTTGAGCGTGAGGCATGTCTGGAAGCTTTCTGCCAAGTGATGAACGAGTTTCTTCAAGAAAGTTGGGAGGATTCCGTTCAAGTTCGGAGTTTGCTCGCCATGGCTGATAAAGACGCTGAGCATAAGCTGGGGCTGATGCTGGAATATATGGAAATTGAGTTGCCCGACCCATCTGCGAAAAATGGCAAACGTAACCAGTACGTATCGGCTAAGAAGAATACACCTAAAATGTTGCCCAAAATTGTCAGCAGATGGTGATCAGGCAAGAGCGTTATTAAATAAGTTTCAGGACACCAGGAGAACGGGGATTGGTGAACTAAAATGAAGAAACTTCTCATCATCTCCCGCCATGCGGGCCTGATTGATTGGCTTGCAACCAAGGGCGTTAACGGAAGGGTGATTTCCCATCTTGGTGACGGGGATGTCGCGGA
>JBNKVZ010000336.1:0-1369 GCA_050299455.1 Thalassospira sp.
GACAAGGAAATCGAGATTCAGGTGCAGGAAAATGCCTCGACCTCGATGCCGACCATCGATGTGCCAGGCATGCCCGGCGCACAGATGGGAATGCTGAACCTTTCGGATATGTTCGGCAAGGCCTTTGGCGGCCAGACCAAGGCCAAACGCATGGTCGTTTCGGAGGCCTTTGAACGCCTGATCGAGGAAGAATCTGACAAGCTTCTGGATATGGAAAAGGTGACAGCCGAAGCCATCGAGAATGTCGAGCAGAACGGCATTGTCTTCCTTGACGAGATCGACAAGATCACCGCCCGTTCCGAACGCGGTGGCGATGTATCGCGTGAAGGTGTGCAGCGTGACCTGTTGCCGCTGATCGAGGGCACCACGGTTTCAACCAAGCATGGCACGGTTAAAACTGACCATGTGCTGTTTATTTGCTCGGGCGCATTCCATTTGGCAAAACCGTCGGATCTGTTGCCGGAATTGCAGGGGCGTTTGCCGATCCGGGTCGAGTTGAAGGCGCTGACCGAAGCCGATTTCCGCAGCATTTTGCTGGAACCCGAAGCATCGCTGATCAAGCAATATATCGCCCTGATGGGGACGGAAGATGTGACGCTGGAATTTGCCGATGATGCGATTGATGAAATCGCCCGTATTTCGGCGCTGGTGAATGAAACGGTTGAAAATATTGGCGCCCGTCGTCTGCATACGGTGCTGGAAAAGCTGCTTGATGAAGTCAGCTTCACCGCTACCGATCGCTCGGGCGAGAATGTTGTGATCGATGCGCAATATGTGCGCGATCAGGTCGAGGAACTTTCGAAAAATACCGATCTGTCGAAATTCATTCTATAGCCGTAATGTTTGGCATGTTTCGTCTTTGGTGATTTGTTTTAAAAGGCCGGCGCATTTATCGCGTCGGCCTTTTGTCTTTGCGTTTGCCTTTGGTAAAAAACGGTCTTTGGCAACGAGTTGCCAAAATCTTGATAGGGAGGTGGCATTTTGCTACCTTTAATCAGATGAGAGCGAGGAGGTGATCATGCCGCAATCTGTGAAACTGTCTGACGAGGTTATGGCCCTGCTCCGACATGAGGCGGAGATTCACAGTCGGTCTGTTGGCGGGCAGATCACCCATTGGCTTAAAATTGGACGGGCAATTGAACAGTCCGGCCATTTTGACCATGCCAAAATTACTGCCGCACTTGAAGGTGCGCGCGATACAACGGAATTAAGTAGCGAAGAAGAAGCAGTGTGGCTTGATGGTTTTGTCACGCAAATGGCGGAACCATCTGATTCTGAACAGGTGTTTTTTGCCAAACGCCGAAAACTGGGTCAGGGCGTTGGCTTGGATGCAGGCGGTAATTTGTGTTTTGCCAAAGACGATGATGCC
>JBNKVZ010000337.1:0-1347 GCA_050299455.1 Thalassospira sp.
GGGTGCATGGCCCATGTTAGTATTGCATGGACAGATCAGGCAGACAGGATGTTGCGAAATAGTAACGGCGTTGGGTGAGTGCGTGCAACTCGGCAGGATTGAAAATTCCAGACGTGATGACGCTGCCATATCGGCCGCATTGCGGCCGATCATTACCGATGGCCGCGCCGAAGTCGCCTTCAAGGCGGCGCCCGTTTCTCATATGCCCTCCTGCCTGGATCACCTTTATTACCGCGACCCGATGAAAATGCTGTTTCCGCGCCCGCTGCCCGGCGATATCAGCCAGGCGGTTTTGGCGACAACATCGGGTGGCATGGTGGGCGGGGATCAGCTTTCCTTTGCCGGGCGGACGGGTAAAAACGCACAGCTTGTCATTACCGCACAGGCTGCTGAAAAAGTTTACCGGTCGCTGGGGCCGGATGGCAAAATGCAGGTTGTGCTGCATGCCGATGATCATTCCTGGCTGGAATGGTTGCCCCAGGAAACGATTTTGTTTGATGGCGCGCGCCTGCGCCGGACAACATCGGTTTCGGTTTCTGGCTCTGGCCGGGTTTTGGCCGGGGAAATGATGGTTTTTGGCCGCCTGGCGCGCGGCGAAGTGTTTGCGCAGGGTCTTGCGCGCGATGCCTGGGATGTGCGGCTCGACGACCGGCCGATTTGGCGCGATGCGCTGCATCTTGAGGGTGATATTTTAAAGGTGCTGGATCATCCGGCCTGCTTTAACGGCGCACGCGCGAGTGCAACGGCGGTATATGTCGGTCGCGGGGCGGAAGATATGCTTGATATTGCCCGCGACTGTCTGGAAGGCCCTGATGGGCAGGGGGATGGCGTTTTGGCTGCTGCAACGGCAATGGCAAATATCGTTATTGTGCGGTGGCTGGCGGCCGAGCCGATGCGCCTGCGCAATGCCTATGGGGCCTGGTGGGCGGCATTTCGCAACCGGGCAAATAACCTTCCGGCCCGCCTGCCGCGCATGTGGGAGATTTAGGATGCCTTACGGGCTTTACTTCAAAGGGAAAAAGTCATGAACCTGACGCCACGTGAAAAGGACAAATTGCTGATCGCGATGGCGGCGATGGTCGCCCGCCGCCGTCTGGAACGCGGTGTGAAGCTGAATTACCCCGAGGCCATTGCCCTGATTACCGATTATGTCGTGGAAGGCGCGCGCGATGGTGTGTCGGTTGCCGATCTGATGCGCGACGGGGCGACGGTTCTCACCCGGGACCAGGTGATGGAGGGCATTGCCGAAATGATCCCGGAAATTCAGGTTGAAGCCACCTTCCCCGACGGGGTCAAGTTGGTCACCGTTCACGAACCCATTCGCTAACAGGAAGGGCAAGATCATGA
>JBNKVZ010000338.1:0-1315 GCA_050299455.1 Thalassospira sp.
TATCTGTTGACGTGGCGCTACCATCATAGGTCTTTTCGCCGGCACCGGTGATGGTCAACCCGGTCATAAAACTGCGGAGCAAGGGGGTGCTATGACCATCATAGATGCGCCAGACCTTGCCCGTACCGCCTTCATCATCGATGTCCCAACCCGTGAAGCTCGACAATGTCTTCATCTGTGCCGTGGTCAAACCAGTAACGCCCGAGGCTGATGCAACATTGCCAACACCATTGGCTTGGCCTGAGGTCTCTGTATCCCAAAAAGAAGCTGTAATTGTACCAAAGCTAGCCCCCACGAGGCCGCCGACGTAAGAAGCACTGCCGGTCACCGCCCCGGTGGCATAGGCAGTGCTAATCTTGCCGTTATTATACCCCACAAAACCACCGGCATTATCGCCACTGCCGCCCGTTACCCTCCCGGTGGCATAGGCAGTGCTAATCTCGCCGTCATTATTCCCCACAAAACCGCCGGCACTCCTTTCGCCGGTCACCGTCCCGGTGGCATAGGCATTGCTGATCGTGCCGCTATCATTATACCCCACGAGGCCGCCGACATTGAGGCTGCCCGTCACCGTCCCGGTGGCATAGGCATTGATAATCATCGAGCCATTCTGCCCCACGAGGCCGCCGACATTGGTGTCGCCCTTCACCGCCCCGGTGGCATAGGCATTGCTAATCTTGCCGCCATTATACCCCACAAGGCCGCCGACGTAAGAAGTACGGCCCGTCACCGCCCCGGTGGCATAGGAATTGCTAATCGTGCCACCAGCATTCTTCCCCACGAGGAAGCCGACAGCGCTGCGGCCCGTGACACTGCCGCCCTCAAGACCCACATTGCGAATTGTCCCGCCTAATTCCACAAAACCAAACAGGCCGACATCACTCCATGAAGCACGATTAATGGTCAGGTTGGAAATCACATGGTTCTGACCATCGAAGGTGCCTGTAAAATTGGTATAAAAATCCTCCCCCACAGGCACGAAACCGCCGCTGCCCCAGATGCTGGATGCGCTATAGCTGTCGCGCGTGGCATCGGTTGCCGATGCATCAATATTGTGTGTCATCACATAGGAGGCAGACAGGTCCGCCCCCATCAGCGCCAACTGGTGCAGGTTGGACACCGAAATCACCCCGCCCACAGCTGTCGCAGCTTCCGAACGCAGGATCGGCCGCATATCCTCCGTTTGGTACCAGGTATCCCCAAAGTCCCAGCCAGTGTAATTGCTGCTCTTACGTGCTTCTGCCGTCGTCAGGCCTGTGGCGCCCGAGGCTGATGCAACATTGCCAACACCATTGGCTTGGCCTGAGGTCTCTGT
>JBNKVZ010000339.1:0-1304 GCA_050299455.1 Thalassospira sp.
AGGGACGCAAGCCCGCTCCCGCCGGCGTATTGTTCGCGTCCTTCCAGCGTGACGATCCTGCTTTTGCGGGATGTCAAATTGACGTTCATTACCCGGAATGCATCCCGAGTCATGGCAACACCTCCTTACCCGGCCCTTCCTGCATATCGACACCTGACGCCACCATTTCCAGGCACGCGTGGGGGCAGAAAGACACACAGCGACCGCAATGTATGCAGACAAAGGGCTCGCTGGTGTTGTCCAGGTAGACGGCATCCACCGGGCAGGCCTGGGCGCACTCCCCGCAGCGGATGCACAAGCTTTTCTTTACTTTGACGCCGCCACCCTTGCGCTGGGCAAAGGCGCCCGTGGGGCAGAGCGAGGAACAGGGCGCCGGATCGCAGGCCAGGCAGCTAATGGCCGTGAAGCCGGTGGACAAGCCGCCGGCGGACTGGATGCGGATGCCGGCAGTCAACCAGGAAAGGTTGTTGTGCACAAGCCGGGCGCAGGCTAGTGAGCAGGAATAGCAACCGATACACCGTTCCATGTTGGGCGTCGTAAGGATTTTCATGCGACATTCTTTCCAATGTTATCTTTGAGGGTCGGTCTTTGAGCTAAGGCTAAGAGGCTAAGGGTCAAGCTAAGGGTCAAGTCTGCTCTTGACGCATTAATCCATTTTTTAGTCTTTCAACATCTTTTACCAGTTTCTTTTTTTCCTGCATCCGAACCTTAAATCTAGCGATAATGCTGCTTACAGTGCTATAACTCTGAATATCAAGCACCTTCCCTATGGCTGTCAACGAATCACCTCGCAGATGGCGAAGCAGGTATGCCGCCATACTCCTGGCTTCATTGACTTCGCCGCGCTTAGCGACACAAAGCTGAGCTTTTTCAATACTGAAAAAATCGCAAACAGCATCTAGGATCTCATTGATTTCCGGGGCCAGCCGTTTCGATTCAGGCACCTCGATATGGCGTTTGCCCTCAAAGAATCTCTCCTTGATCGTAGCGACGAACTGATTGTCACCAAGTACGGATAGCAGCCTTTTTAAATTCATTTGATTTAGAAACGTTTTGTTCTCATCCTCGGCCATGAAGGAGCGGTAGCGTTGCAGACGGTGTTTAGAATTTTTGGCCAACATGGATAATATAAACTGCTTGTGCAACAAATCCCATTTTTTAGCCCTTGACAGATAACCGCGATGGCTCGACCACTCATATTGTTCGGCGCTTTGCACCACACCCGCACGAAGCGGATTATTATGAATATAGCGCACCAGCTGCAATAAATATTCATCTTCGCCCACCAATAACGCTTTGTAGCG
>JBNKVZ010000340.1:0-1303 GCA_050299455.1 Thalassospira sp.
GCAATTCCACATCGGGGAAATCCTGTTTCAGGCCCGGCCATTTTTCAGCCGCTTCCTGCACCCGATTTTCCCCAAAAATACGTCGCCCCGCTTCGAGGGCACCACGGACATGCGGCGCATCATGGGTTTTACTGACACATACCAGCGTCACATCTGCGCTGTTACGGTTAACCGCAGCAGCAGCTTCGTCCATCGTGTGCTGGATCTTGGCAAGGTTGGCAGCGATATCGACATCGCCCGACGAATCGTTATGATCGCTCATGATATGCGAAATTCCGGTTCAGTGCCCAAAAGGACGTTACAACATAATGGAGCCCAAACTAGCAAAGCTGGCACAGCAACTCAATTTGCGTAACGCCCCTGATCGTCGACTTTCGCCTGTTATCTTAATGAGCGACGATAAAAGACTGCCAGACCCCGCACCTGCACTGGAAAAACTGCCCAAAGACAGCAGCCTGATTTTCCGTCATTATAACGATCCCGACCGGGACAAACATGCCTTGGCATTGCGACGGCTATGTCACAAGCTGGGACATCGATTTTTTATATCCGCCGATATCGCATCCGCCATTCGCCTGCAGGCAGATGGCTTGCACCTGCCGGGCTATCGCCAAAAAACCGCCAAGACCCTGCTTGATCGTGCAAAAAAACACGGCCTTCTGATCAGTGCCGCCATCCATAACAGGACCCAATTGTGCCATATGCTTGCAATGCCAAATGCGCTTGATATGGCAATCATCTCGCCTGTATTTGCAACGCAAAGCCACCCTGGCGCGCCGCATTTAGCCCCCAAGGATTTCGGGCGAATGGCAAACCTGACAGCGCATCGCGGCATTGGCGTTTATGCGATGGGGGGGATTGATTTCGCCAATTTGCAACGGCTTGATCAAAAACGGATTTGCGGTATTGCCGGAATCGGATTCGCCACTTAATGTCGCCCTCATTGGCTATCTCCCGCCATTGGGGGATGGCAAATTGTTTATTTCCAAAGGATTCCCGCTTTGGCCTCCCGCAACGTGCATCCGTCCCGCGCCCGTTTCACCCGGTTTAAAACAAAGCAGCCTTTTGAATTTGGCCTGCCCAATGTTGCCGCCAGCATCAGCCAGAAATCCGACGGCAGTGCCAGCTATCTAACCCGGGTATCCTCGCTGTTACGCCAGCAGGTATTGCCCCGGGCCGGTGCGGTAAAAATTGTTTCCGATGATATTCATCTTGATGTTTTGCCCAAGGAACACTGGTCCCGATCGTTTGAGCGCAAACGGGTTCTGTTTTTGATCCCGGCAGATGCGCTTGGCGACTGTGT
>JBNKVZ010000341.1:0-1181 GCA_050299455.1 Thalassospira sp.
GCACCGGCCTTTCGCACCATACTGGCAACGGTCGATGATGCCTTGTCTTTGCAAACCCAATTTGACCCTGCCTTGTCGCAGCAGGTCTTTTCGCTGGCCCTGGCGGAACATGTAACGCAGGCATTGTTGGTGCCCTTGGAAAAGGCATTGCGTGTCATCGCCCCTGATGTCGATTTGCGTATTCGGGCCTTGGGCAGTCGTCAGGAAGCCATTCGGATGTTGGATGAAGGGCAGGTTGATTTGGCAATTGGCGTGTCGCCAGGCACGGAAGCCCGTATTTTGTCACGCCATTTATGGACCGAGGAATTTGTTGGTATTGCCCGCAAGGGAACCGATGTTTCGCGGTTTGCCAAATCGGCACGGGACTTTGCACAAGGCCGCCATGTTCTGTTCTCACCTGAGGCTGATGATCGCGGCGTTGTTGACATGGCACTTGCAAAAGAGGGGCTTAAACGCCGCCTTGGCGTGACGGTGGCTTATACCTATGCGGTGCCCGCACTGGTGGCGCAAAGTGACATGCTGGCAACCGTGTTAAGCGGTATTGTCTGCAGCAGTGGCTTTTCCGACCAACTTATTGTTTTCAAACCCCCGTTTGACCTGCCGAGCATACCTTACCAGTTGCTTTGGCATCGCCGTACCGATGCCCTCCCGGCATATTGCTGGTTCAGGGATGTGATTTTAAAGTTATGCCGTAATTTCTAGCGCATAAGTGACCGCCCGATTGGATCAATCGTGATGAGCGAGGTTTAGCCAGGGCTTGGGACGGCATCCATCAAAGACCGATGCCGGTTGTGCATGGGGCCTTGAAATGGTCCTTGAAATGCGGGCCGGTCAACGCCATTAACCGGCGTTATGGGCTGCTTTCATCAGACGGTCAAAGGTAAAGGTCGCAATCGGCAGGTCGGTCTCGCCACTAATGGCGAGGTCGGCCAGAATTTCACCAATGACACTGGTGAATTTAAACCCGTGGCCCGAGCAGGGCGAGGCGACAATGATCCTGTCTTCGCCCGGTAAATGGTCCAGCAGGAAATCTTCGCCTGGCAGCATGGTATAGCGGCAGGTAACAGCATTGACCCGTCGGCCATTCATACCGGGAAGGCGGCGTGCGGCAAATTCGTCAAGCAAGGCCAAATCCCGTTCATTGACCGGGGCGTTGGGTTGGTCGGGATCGATGCTTTCCA
>JBNKVZ010000342.1:0-1156 GCA_050299455.1 Thalassospira sp.
GTTGCTTGTGCCCGACGGTCGGTGTCATCGGGCGATTGCTCGACCAATCCCAGATCCTTAAGAACACGCAAAGCTTTTGAAAGCTGTGGCCGGGCAACACCCAGACGTTCGCTGATAGACGACGGACGCAACGCCCCACCGACCCTTAAAACTTCCAGAACATCATATTGAGCCCAGGTAACGGCCTCCGGCGTAAATCGATTGCGCCGGGCAACCAACTCGCACTGCAGGGAGGACAGGGCCTCTTCAAGGTCTTTTTGTGAATTAGTTTCCATATGGAAATCATATTTCGATATTTTCCACCGGTCAACGCAAAATACCCTTATTTGATGAACATATGGAAACATATTCTCGCCATATCTTGCGCCACCTTTATATGCCAGGCGCACGCGGCGCACGCCCGTCTCATTGCATGGAAAGGCCACCATCAACCAGATACTGGCTGCCTGTAACAAAGGATGCCGCGTCCGATAGCAGGAATAGGGCGACCGCTGCGGCTTCTTCGGCTGTGCCCATACGCGGCACGGCAAGGCGGGATACTGCATAATCCTCGAAATCTTGACGAAACCCGGGCGCCATAAAATCGCGAAAATTGGTATCAATCGGCCCGGGAACGATTGTATTAACGCGAATATTGCGCGGGCCAAGGGCCGAAGCCCAGCATCGCGCAACCGAGATCATCCCGCCCTTGGCGGCGGCATACAGGCTGGCGAGGGGGGAACCCTCATAGGCGGATGTTGAACTTGTCAGCACCACCGAAGCCCCGTCGGACAGGCAGCCTGCCAGCGCGGCCATTTGCAGGATCGGCCCCTTCAGGTTTGCCCCAATCACCTGATCGAACATATCCGCCGTTACCTCGTCAATCGGGTCAACACGGGCGAAACCGGCATTCAGCCACAGGCCATCCAGCGGGCCAATCCTGGAAACCAGTTGGGCAAGTTCCTCGATATCGTCAACATTCCCGGCATCACTGCGCAGCACCGTTGCATTTGCGGGAAGGCGACGGTGCAATTCCGCCAGACGCACGTCGTTGCGCCCTGTTGCAATCACCTCTCCGCCTTCATCCGATATCTGCAAGGCCCCCGCCAGGCCAATGCCGCTGGTAGCACCTGTAACCAGGATGCGTTTGCCGTGAAATCGATCCATAACCGTCCTC
>JBNKVZ010000343.1:0-1144 GCA_050299455.1 Thalassospira sp.
AATGTGGTGCGTGATGTGCTGGGCGACGTGCCGGTTGCCGTGCTTTCTGGTCCGACATTTGCCCAGGAAGTGGCCTCAGGCCTGCCCGCGGCGCTGACATTGGCCTGCCGGGATCGTGAAATGGGCAAAAACCTTGTTGAAATGATCGGCACGTCGGCCTTTCGTCCTTATTACAGTTCCGATGTTACCGGGGTGGAAGTGGCCGGGGCGATTAAAAACGTGCTGGCAATTGCCAGTGGTGTCGTGGCGGGCATGAAGCTGGGAGATAATGCTCGGGCGGCCCTTGTGACCCGTGGCCTTGCCGAAATGTCGCGCCTTGCCATCGCCATGGGCGGGCGGGCTGAAACGCTAATGGGGCTGGCCGGTCTGGGTGATTTGATGTTGACCTGCACAGGCACACTTTCACGCAATTACACATTTGGTGTGGCGCTGGGGCAGGGTCAAACTACGGCGGAAATTCTTGGTGCCCGGCGCAGCGTGACCGAAGGGGTGCATACGGCGGCATCGGTTACGGCGGTGGCGGAAAAATACGGCGTGGAAATGCCAATCTGCACGGCGGTGAACCGGGTGGCAAACCATCATGCGCCTCTGTGCGAAACGATTAATGCCCTTCTAAACCGGCCGTTTCGGGATGAACACGAAGCCCGTATTTAACCCTGTTTTGGTGTCTTTTACGACCGATACCACACATATATTTTTTGGTGGGCCAATTCTGACATTACTTTGAACTTACAGGCGGAAATTATTTTTTCGCTTGCGGTATTGCCGGCATTAATACGGGCCAGCACATAGGACGGGTCGTGTTTGTGTATTACCTGTTTAAAGTCCGTTTTCAGAAATTGGCACCCAAAACCCTTTCTCCGGTATTTCGGAGCTGGATATGCAAAAACAATTGGCCTCAACCGCCGTTTGGTGGGAAATGACGGCTGAAATCGTTATATGAAATATCGCTCTGTTTCAGGCGGGAAATAACCCCCTCATGTGACAGGCATGCGATATCCCTGATCTCAGTCTTCATCTTCTGACATGCGATCCCAATAGTCATCCCACTCTTCTTCCGTGGGGTAATTCGTCCTTTCTTTTATTTTTTTCTTCCTCATTTCCTCAATTTCCTCGACAGATATCTGATCAATCAGGAACTCAC
>JBNKVZ010000344.1:0-387 GCA_050299455.1 Thalassospira sp.
TCTGCTGTTTCTGACGGGAAAGGCATTTTATTCTGCTCCTGCGATTGCTGCCTCAATCTGCCGATATGGCGGGGCGACATCTTGCGCCGAGGCCCCTTAAAGAGAGTCGTCGCGCCCGTTTCCGGCCTGTTCTGGCCGACTGAACGGGCTCTGATCCGGACGTGGTATCCTGCTCTTTGGCCGACAATTTCTCCGGCTGACAATGCAATCTCCTGAAACTGCACCCGTTCTCCGCAGAAAATGCCGTTGCACAGCCAACTCCGCTGCACCGTGATGGGGCGCGTCGCCTAGGATTGGACAAAGATTGGAGGAATACGATGTCCGTACCGCTCATGCATATCAGTTCGAGTGTTTCGCTGCCGTCCGAGGCCGATGTTGTCGTCATCG
>JBNKVZ010000344.1:397-1088 GCA_050299455.1 Thalassospira sp.
GGCGGCGGGGTCGTCGGGGTTTTCACAGCATATTATCTTGTGCGGCGCGGGCTCAGAGTCGCGCTGGTCGAGAAAGGCCGCGTCGCTGCCGAACAATCCAGCCGCAATTGGGGCTGGTGCCGGCAACAGAACCGGGACGCGCGCGAATTGCCAATGGCCACCAAGAGCCTTGCGCTCTGGGATGCGCTGGCCAACGAGATCGGTGCCGATGTCCATTTTCGCCGTTGCGGGTTGCTCTATCTATCACAGGACGAAGCCGAGATCGCCGGCTGGGCAAAGTGGCGCGACTTCGCGCGAACGGTTGGTGTCGCCAGCCATGTGCTAAGCGCCGCGGAAGCCACCGAGCGAGGCCGCGGCACGGGGCGCAAATGGAAAGGCGGCGTATTCTCCCCCACCGATGGAACTGCTGATCCGTCCGTCGCCGTGCCGCAGGTGGCCGCGGCAATCATGAAACAGGGCGGGTCCGTGCATCAGAACTGCGCGGCGCGCGGGCTGGAGCTTTCGGCCGGGCGCGTGAGCGGGGTGGTAACGGAATCGGGCACGATCCGCACCAGGACGGTGGCGATGGCTGGTGGCGCCTGGGCCTCCTCCTTCTGCCACCAACTCGGCGTCCGGTTCCCGCAGGCTTCGGTGCGCTCTTCGATCCTTGCGATCTCCCCGGCGGATGAAGGCCTGCCCGAGACGCTCCATA
>JBNKVZ010000345.1:0-1039 GCA_050299455.1 Thalassospira sp.
AATGACTATCTAAGGGGGAGAGGTTGCATTGAGAGTGTTAGGGGAGTTTTGAGCTTTTCTTTGCCTTTTGGTCTTCTAGCTGTGCTTCATGGGGTCTTGGATTCGAACTTCAAACTTTGTGCTTTTGTTGTCAATGGACTCATCAAGGGGGAGATTGAGAAACCAAGTGGTCCGTTCCTTGGTTTGATTGTGATGAGTCATTGACTTGGCGAGGTTTGAATTCGAATCCGGGATAGTTTTGTTTTGTTTTTCTTTTATCTTTGTTTCGTTCGGAGAATCGTGTTTGCTTGTCTCGTGGTGTGCAGGAGGCAGGTGCAGCATGGCGAGCAACGATGAGGATTGTGACAGGAGTATGAGACCTGACGCAGAGGACCGGAGATGGTCGCATAGGTCAGATACTCAATGGTCGAACAATTGGGAGGTCGGGTGACATCGTGTGTGGTCTGTATCATACATATGGAGACGAGAAGCGCGGGTTTCTTGGTTGAGCCTCAAAACCAAGGTCGACGGTTTGTGAGTGGTTTGGCCTCAAAACCACTCGGACGGTTTTCGCTGGTTTGGCCTCAAAACAGTGGCGATGGTTTCTAACGGTTTGGCCTCAAAACCTACTGCGACGGTTTCTCGGTTTGGGCCTCAAAGCCGACAAATACGGTTTGGTGATTTGGGCCTCAAAATCACCGCGACGATTTTTTGGTTTGGACCTCAAAACCAAGTGGGCTACGATTTGTCGCTTGCACCATAAAACTGACGGGAGGATGAAGACGACATTGGATAGGCGTCGAGATCTAGCAGCTTGCTTCACCTGGAAGCAAGTCGGTCTAGGGTTTTCTAGTCTAGCCTCAAGACTGGTGGAGGCATGGCGCGGATGGTGCATGTGACATCATCATGGAGGTCACGTGAAAATGAAGTAGAAGATGGTCGGTCTGATGGTGTCAGGTGCCGCGCAGTGGAAGTCAGCAGAAAATACCCTTCATTAGCTATAATTTCCTCTTCCGCCCACAGGGGCATTTTAGTCTTTTGGTTCAGCCTATAAATAGGA
>JBNKVZ010000346.1:0-841 GCA_050299455.1 Thalassospira sp.
AGATGCGTCATGAAACCGGCAAGCACGATGTTTTTCAGCCCGGCTTTTTCCAGACTGTCCTGAAGCCCGGTGCCGCCAAAGGAATTGGGCACATTTTTAATATGGATGGTTTCGCCCTCCTGCGGGGCGACTTCGGGCATAATGGCGGCGAATTCGCCGGTCGGGTCAAATATGCCTTCCCCCGGTTCGCCATGATGAACAACGTGAAGGACCAAGCCGCCCTTTGCCCGCCAATGTGCCTGTAACAAGGCAATTTTTTCCAGCGCCTGGGTCACACCGGGCAGGGGCAGGGCACCCGAACGGTATTCTTCCTGGGCATCAATGATAATCAACGCGGCGTCTTTGGGCGTGCTGGGGGAAGGCGGCGCATTGGCAAGCGACAGTAATGTTTGTGCAGACATGATGTTTTTCCTTATGCGGTGATGGTTTTATCTTATTGCTGCGTGAATGCAGTTTAAATGCGCATATATGCGGTTATAATCTGCAAAAAAGCAGAGAGGGCCGCGCGATGAGAACACCAGACTGGGATGGATTGCGCACCTTTGCGGTGCTGTGCCGTGCCGGGAATATGAGTGCGGCGGCCCGGGAGCTGGGCATTAACCAAACCACCGTCAGCCGCCGCCTGGCCCGGCTGGAGGAAATGCTGGGCTATGCCGTCCTGCACCGGGAGGAAGGCCGCCTGAGCCCGACGGCGCAGGGCCAGCACTTGTTGGCAACCGCCGCTGCCATGGAGCAAAACCTGGCGACCTATCTTGAGGCGGTGCCGGAACTGGCGGAGGGGGCGGGTAAAACCGGCCCGGCAGGTGTTGTGCGCCTGTCGGCGGTTGATGCCCTGTTAGAT
>JBNKVZ010000347.1:0-809 GCA_050299455.1 Thalassospira sp.
GCGATAGATAATGCAAACAACGGGCCAGTTTTGGCTGTTGCTTAAAGGTATATGGAATCAATGGTTTAGGGAGTGGTAATGATGATCAGGCACTTTTTGCCGGTTCATATGGGGCTTGGCGGCATGCGGGCGGGCAGGGGAACAGGTCGGCAAGGGCAGGGAAGAGCCTGAAAGCAGGCAAACGGGAAGGTTTTGCCTGTTGCACAAAAAATCCCCCGGTCCTGAGAGCGGGGGATGTCTTGCATGGTGAAGATGCCAATGGGGCCGCAGCAAAGGGCGATTGGCTATATCTTAAGCCTCAGAAAGCAATAACCGTGGAGCCATATCAGGCCGAAATCGAAATACCCGAGGGGCGCGGCGGTTTGTTTTCATCGCTTTCGGATGAGGCTGAAGCAGATTCACGAGGGGCACCTTCGGCGGAAAGATCCTGCTGTTCAGGGTTGCCATCCTTGGCATTCTGCATGGCCTGGCGCAATTCATCTGAACCGCGCTGTGCAAGAACTGCCCAGGAATCGCGCATTGGGGTTAGCAAGCCAATAACATCCCTGGCGGCCTGGGGGTCGTTATTGCGGTCAACTTTCATCAGATGGACCAACGAAAAACGATAAATTTCGCGCAGATTACGGGCAAATTCGCCGCCCTGATCCAGGTCGAGCGTTCCTTGCAAATGGGCAATAATTTCCATTGCCCGGCCATTTGCATTGCAACGGGCCTCAATGTCGTTTTCTTCAATTGCCTTAATGGCCTCCTGAAGAACAGAAACCGCCTTGTTATACAGCATGTAAACCATTTGGGCCGGCGATGAAGTG
>JBNKVZ010000348.1:0-792 GCA_050299455.1 Thalassospira sp.
ATAGCGGCGGTGTGATTTATGCCGCCGCCGACCAGTCAGGTATGACCGGGCAGTCGGTAGGGCAAGAGGTGGATGTTTTTGTCCGCCCCGAAGCAATCGGCCTTGAAAGACAAGGTCAGGGACAGGCACAGGGACAAGGCAGTACAGAAGGCGCCAGCCTTAATCATATGCAGGGGCGGGTTGAAAATCTGTTATTTAACGGGGCGGCCAGCAGCGTTCAGCTTAAGGAGGTTGCGACAGGTCACGATATGAATGTGGCATTGCCCCAAACCGGTGCCTTTGCCGATATTCGCCCGGGCGATGTTCTTGATCTGAGCTGGACGGCCAATCAGACCAAATGTTTCCCCGTTAGCGCGACCAAATCCGCCTCGCAAACAGATGAGGCCGTTGCATGAGCAACCCGTCACAAACCGCGACCGGAAACGGCCTTAAGCTGGGTGTGTTGCTGATGGCAACGCCCTTGTTATTGTGGCTGGTTTTGCTGGTTTTGCTGCCGCATCTTGACCTTTTGATGGTCTCGCTGCGCGAACGGATTTCATATGGCAAATATGAATTCAGCTTTGCCAATTATATCGAGTTTTTTACCGAACCCCTTTACTGGAACACATATGTGCGCACGGCGGTCATGTCGATTTTGGCAACCGCGCTAACATTACTGATTGGCTTTCCGGTTGCCTATTACATCGCCAAGGTGATGCGGGGCAGGGCAAAGAACGTGCTGTTTTTGCTGTGCCTTATTCCGTTTTGGGTCAGTGAGCTGGTGCGCACCTTCGGCTGGATGATTTTGCTGCG
>JBNKVZ010000349.1:0-768 GCA_050299455.1 Thalassospira sp.
GGTATAGGCCGGATATGTCCAGTCTCCAGAAACTTTGCACAGCAGAAAGGTAGATCGGAAGCCAAGATGATGCGTCAAGGTTCCGATAAGCTTGCTATTAGCTAGCTAGACAATAGAGAGCTTGGATAAATAATGAGAGCAACTAGACGTAACCAAAACTATAGGAATCAAACCTAGGGTTAGGTCAAACTCTAATCAAGAACAAACTTGAACGATAGTAGGAAGAAAATTGGAATGAAAGACACAAAGACACAATATTTCTTCCCGGAGTTCGGCCACCCACAAAGGATGCCTACGTCTCCATTGTGGAGCTCACAAAGAGCCGGGTCTCTTTCAACCCTAATCCACTCCGAACAATCACCAAGATCTAGTTCGGTTTCCACTATCAAATCCCTACAAAGGAGAGGGCAATACAAACTTTCCGAGGTTCATCACAACCTTGGTGACTTCCGGACAACCTAGTCCGTCTAGGGAACAAATCCCCAAGAGTAACGAACACACGAAGATCATCGGTGAAGTGCTTGAGATGAAGATCGAGTGGGTCACTCAAGAGTGAGCCTCAAATCTCTCATAGGAAGCTTGGAGGAGAGAGGTTGGGAGCTCAAGAGAGTGTCTCAAAGTATTTGCAATGTAAAATGAGTGGCCAGTCGTGCTAGAGAGGCGTGGGGGGCCTTTTATAGCCCCCCAAGAGAATCTAGCCATTGGGGTGTCAGAAACTCGGACATGTCCGGGTCGGGGTCCGGACATGTCTGACAAACCTCTCTGGAT
>JBNKVZ010000350.1:0-761 GCA_050299455.1 Thalassospira sp.
TTATCGTCGCTGCTGTCCGCATAGATGCCAAATTCCGACGAGGCTTCAAATTGCAGGAAATGACGGTTCCAGTTGGAGCGCAGCTGCAAACCCGGCGAGATTTTGGTGATGTAATCATCTTTCTCGTTGGTGTTCGACTTGTAAATATTGTCGTTATATTCTTCTGCCGCTTCAACCTTCGGATAAAGACGGAAAGAGCCAACGGGAATACCGTTCGGTTCATATCCTTCCGGTGCGCGCTGCGTCACCGCCTGATCCGGATTGACCGATTCCTGTGCGGCTGCCGGAAAAACCACCGTCAACGCGCCGACTGCTACCGATGCGAGCAGTCCCCCTTTAAGAAATTTCACGTTGTATCCCCTTATAAACTTCTTGCGTTCGATATTTGCATCATCACCGAATTAGCCTCGGTTCTGTGGCTAGCTCTGGCTGCCATTGTTTTGGTCTTCTGCGTTCTGATTGTTTTCAAGGTCTGATACTTCATCAGTGCCGTTAGTATTCCCACCATCCTGCTGGTTGGCTTCTGCAGTTTCGGTGCTGGAATCAGCCTGATCGTTTGCGGTAGCAGCTTCTGAAGCATCATTTTGCGCCGTCTGCACGGTTTGAGTCGACCCGTTCACTACCTCATCAATCAGCTGACTATTGTTCGCACCGGCAATCTGATCCATAATATCTGTAGAAGGTATGTTTGTTGCATCTAAAACGGCAACTATAACTTCATTGCGGCCAATACCGGCGCTGTCGGCAGATACTCCGGCGAT
>JBNKVZ010000351.1:0-758 GCA_050299455.1 Thalassospira sp.
GCATCAGCTTGGAAAAATCCGGCAGCAAACACGAGATGTCGCGATTGATCTGCTGGCCCAGCTTGGCAAGATTAAGAACCGGCACGGCGACCTGGCCGAGCTTGCCAATGGCATTGATCTGGTCCTGGGCGGTCTTGCTGATCTTGCCGAGAATTTCGGTCTGTTTCATCAGCTCGTCAAACTGCTGTTGCAGCTTGTTGAACTGTTCGGTGATCTTGGCAAAGGAGGTGGCATCAAACACCGGATAGGTGGCGAAAGCAGGCAGGCTCGTCATCGTCAAAAGCCCGGCCACGGCCAGAATGCGCAGATATTTCCTGTTCATTTCATCCCCCGTGTAAAACGACAGATCAACAAACAGCGCAGGCCGACCAGCAGTGTTGTGAACAATTGCAGCCCCAGCAGGATGAACCCGGCGACCGGCACGAAGACCAGCAGACTGGCGGTCAATGTCAGTCCGGCCAGTGTCACCAGAAAAAACACCAGATCGGCCCGGGCTACGGTGATGTTGATCGGGGCTTGAGGCTCTGCCTTGTGATAAAAGGCAGGTATGCCTAGAGGTGGTTGCGCCATGCGTCCCCCCATTTGCTTTGCAAGGTTTCCATGAGTTTGTTTTCGTCAGGACCGGAGCGGTAAAAGCGCAACGGATCGCCGAGCGGCGAAAGATCGACATTGAGAATGGCGCTTTCTTCATAGCCGCTGACTTCATCGCGTTTGATGATCAAAACCCGCCGGTCATTGAACTCGTCAGACCGGGTGCG
>JBNKVZ010000352.1:0-257 GCA_050299455.1 Thalassospira sp.
CACGCCAGGCTTTTATGGCTATTCAATGCTGCGCAATTCGGTCCATGCCGAGTTTTATCGCGATCTTTTGGATCTGGGCGAAGCAATGGATTTTCCGATTGAAGGCCTGCATACCGAAACCGGCCCCGGTGTGCTTGAAGCCGCCATTGCCCATGATGATGCCCTGTGCGCGGCAGATAAGGCCGCGCTGTTTAAAACCTTTACCAATCTGGCTTTATTCCTGTCAAATGAGCCATCTGCCTTCCGTTTGACCTTAT
>JBNKVZ010000352.1:267-729 GCA_050299455.1 Thalassospira sp.
GCGCAACGATCGGACTGGATGGCGACCTTTATGGCAAAATGGTCGCCAGATTGGCCGGGGCAGTCCGGCCATATGCACGCATCTTTGTTTGGCCTGGAAGACGGAAAATCCGTTTTCTTTGATGATGCCAAGCCCCATAATATGTCCGATGAAATGCGCTGGTTTGTTGGCGGGCAGCAAAAACTGATGCCGGAATTGCTGTCGATGGTGGCCTGCACGGTGAACAGTTATTCACGGCTGATTCCGGGTTTTTGGGCGCCTACCAATGCTACTTGGGGGGTGGAAAACCGGACTACGGCTTTGCGCGTTATTCCGGGCAGCAGCAAAAGCCAGCGGGTGGAATATCGTATTGCGGCGGCGGATATTAACCCCTATATCGCGCTTGCTGCCTGTATTGGCTCTGGCCTTTGGGGCATTGAAAACCGCATTGAGCCGACCGAGCCGGTCACGGGCAATGCCTAT
>JBNKVZ010000353.1:0-692 GCA_050299455.1 Thalassospira sp.
AACGCAAAAAATTTGTCATTGCACGGCTGGGTGACGCGGCCCTGCTGGGTGCCTTTTGGCTGATCTATCAGCATTTTGGCACCCTGGATATTTCAACGATTGCGGCAAACGCCCCCAGCCTTGCCCATCGCAGCGAGGCAAGCTGGATCGTCGGCCTGCTGGCAATTGCCGCGATGATGAAATCAGCCCAATTTCCGACCCACGGCTGGATTATCGAGGTCATGGAAACCCCAACACCGGTATCCGCCCTGCTTCATGCCGGCATCGTCAATGCCGGTGGTTTTCTTTTAATCCGCCTGTCGGATGTGGTGGTAATGGCCCCGTCGGTAATGGTGTTTATTGCCCTGCTGGGATTGTTTACCGTCCTTCTGGGCAGTGTCGTTATGATCACGCAACCTGCCGTCAAAACCAGACTGGCCTGGTCCACCATTTCGCAAATGGGTTTCATGATTTTGCAATGCGGGCTGGGCCTGTTTGCCCTGGCATTGCTGCATATCGTGGCGCACTCGCTTTATAAGGCCAATGCCTTTCTGTCCTCGGGCGGCATGATCGAAAAGCTCCATAAAATTCGCCAATGCGGGCCGCAACAATCGGCCAGCAAAGGGCAATTCAGTGTCGCCTTTACCCTCAGCCTGCTGATCTGCGCCATTGCCAGCCTCGCTTTTGGCGCGGCCGATGACCCGGCTGTCATT
>JBNKVZ010000354.1:0-689 GCA_050299455.1 Thalassospira sp.
TGGCGCGCCAGAGCCTGAAGGAGGCCCTGACCATGGTCAAACCGGGCAACACCATCGGCGACATCGGCTGGGCCATTCAAACCTATGCTGAAGGGCAGGGGTGCTCCGTTGTCCGGGATTTCGTCGGACACGGAGTGGGGTATGATTTCCATGAACCGCCCCAGGTTCCCCATTTCGGACAACGCGGCCAAGGCGTCCAACTGGTACCGGGCATGGTCTTTACCATCGAACCCATGATCAATCTCGGCGGACATGAGCTGATCGTTCTGCAAGACCGATGGACCGCCGTGACCAAAGACAACTCCCTCTCCGCACAGTTTGAACAGACCATCCTGGTCACCAAAGAGGGCTTCGAAAGCCTCACCCCCTACCCCCTGTGAAGTTCCGGGGGAATATCGAATAATGAACAAGGAACCGCAGAATGTCGAAGTAAGGTATTCTGCCATTTAGAATAGGAATGGCAGAGCGCAGCGATTCCACAACTTCGAAATTCGACATTCCTTGTTCGATATTCTGCGGTTCCCATAGTGCTGGACGGGCGCGGGGTTTTCTAATATGATGGCTGTCAATTCATACAGAAAGGGGCTTTCATCATGCGTCATTGCTTAGCAAGCGTCGTTACGGGTATTTTTGCAACCGCGGTTCTGTTGTTCGGCTGTTCCCAGCCCACCTTGAATGTGAAACCCATT
>JBNKVZ010000355.1:0-675 GCA_050299455.1 Thalassospira sp.
CGTTTCCTGTCTGTTCGACTAAGACGAATTCTGTTAGATTAAAAGGCAGGAACGGTTGCTTATCGTTCCTGCCTTTTTTATGTCCACCCAAGGAGTTAGTCCCGTGAACAAGTAACGCAGTATTACTGAACCCTGTTACTTTTTAAAACTCTTACTCCGCTAAGAGTTAGCTTGATTCAC
The DNA here is from genome assembly GCA_050299455.1 of Thalassospira sp. Classification (GTDB taxonomy): domain Bacteria; phylum Pseudomonadota; class Alphaproteobacteria; order Rhodospirillales; family Thalassospiraceae; genus Thalassospira. Next base: position 181 of record JBNKVZ010000355.1, read on the forward strand.
GAGGATTTTATGTACCGTCTTAAAAATAAACGCTGCGTCGTTACAGGCGCCGGGCGCGGTATTGGTAGTGCGATTGCCAAAACTTTTGCCAATGAAGGCGCTGAGGTCATTGTCACAGACCGCTTTCTTAACCGGGCACAACAGGTTGCCACTGAAATCGGAGGCATCGCGCTTGAACTGGATGTGTCGCAGGAAAACCATTGGCGACACCTTGCGAACCTTTATCCAGACATTGATGTCCTGGTCAATAATGCCGGTATCACGGGTTTTGAGGACGCCCCTGTCGCTCATGATCCTGAAAATGCCACACTGGAAGACTGGCGGGCCGTTCATGCCATCAATCTGGACGGCACCTTTTTAGGCTGTCGTTATGCCATTCAAGCCATGCGTAAAAAAGGCTGCGGGTCGATTATCAATATATCGTCGCGATCCGGTCTGGTTGGTGTCCCAGCAGCTGCGGCTTATGCCTCCTCCAAAGCTGCCATTCGCAATCAC
>JBNKVZ010000356.1:0-643 GCA_050299455.1 Thalassospira sp.
TCAAGGAAGAATTCGCGACACCGCGCCGCACGGAAATCGTCGATGGTGGAGCGGACTTCGACGAGGAAGACCTGATCCAGCGCGAGGACATGGTGGTGACCGTGTCTCATGAGGGCTACATCAAGCGCGTACCTCTGGCGACTTACCGGGCTCAACGGCGTGGCGGCAAGGGCCGGTCCGGCATGGCGACCAAGGACGAGGATTTCGTTACACGCCTGTTCGTTGCCAATACCCATACGCCGGTGCTGTTCTTCTCGTCGCGCGGTATCGCCTACAAGATGAAGGTCTGGCGTCTGCCGCTTGGCGGGCCGACCGGCAAGGGCAAGGCGCTGATCAACATGCTGCCGCTTGAACAGGGTGAGCAGATATCCTCCATCATGCCGTTGCCGGAGGACGAGGACAGCTGGGCAAACCTGGATGTGATGTTCTCGACCGTTCGGGGAACCGTGCGCCGGAACAAGCTCAGCGACTTCGTCCAGATCAACCGCAACGGCAAGATTGCCATGAAACTGGAAGAAGGCGACGGCATCGTCAACGTGGACACCTGCTCCGAACATGCCGATGTCATGCTGACGACAGCTTCCGGACAGTGCATCCGCTTCCCGGTGACGGACGTGCGCGTCTTTGCCGGCCGCAATTCTGT
>JBNKVZ010000357.1:0-633 GCA_050299455.1 Thalassospira sp.
GGCCGCAAAATTGCCCTTGCGGCCGGTCTGCCGCATTGCAAGGCCGATGTTAGCGACTATCTTGCCGCGATTTTTACCCTTGCCGAAGGCACCCAAATGGACAGCGAAGACTGGCATTGGGTGCTGCATCCTTCACTGGCGTATGCTTTGCGCCTATCTGGATTTGCGTAACGCAATATCCGCCCCTAGGGCTGGTCGCTAATTCTAAGTCGTTAGAAACAGGGTAAGCCGGTTTTCACAGCAGTTCTGAGAACTGTTCAAGCTCGGCGACTGTTGCGACCAGTCCTTGCTGTGTCAGGATCGCCAGATACTCATCGGCGGTCTTTGGCGGGTTTTTCAGGCGTGCGCGTACTTTTCGCGAGGCAGAACAAACCAGGCCCGGTGCCAGGGAAAGCTGATTGCATAAAAATTCGTCAGGATGTTGCGTTTCAATGCCAAAGGGTTCGAGGGCATTTGTCGGGAAATCCTTGAGGTTCTGCGTGATGATGGCATCACAGCGGCCGACGATGGCTGCGGCCAGGACATGTCGGTCATCAGGATCAGGCAGGTTGAGAGACGGGATCAGGCTCTCGTAACCTGTGACCAGACAGTCGCGGACGGATGTATTCATCAGATCGCGCGTGCGTTCAAGCG
>JBNKVZ010000358.1:0-626 GCA_050299455.1 Thalassospira sp.
TGGTTGTTCTTTGCCGATGACCGGCTGAACCATCGCATTACAAACTGGTCAGAGCAGGCGGGGCAGGTGCTGTCGAGCTTTCGGCGCGATGTGGCGAAAAACCCGAAAGACGAGGTTTTATGCGCCCTGATAGAACGGTTGCAGGATCAATCCCCCGCATTTGCCGATTTATGGCATCGCCAGACCGGGCATGTCCGTTGCCAGGGCACCCGCTATATTGATTGCAGGTCGATCGGCCCGGTCGGGTTTGACCATTCCACCTTTGTTGTCGATGAAGAAAAACATTTGCGCATGGTGGTTTATGCCGCAATGGGAGAGGATTCGAATAGTTTGGCATTTCAGGAGCTTTGCCAGCAGGTGGCTGTTGCGAAACAGGCGTGATCAGGCAGGTTGAGCCCGCAAGGCATGATGGGTGATGTGGTGCAGCAGGCGTTTGGTGGGGCATATATTTCCGCGCATTGCAAGGGGCACCCTGTGCCTTTCGCGAAGGGATGCGGATGACGTGACATGCGCGATTATTTTCAGGATGAGGGAATGCCCAAATGATGGCGGGTAAAGGCGATCAGGCTTTGCACATGGACGGCAACCGTTTCGCGGACTTTTTCTTCATCATTGGCGGACAGGGC
>JBNKVZ010000359.1:0-622 GCA_050299455.1 Thalassospira sp.
CGCGTAATCGACCGGCGCGTCGGACACCTGCCAGTCGACGCCGGCCCCCGCCGAAGACATGCTTGCGCTTGCTATGGGCGCGACCATCTGTTATTTCCCGGCAGCCGGAGCGAGGCCATTGGTTAGCATATTTGCAGCAGGCGAGGGCCAGAGAGTTTTGCGGTCGTGGCGGAATTGGTAGACGCGCAGCGTTGAGGTCGCTGTGGGCTAACCCCCGTGGAAGTTCGAGTCTTCTCGACCGCACCATCAATCACAAAGTTCAGTGATTGACTTCAAAAAGAAACCGGCTTCGTGCCGGTTTTTTTATTGGCTAAATTCCGGTTTTTCCCAATTAACACTCTGTGTGTGTGCAGAGAGCACGGTGACCCGGCTCGGTTGCTGAAGGGCCATATTTCCGGCATCTGGTTCACTGGCGACGGCTTCTCTTACTGGTCTGAGCTTTGGACGCGCGGCCATCCATTGAACTGCTTCATCTCAAAATTGTAATTTGTTTACGCTTTACAATCTTTTGTAGCTCCGCTTTTCTGGCGGCCACTTACATCAAACTCTGGCGATTATCTCGTCGGATCTCACCTTACAACTCTGATAGACGCGGTGATGGGTCTTCAGCAACCGTTACTAC
>JBNKVZ010000360.1:0-617 GCA_050299455.1 Thalassospira sp.
ATTCCCTTCGTCGCCGATCTCGGGCTTGCTGTGCCGTTCGACAACGCCGTAGCCTGGGTTGATTTCCTGCGGCCCGGCGAACCGCTGGATGTCGTCCCGGTCGACTTCGATCACCCGCTCTACATCATGTATTCGTCCGGCACGACCGGCGTGCCCAAGTGCATCGTGCATGGTCATGGCGGTACGCTGCTACAGCACCTCAAGGAACACGTGCTGCATACGGACATCTCGCCCGGCGACCGGCTTTTCTACTTCACGACCTGCGGCTGGATGATGTGGAACTGGCTCGTCAGCGGTCTCGCCGCGGGAGCCACGCTGATACTGTTCGATGGCTCGCCGTTCTACCGCGACGGGCGCATTCTCTGGCAGATCGCCGAAGCCGAGAAGATCTCTATATTCGGCACGAGCGCCAAGTACATCGCTGCGCTCGAGAAAGCCGGCGTGCGTCCGCGGGACGAGTTCGCGCTGCCCGGGTTACGTGCCGTGCTGTCGACGGGATCGCCGCTGGCGCCGGAAAGTTTCGACTACGTCTACGACGCCATCGGCGAACGGCTCCTGCTGGCTTCGATCTCCGGCGGCACTGATATCCTGAGTTGTTTTGCGCTGGGAAACCCGGT
>JBNKVZ010000361.1:0-613 GCA_050299455.1 Thalassospira sp.
CTCTACAGAGGTTGTACACATTTCCCATGAGTCATGATTATCCTCAGATAGCTGAATACTCGTTGTACCGGCGAGCACTCTTACACACTTCCAAGGTGTGTGCCAGGAAATCACTACAAGACTTTTCAATGCTTTCCTCTAGCTTGTAACGTACCCACTGAGGTTTCACCGCCAGCGTGAGCATCACACCCACCCAGAAGCCCCCTCTTGTGCCTTATGGGTTCCAGCCATCGTAGCTTTACCCACACCATCCCACGGTTCCGCCATTGCAGCTTCACCAAACATCCCAGCGGTTTGCCATCTCAGCTTCCCCGCACAGCCGGTTGGTACGCCAAGACTAGACTCTACCACATACTATGCCAGGCCGTACCCATATAGGCTCATGGTTGTACTGTTTTCATGGGTGGTCGCTGCATGAACCGGTTCTTAGATTTGGGTATGATAACTAACCACAGGCTTCCAACATCACACCGGACAAAGCCTTGAACCGCCGGCATCACACCGACAAGTTCCCGATCCCGTCACCCCAAATCCTATTCTCCATGCTAGTAGGATCAAAATAACCATAATCATGACAGGGTGGCCCCCTTGGTGGTGCGCCATATCTTGATCT
>JBNKVZ010000362.1:0-612 GCA_050299455.1 Thalassospira sp.
CGCCAGCGCTTCGGTCAAACCACCGGTTTTGTCGATCTTGATGTTGATAAGATCATATTTGCCTGCGAGCTTTTCCAGCGATGGCCGGTCGTGACAGCTTTCGTCCGCACAAACGGGCAACGGTCGCGCCAGATGTCGCAGCGCCTCGTCATCCGCCGCAGGCAAGGGCTGCTCCACCATCGCCACGCCCAGTCGTACAAATTGCGGGGCAAGAGCATTGTAAACCTCAGCGGTCCAGCCTTCGTTCGCGTCCACGATGATCGTCGATGTTGGTGCGCCAGCCCGCACCGCCTCAATTCTTTCCAGATCACCGTCAGCGCCGAGTTTGACCTTTAGTAGCGGGCGGTGCGCATTTTGTGCGGCCTGTGCTTGCATCTGTTCAGGCGTAGCCAGGGACAGTGTATAGGCTGTCTTCAGTTGCCTAGGCTGCGCAAGCCCGGCAAGTTGCCACACAGATGCGCCTTTCTGTTTGGCTTCAAGGTCCCAAAGCGCGCAGTCCAGCGCATTGCGCGCCGCACCGGCGGGCAATCGCATTTGTAGCGCATGCCGATCCAGACCCGCCGACAACTCATCTTCTAGCGACCGTATCTGACCGATAACACTGTCTACCGT
>JBNKVZ010000363.1:0-611 GCA_050299455.1 Thalassospira sp.
CGTCATGGAGCAATGGCAGAAGGATCTCCTGATCGAGCGTTTTCCCGCCGCCCGGGAAAAAACCTTCCGGCTCATGGAATACCTCTGGCACGACGATCCCGCCGAGATCCGCGACATCCCCGACCCCACCGGCCAAAACACCGCCGACTACGAGGAGTTCATCGATGCCGCCCATGTCTTTCCGCGCATCGAGGGTTTGCGCCGCAGCCTCGCATCGATCCTCGATCGAGCCGCGCAAGGCAGCCTGATGCGGCGCGGTTTGTCGGTGGTGCTGGTCGGCCAGCCGAACGTCGGCAAATCCAGCCTGCTGAACCGCTTGGCCGGCGAGGAGCGTGCGATCGTCACCGAGCATGCCGGTACCACGCGCGACGCGCTGCGCGAGATGATCCACCTGCAGGGCATCCCGCTTCACGTCATCGACACCGCCGGATTGCGCCACACCGAGGATGCGGTCGAGCGCATCGGCATCGAGCGGACTTGGCAGGAGGTCGAGCGAGCGGACGTAATCCTTCGACTGGTCGACGCGCGCGGCGACGTTTCCGACGCTGGGGATGCGGTGATCGACGATCGGCTGCCGGCGGGGGTGCCGCGGCTGATCGTGAGCAACAAGA
>JBNKVZ010000364.1:0-603 GCA_050299455.1 Thalassospira sp.
TCTGACTCTGATGTAAGTGATAATCCATCCCTTGAGAGTCTTTCTTTGAGAGTCATCAAGCTTAAAAATGCTTCATGCAGTCAAGATAAATTGCTTTGCAAGGTTTTTTCATGAAAACAAGAAGCTGAATCTTGAACTTGAAAGTGTTTTTTCTGAAATTGCTTGTGATGTCACACCCTTAAGCAAGGATGGTCAGTCCTAACCAGGATCATTAAAGGGTGCCAATATCAAAGTAATGACGTATAATACATCACATACATGATTTAAACAAATGAAATGCTCTAAAATTTAAATTTTATACAAATTTGCAGTTTTGAATTCGATTACAGAGTTTTAAGTGGAAGATAGAGAATAAAAATATTTTTGCGGAAGTGAAGACACTCGACGATTGAGAACGACACCTTGCCCTAGAGATGCCGACCTCAAGAACGGCTCACGCCGATAGGGAGAGAGAGAACACACCTACAAAACAACATCAGGGCAAAGCCTGAGCAACTAAAGCTCAACAAGACTTATCCGTCAACGTGACCATAAATAGCTTACTCATAGCATGTAAGGCTTAAAGGGAGAGCTCTATACTATGCCAAATCCGCACTAAGAGTA
>JBNKVZ010000365.1:0-599 GCA_050299455.1 Thalassospira sp.
GGCAGACAAATCTGACGGGATCAGATTTGGTCGCCGAAGGCGCCCGCAGGGTGCTGCACACGGATGTGCAGCAACAATCTAACTGCAAGCAGTTCGATTCCACCGGTATATCCACGGGATTGTTTCGAGACTGAGAAATAAGTAACTGAAAAGAATGGTGGCCAGGGGCAGAATCGAACTGCCGACACGCGGATTTTCAGTCCGCTGCTCTACCAACTGAGCTACCTGGCCGCAAAGAGCGCGCATTATAGCCCAACTCACGTCTCCGTCAACGATCGGCGGCGCGCGGCACTTTCGGCCTCCTCCTCGTCTTCGCTGCGGCGCATGTAGCTGCGCGGGAACACCACCTGGGCGATGGTGCCGCGCCCGGATGGGTTGGGATTCAGCGAAGCGCGGGCGCGATGCAGTTCGGCGATCTCGCGCACGATCGGCAGGCCCAGCCCCGAGCCGTCCTCGCCGCTGCCGAGTATCCGGTAGAAGCGTTCGAAGACGCGCTCGCGATCGGCCTCCGGGATGCCGATGCCGGAGTCCTCCACTTCCAGGATCGCGAACTCGGTGGCCTGCGTCCGAACCGTCACCTGCCCCTCGAGCGGTGTGTA
>JBNKVZ010000366.1:0-569 GCA_050299455.1 Thalassospira sp.
GTAGGCGCAAACCTCATAAAAAACCGACCACCATGGCTCGAGAAAATTTGAACTCTGGTGAGCCACCGTGCTCGGCCATGCCGCACCGCCGCGAGCATGAGCCAGCGCCACCCCTGGCCGGAGCCAGCCGCCTCAACCGTCGGATCGGTGATGAACGGCCGAGATTAGAAGCCAAGATACCGATTCACTTCGTTTAATCCAAGCCATCAATCCGGTAGCCAACGGCCGGCGTTAATGAATTATGTGGACCCGTGAGCCAACGCCGGTGGACCCGGACCACAGCCCCATGGACATATTCTACGGATTTTTCTTAAGGAAAATAATTCAATAAATCCTGAAAATCGCAGGAACCTCGAAATTTTGCAAAAACACCCCTGAACTTTTTCATAATTATATTTTAGTCCCTATAATTTTACATTTAGGTCCCTGTTTAACTTTTTATAATTACAATTAGGTCCTTTTCTTAATTAATCTATTAATACTAATTACCTATTTAATCTATTAACCTCAAACCTTCATAACTTCCTAACCACAGCTCTGACTTAGGTGATTCTTGTGATCACAGATCG
>JBNKVZ010000367.1:0-576 GCA_050299455.1 Thalassospira sp.
TGTCGGGCTTACCTTTCCCTAATCTCAAGCTTACCTATACACCACCTAGAGCCAAATATGAATGAAAAGATTTACTTTACCATGCTTACACTTTTGTTGAGTTTTTGCAAATGTTAATTCTCTAGAGTTTGTGGCAAAATTCCGGTTGATTATTCCTTCATTAAACTTTGTTTTCTAGCCTTCATACACTCATGCTTGGTAATGCCCTATTCTAATCGAAGAAGGCATAATCCACCAAGCATTCCACAAACTCCATATCAAACCCTTATCATTCCTTGTCCCAACTTTGATCCTATTTACCAAGTGATTCTCCTGGAAAATTCCAATGAGTGGAATCTCTCCCCAACAAAAGAAGGATCCTAAAAAAAGGAGCATGGATTAAAAAGCAAAAGAGGTGAAACCTCATATGAAGAGCTCCATGTTACAAAAAAAAAGAAAAAAGAAAAAAAAAGAGGATGAAATTTACAAGCTGTTGAGAGAGATTCTATCAAAAGAAAGACAGAAAGGGGATCACATTTTCCTATACCGCAAAATCCAATGTGTGGCCTCATCCATAGCCACACATCATTTGCATTT
>JBNKVZ010000368.1:0-574 GCA_050299455.1 Thalassospira sp.
GTAACCGATGGGGTGAAGGCGACCATCCATCGGTTACCTTATTCAAGGCGGTTACGTTGAATCTCGATAAAGCCGCACCAAAGTTAAAAACGGCATCATTCATTGCCTATGACTGGGCGTTAAATCGGCTAATCAGTTAGGGAGTTTTAACGTAAGCGTACAGTCACCGCTCCTTCTGACTCCTAAAATCCGGTCTTTTGCTCTCTCCCGCAAGGTAGCCGTGAGAGGACGCTTACCGTTAGGATTCAATTTCTGTCACAGCTTAATCTTTTTCCATTGTGTGACGGCAGTTGCTGCAAAGCGTGCTCCCCTCTAGCCGGATTTCAGTTTCAATGCCTGAGCCACATACCTGGCAATTCATCGCTTCAATTTGATAGCCACAGGCTGCGCAAGCTTCCTCAAAATCAACGAATGCATTTTGTCCGCAAGATGGGCAGAAGTAGATGGGGCCGTCTTCACCAGAGTCCGTCATTCGAGTGTATGCTTCATAGCCAAGAATTGTGGTTACGGTTTCGACAATAACGTTCTTTCTTTCAGGTTTAGTTCCGCAAGTGCGGCACCTCAGCTTCATTTC
>JBNKVZ010000369.1:0-568 GCA_050299455.1 Thalassospira sp.
AGACATGCCGAACAGTTGAAGAATGCTGTTGGAACAAATACACACAACGCACTCCTGCGGTCATGCACGCAGCGGGGCAGGGTACAGCTCAAGCTGAAGGCGATCATGGGTATGGTGTTTGATGCGCTAAGGATAAGGACAGGCTACACCATCGTTCAAGCGGCGCTATTCGGTATCGTTGAGATGGCTAACATTCTTTCAATTTTGGGGTTGCGTTGACGGGGGTGAATCATTAGCTTTCGCCCCTTTCCCGATGGAAGCGTAGCTCAGTTGGTAGAGCAGCTGACTCTTAATCAGCGGGTCCAGGGTTCGAGCCCCTGCGCTTCTACCATTTTTACAGGCCCTGTTCTGCAGGGCCTTTTCTTTTTCTTCGCTTCCGGTCGGGCTGGTGGAAGCGAACGTCAAACGGAGCTTGCACTGAATGGGTCGGGCTTGCACTATCTGCGTTTCCTTTTTTCCAATGGAGTCAAAATGAGTTTGCAATGGATTTCCATCCTGTTGGGGGCGTTGGCCGTGATCGGCGGATCGATCGGACTGTTTCGACCGGATCTGGTCAAGCGCTTTGCCG
>JBNKVZ010000370.1:0-566 GCA_050299455.1 Thalassospira sp.
CTCCGGTGAGCGCGCCGCCGTGCCCTCTGTCCGCGCCGACGTCGGTCCACGGTGGACCGAGCACACCCGGCCGGTCCACGGATTTATCCGTTGGAAAATAATTCCCGGCCGAAAATTCCCCGGCATTTTGCAAAGAAGCCCCTCTGTTTTTCCGAAATTAACCCGCGGTCCATGATTTTTCAGTTAGGTCAGAAATTCAAAAAATAATTACAAAAAGGTCCCTAGCCTCAGAAAAATCCACAAAAATAGCTCCAAAACTTCAAAAATTCGTATCTTTCCAGCCACAACTCCAAATCTAGTGATTGTTGTGCCAAAATTCTCAGAATCACTTCCTCTTTCTTTTTATGCATTCATATTTCACATGTTTGTTGCATTTATTGATTGATTGCGTGTGTTTGCTTCATGATAGGAAACGTTGTGCCAGAGCCGTTCTTCGAGGATTTTCAAGACCAAGCCATCGAGGAGTCTCAATTTTTCTTTGCGGAGCAGCAAGGCAAGTGCTCTTGATCATTTTGTGATGATAAATTTCTTGTCTATTCTATATTATATAGAAATTGCATGATAGG
>JBNKVZ010000371.1:0-566 GCA_050299455.1 Thalassospira sp.
TATACCGCCCTGAGCAAGGCATCAAACAATTCATCCACCGTCGATATCACCTTGGCCGATGCCGAATAGGCCCTCTGAAAGATGATAAGGTCTGACATTTCTTCGTCAAGATTGACCCCGGCTTCGTTCTGGATGCGGGTATCAAGGTCGGTGGCAATTGAGTTTTGGAATTCGTTTTTGTCTGCTGCAGTCGCAGCCTTTGTCGAGGCCGTGCTGATAATGCTGGCAGCATAATCAATCAACGAGGTTTTCTCAGGCGAAAGGCCGCCTGCCGCGTCAAAATCAATATTGTCTCGTGCCAGCGATTCTGCAAGTTTTGCCGCCGATGAATTGTCGCCTTCGCGAATGCCATATGGCAGCCCAAGACCCAGCGTATCAACCAGGCTTTTCTGTGTGGCGCCTGCGGCGGGCATGGAGGCAAAATTGTCGGTGATATACATTGAATCGCCATCTGCATCCTGCACACGCAGTTTATAGGTGCCGGCAGAGCCATCAAAATAAACATCCGCATTGATGTTATTGTCGGTCAATGTCGAGTCGGCATTGATGCGCGCGGCGATAGAATT
>JBNKVZ010000372.1:0-564 GCA_050299455.1 Thalassospira sp.
CTCCTCTCCCTGATCGGCTGGACCGGGCTGGCGCGCGTGGTGCGCGGGCGTTTTCTCGCCCTGCGGACGGAAGACTTTGTCATGTCTGCCCGCCTGGACGGCAACAGCACGCTGCGCATCATCCGCGTTCACATGCTTCCCTCCTTTGCCAGTCACATTATCGCTTCCCTGACCCTGGCGATCCCGGGCATGATCCTGGCCGAGACCGCGCTGAGCTTTTTGGGCCTGGGCCTGCGCCCGCCGATCACGAGCTGGGGCGTGCTGCTCACGGAGTCCCAGAACGTGAACGCGGTCGCGCTCTACCCGTGGCTGATGCTGCCGGTGGTGCCGGTGGTGGTGGTGGTGCTCGCGTTCAACTTCATGGGAGACGGCCTGCGCGACGCGGCCGACCCCTACAAGTGACGCCGCCGAGCCGGGCGCGAGGGACGCGGCGGGCGCGAAGGCGTTAAAGTCCGCGCGGCGCGCGTCGATAAAGCGTGCATGATGGCCACCCTGATGCAAACACCCATCGAGAGCATCCCCGGCGTGATCCTGCCGGACACCCTGCGCCAGCTCGTGGACGTG
>JBNKVZ010000373.1:0-558 GCA_050299455.1 Thalassospira sp.
CTACTCTCCTGCCCGATACACCAAGACAATCTTTGGCGGGATCGGTCTTTTCCTGCGACACAAGCGCAGGGATAAATACATCAAGGCTACCTTCAAGAGCTGCTGGAAGGGGGCTCAGCAGAAGTGGGTCCTGGATGATATGCACGTTGAACCACCGTGGGTCAACAAGCTGTTGTTCCCTCCAGCTATCAAGGATCAGCGGAAAGAACTGCCGATGACCGACCGCTTAGCCGCTCTGGTTAGGCACGTCGCTGTGCTGCGTCAGGCCGGGCTCGAGGCGTGCCACTGCGTCGAAGAATTTTATCTTCGGCGGATTCGCCCCCTCGGTCGTCGGAAAACTCTGGCTTTTGAATCCCCCCGACTGGCCGATCCTAGTCGCGATCCTCTGCCCGGTAACATCTTTATATTCTCTTTTAATGTTGAATGTCATCTTTATCCCGATCTGACATACTCTTCTTTTATCCTGTAGCTCTAACTGCGGATGAGATAGATGGGTTCGTAGACCATTTATTTGATAGGGGTGTGCCGACTGTACGCCCCGATGCTGTACCGCTGCCT
>JBNKVZ010000374.1:0-557 GCA_050299455.1 Thalassospira sp.
GGCGATGATTTTTGAAAAACCCAGCACCCGGACACGAGTTTCGTTTGAGGTCGGTATGGTGCAACTGGGCGGTCATCCGCTGGTGATTATGGGGGATAATTCCCAACTGGGTCGTGGTGAAACGATTGCCGATACGGCGCGTGTTCTTTCGCGTATGGTTGATGGTGTGATGTTACGTACAGATTCCCATGAAAAACTGATGGAAATGGCGCACTATTGTACAGTGCCTGTCATTAATGCTCTGACGGATAACAGTCATCCCTGTCAATTGATGGCTGATATTATGACGATTGAAGAACATCGTGGTCCGGTCACAGGCAAAGTCGTCACCTGGATTGGTGATGGGAACAACATGGCCAATTCTTATGTGGAAGCGGCGACCCGTTTCGGTTTTGAATTGCGGTTGTGCTGCCCGGATGAATTGATGGTCGATGATCATTATCTGGATTGGGCGGCTAACGAAGGCGGAAATGTATCTGTGGTCAAAGACCCTAAGCAGGCAGCAAGTGGATCGGATGTGATTGTGACCGATACATGGGTGTCTATGGGGGATACTG
>JBNKVZ010000375.1:0-554 GCA_050299455.1 Thalassospira sp.
GTTTCGCGAGAGTTTTCGGGGGCTCTTGACGATTTCGCATCGCCCGAATTTGCCCGGTGGGGGACCTCTGTCGTTGTGGCGCTGCCGTGTAAAATTTGTCCCATAATGCCGCCCTTCATGCCTGGCCACATAATGAACCCTCAAATGCCGGGACTAAAGAGTGAGCGCTGTTGGGGCGAAGAAATTGATCCTGTTGTGTCGTCACGAAATCATGGCATTATGTCTCTGCCGGGCAGAGATATAAAGAAATGTTTATATTGTTATTGACGGCGTGTGCCGTTTTTTGCATTGTTCTGGCTGTCGACGGTTCTTTTGTGCCAAATGGCATGAAAGCTAAGAGGGAATTCGGTGCGTTATCTGTTTGATGGCAATGCCGAAGCTGCCCCCGCAACTGTAAGCGGCGAGCTTTTATCCATCTATTGTCACTGAAATATCGGATATTTCGGGAAGGCAGGGTGAAAGCACTGACCCGCAAGCCAGGAGACCTGCCTGCGACCTCATATTACATCCTCGGGCGGGGTGCCCCGGTGGAGTATTGTATACTCTGCCAGGCC
>JBNKVZ010000376.1:0-545 GCA_050299455.1 Thalassospira sp.
GTAGGCACCGAAAAACAGAAGCCCCGGCCGTTGGCCGGGGCGCTTGCTTGATCCGTCAGGACCCGGTTCAGCCGGCTGCTTCCAGCAATTCGGCGACATAGTCCCAGTTGACCAAGCTGTCGAACCAGGTTTCCAGGTAGACCGGCCGGGCATTGCGGTAATCGATGTAATAGGAATGTTCCCAGACATCGACGCCGAGCAGCGGCACGGCATCGTGCACCAGCGGGTTCTCGCCGTTCGGCGTCTTCATGACTTCGAGCTTGCCGTTCTTCAAAGCAAGCCATGCCCAGCCGGACCCGAACTGCGTCTTGCCGGCGTCGATGAAGGCGGCGCGGAACTGGTCCATGGAGCCCAGATCCTCGTTGATCTTGCTCTCCACGGCGCCCGGCACGCTGCCTCCGCCGTCGGGCGACATCCATTTCCAGAAATGGATGTGATTGTAGTACTGGGCAGCCTGGTTGAAGAGCTTCGGATCGTCCTTGAAGCTCTTCTTCACAATATCCTCGATCGACATGTCGGCATAGTCGGTGCCGGCAATTATATCG
>JBNKVZ010000377.1:0-284 GCA_050299455.1 Thalassospira sp.
AACCGAGCATAAACATTCAATGCAAGGGCATCTGGCCGAACACTATAAACGGCATAGTGGGGAACATATAGGGAACATAATCCCTGATTCCATTGGAAAAAACACTTAAAACATACGCCTAATTAATTGATTTGATTGGTCGGGGCGAGAGGATTTGAACCTCCGGCCCCCTGCTCCCAAAGCAGGTGCGCTACCAGACTGCGCCACGCCCCGATGTTGCCGCTGCATATCATGCCTGGGTTTCGGGTGCAATGGCTTTGGGGGAACCCGATCAATATTCGGTG
>JBNKVZ010000377.1:294-543 GCA_050299455.1 Thalassospira sp.
CCTGGCTGAGGCTTTCGATGCCTTGATCTGAGGAGAGGTTCATTTCGGTGGCCGGGTGGGTGATGTAGCCGACTTCCACCAGCACGGCCGGCAGGTCGGCGCCTTCCAGCACCTTCAGGGGGGCGCCCCGGAGGTCGCGGTCGTTGCCGGCGGTTTTAGCGGTTAAAGCGGCATAGAGGTTTTTGGCCAGATTCATGCTGGCTTTTTTGTACCGAAGCTGGGCCGTGCGCCATTGCTGGGCCGCCGCTT
>JBNKVZ010000378.1:0-534 GCA_050299455.1 Thalassospira sp.
GCTCCGATCAGGGATTTCTCCGGCAAGGTCGTCGCGGCCCTGACAATCCCGTTCGTCAACAGGCTTTCGGGTACGTCCATCGTGCCGCTGGAAGACAGCCGGGAAGCCTTGCTGACCGTCTGCCGCAGCATTTCCCGCCAGCTCGGCGCGTCGGTGCACAGCGATTAGGCGAAAGGTACAGCGGCAAGTTAACCGGCCGAACGTCCGATCACCCGGGAGCTACCTCGATTGCAAAGCCGCTCGGGCGGATGTCGTTCTGATATATATATTGGAAAATGGTGCTGCCGGAGAGATTTGAACTCTCGGCCTCTCCCTTACCAAGGGAGTGCTCTACCCCTGAGCTACGGCAGCATCTGCGGCGATTGAGACCTTGTAACCGTTGCGCCACCGAAGGGCGGGCGATCTATTGCAGATCCGGTTGTCAGGTTGTCTTTGCCTGTGCCCGGTCAGCGGTGCCAACCGGATTGCGGGGCTTTTGCCACAGTTGATCGTGGGGTGCAAGCATCATGTTACGGTTTTTTCAAAAGCCGCGAC
>JBNKVZ010000379.1:0-532 GCA_050299455.1 Thalassospira sp.
GAACAGGCAGAAATCGGCAACATGACCGAAGATGCCACCGGTGTTACCCTGCATCATCCACGTTGCAAAATCACCGCCCAACAGGCCATTGTCGCAACAAACGGATATAGTGCGGAAAACATGCCCAAATTGCTGGGCGGTCGTTTATTGCCCGTGATTTCCGGCATCGTGGTCACGCGCCCGTTAACCGATGGCGAACAGGCCGAACAGGGCTGGCATAGCGACATGATGGCCTATGATACCCGTACTTTGCTGCATTATTTCCGCAAACTGCCCGATGGGCGTTTCATGTTTGGCGGGCGCGGCGGGTTAAGCGCCTCACCCGAAGGACAAATCAAGGCCCGCAAAGCCCTGGTCACAGAATTCAACAATATGTTTCCCGCCTGGCAAAAGGTGGACATCACCCATCACTGGAATGGGCTGGTCTGTTTGTCGCAATCCTACCGTCCGTTTGTCGGCCGTATTGACGGGTCTGAACGCATATGGGTATCGCTGGGCTATCACGGGAACGGCGTTGCCCTTGCAAGCTATG
>JBNKVZ010000380.1:0-523 GCA_050299455.1 Thalassospira sp.
CTTCTGGCCAATCCGCTCCACTGCCGGCTTGTCGGGCTCGATGGTCACGTGTGCCGGATCATGCACCAGAGTTTTGGCCAGCTCGACCACCTTGGGTTCCATGGTGGCGGAATAGAAGAGCGACTGCCGTTTCCTGGGCAGCTTCGCGATGACCTTTTTGATATCGTGGATGAAGCCCATATCGAGCATGCGGTCGGCTTCGTCGAGCACGAAGATTTCAATGGCGGACAGATTGATATGCCCCTGGTTCATCAGATCAATCAGCCGCCCCGGAGTGGCTACCAGCACGTCCACGCCACGCCGCACGGCTTTCACCTGCGGATTCTGGCCCACCCCGCCAAAGATGACGGTGTGGCTGGCTTTTGTGTACTTGCCGTATTTAGCGATGCTGTCGCCAATCTGTGCGGCCAGCTCTCGGGTCGGTGCAAGAATGAGCACGCGCGGCTTTCCGGCCTGCGGGTGTTTCTTGTTTTTCTGAAGATATTGGAGAATGGGCAGGGAGAATGCGGCGGTCTTGCCGGTC
>JBNKVZ010000381.1:0-521 GCA_050299455.1 Thalassospira sp.
CGTGACAATGTCCCCGGCCTTGACCACCTTGTGCGGATCGTCGACGAACCTGTCGGCCAGCTGGGAGACATGCACCAGCCCGTCCTGATGGACGCCCACGTCGACAAAGGCACCAAAGTTGGTGACATTGGTCACCGTGCCTTCCAGCTTCATGCCCGGCTTCAGGTCGGAGATTTCCTCGACACCGTCCTGAAGGGCGGCGGTCTTGAATTCCGGGCGTGGATCGCGGCCCGGCTTTTCCAGTTCCTTGAAGATATCCTTCACCGTCGGCAAACCGAAGGTCTCATCCGTGAAGTCCTTCGGGTCGAGATTTCCCAGCGCCGAGCCATCGCCCATGATCTGGCGCACATCCCGGCCACAGGCCTTCACGATGCGCTTGGCCAATGGATAGGCTTCCGGGTGAACGGAGGACGCATCCAGCGGGTCCTTGCCGTCATTGATCCGGAGGAACCCGGCGCACAGCTCAAACGCCTTGGCCCCGAGACGCGGCACCTCTTTCAGCTCCCTGCGGCTGGAAAACT
>JBNKVZ010000382.1:0-513 GCA_050299455.1 Thalassospira sp.
GGCACCAACAGCAGCACCCGCACCAGCCTGACGCATAGCATTCATTTCAGCCCGCATTGACTGCATTTCTGCTAAAATTGCAGCCATATCCACATTGGGTTGTGGGCCCTCAGGAGCGGCTTCCTCAACACCGCCCCCAGCACCACGACCTCCACGAGCACCCACCGCGACCACGGCCACGACCTCGACTGCGATTCATCTATAACCCACCAAGCAAAACAAAACAATCAATATCATCAACACAACCATACAATTCAAATAAAAGAGGTCAAAGCAATGCAAGAATAAAGCATTAAAAGATAACTCCCTTCCTAAAAGTGCATGTGTGTCAAGTTTTTTTAGGTGAGTTAAATTTTAATATACAAACTTTGCTGAGAAGCTAAAAACCTAGACTTTGATTGCCAACTATAACACCACCAAAAAGCAACAACTTTTGTATTCAAAGGATACTCAAATTTTGCTATTGACTAATTCTAAAACAGTCCACAAACTGACTCTGTTTTCTGTCCTCAA
>JBNKVZ010000383.1:0-513 GCA_050299455.1 Thalassospira sp.
GGCCCGACATAGGAGAAATGACCCCAATTGTCTTTCTGCTCAAGCAATTGCATCGGCGTGCTTTGCGGCATGGCAAAAGCAACTTCATAATCCGTTCCCGGCCCCATGCGGGCATTGACATTGTCTGACGTGGTGCGCCAGACATCGGCTTTTTTCGGATTTACATCGCTATTGGCAGCATCCACATCTGTGGTATCTGCCGCCGCTTGTGCATTTGTATCAGCAGAATCCGCTCCGGCTTCCGGGGCAACAGGCTGATCCACATCATCGCCCGGCATCTCGGTATCAAGCGCGTTATTCATGCCAAGGGCTTGTGATTCGCGGCTTTCAAGGGCTGCTGTTTCATCAGGCGTATCGGACGCATCGCCAGTTGCACCAGCGTCAGACACCGTGCCAACCAGTTTTAACGGACGGCCATCAACTACCAGTTGGCTCAATTTCCAGCAGTTTCCAGTATCTCCCCCCTTTGGTCCGCAGGTATAATCCACCTGGCCATAATAGGCTGGCGAAAGA
>JBNKVZ010000384.1:0-488 GCA_050299455.1 Thalassospira sp.
ATATTCCTATCTTGTGAAAAACTTTCCAAAAATAATCTTGCATAGGATGCATTGCATGGCATGGCATATTTTATTTTTCTAAAATCCCTGAGGAGCCTAGAAGAATTTAGGAAAAATCCTCATGTCAAAATTACTCCTAAATCTTCTTCTACAATTTTCCAAAGCCTTGCTAAATTCAAAAATCCGATTTTAATTCAGAAATCCTTTTATTTTCTTTTCCTCACTTTTGGCCCAGCCGGCCTGCCTTTCCCCACTGGGCCTCCGCCTCAGCCGGCCCAGCCAACCCCCCCGGCCTTGGCCTGCCGGCCGGCCCAAGCCGCCGAGCCCACCGCGACCCCGGCCCGCTGGCTTCACAGCCGTTCGGCCCGCGCGCGCCGATAGCGTATTTTGCGAAATACGTTTTCTCCTTGACTTCGCGCATTCCGTCTGCAGCGCCTTCTCTCTCTCCGCCGCTGACACCTGGGCCCCACCTGTCATTTTCTTCTTCT
>JBNKVZ010000385.1:0-512 GCA_050299455.1 Thalassospira sp.
GTGCTTTTGCAGCCTGCTTGGCAACCCAGATTTCGTGCTGTTTGTCAGCACCGTTCGGACCGGCATGGTTATCAGGAACGACCTGGTCGTTTTCGGTCTGGGCGGTATTGGGGTTGTAAGCGGCATCAGGATTCTTTGCCTGCCATTGATCATTTTCCTTGGCGCCTCCATTCGGGCCGGCATGATTGTTGGGCAGAACTTCATGGCTGACTTCCGGCGCGGCATTCTGGTCACTTGCGCTTTCCGGATGGGTGGCGAGCCACTGATCATGTTCCTTGCTTGCGCCATCCGGGCCGGCATGGTTGTTCGGAACAATGGTCTGGTAGGTGTTGTTTTCGGCGGCATTGGCAATGACAGGGGCCATAGCGAGGCCGGAAACACCAAAGGCCAGGGCAACGATGGCAATATTACGCGACAGGGTTTTCATAATGGTCGTCCTTTGTACGAACCCGATGGATGTGATGAACAGGCGGTCCCGGACGGGGTTATGGTCATTGGGCCGAACTGTTTGT
>JBNKVZ010000386.1:0-508 GCA_050299455.1 Thalassospira sp.
GGCCGGGCCGGGTCGCACAGGCGGGCAAAGGTGGTGTCGTAAATTTCCGGGGCAACGGAAGATTGGTAAAATTCCAGATAGCCGGTCCAAAGGGCGCGCCACTGGCTTTCATCCTCCGCACGGATCGGCCGGAGGATGGTGTCAGATAGGGGCGTGGTGGTACTTGAGTTTGTTGTGCTGTCGGTCATATTGGGGCCTTTGGTCATGAGGTGGCTGTTTGGTTTGTCATAGGCGGCGGGCGGTTTTTGCCCAAGGGCCATTTGGCAAGATAAGACCGGACCAATTGGGCCGATTGGCGGGGCAAGATGTTGCGCCGGGTGGGGTGTTTGGTCCGGCATCAAACGTTGTCAGGGGGCGTTTTCTGCCTTTTCAGTTTGGTTTCTGTTTTGGCGGTATCCGGGGAGTGATCGATAAATAAACGCTGTTCAAAAAAATTATTGAACAGTGTTTATTTTTACGCTATCTCTGTTATTGAACGATGTTCATAAATGGAGCCAAGAGAATGTTA
>JBNKVZ010000387.1:0-508 GCA_050299455.1 Thalassospira sp.
ATTCTTAGAAATTTTTATAGAATTCCTAAAATTAGAAAATTTGTCCCTAAATTCCAGTAGGTTTCCCCCTCCATGAAAAGTACCTTTTTCCTCATGGTTAGGACTTTTTGCTAGGGTTAAGGTCTCCTTTCCATATGGATCAAGTTGATGCTCTAATTATTTTAGCGATAAATTTATCGTGGTGATCACTTGCCCTAAGTTGTGCCTTTTTGGCTCGCAGAACGTGCAAACACCCTATGTTGTGTCGCGGGTGCTGAGTAGCATGATTCGCCACCCTTAAGACTTTGTAAGTAAATTAGTTAAGTTATATGTGTTAATGAAGGAAATTGTCTAATTTACTTCTTTAATCAATATAAAAGCTAGTGAGCTGTCGTTAATCTATTCTTACTTATCCTTGATGCTTATCGCTAATACCCTTGCATGTCATGTTGTATAGGGCCTAATGCCGAGTTTGAGCAAGGAGCTATTGGGGGGCAACATGCGCAAAGATTTGAAGAAGCTAACCTTT
>JBNKVZ010000388.1:0-504 GCA_050299455.1 Thalassospira sp.
ACGCGTTCTTCTGAACTTCAACCTCAAACATATGGAGGAGAAACCTGTCGTCATGCTCAGCGGCGGCGAACAGCGCCGTGTCGCCCTTGCCGGTCTTCTGCTGCAGAAACCCGACATCCTGCTGCTGGACGAACCGACCAACCACCTTGACGTCTATATGGTCGAGTTTCTGGAGGAGCTGATCCTAAAAGAGAAGTTCACCCTTGTATTTATCTCGCACGACCGCTACTTTATCGACCAGATCGCCACCAAGACGATCGAGGTCGAAGACGGCAAACTGAGGGAGTACCGGGGCGGCTATTCCAACTACCTTGATCAGAAGGCGGAGTACCTCCGCACCCTCCAGAAGCAGCACGACAACCTGCTCGGGCTGCTCAAGACCGAAAACGAGTGGTTCGCCCGCGGTGTCCGTGCCAGGCTCAAACGCAACGAGGGGCGCAAGGAGCGGCTGATGCAGCTTCGCGAAGCGGCCAAGACAAACCCCGCCAAGATCCGCAAGATGAG
>JBNKVZ010000389.1:0-256 GCA_050299455.1 Thalassospira sp.
GTGGGTGACCTCCGGATGGAACTGCACGGCGTAGAAGCCGCGCGCCTCGTCGGCCATCGCGGCGATCGGGCAGGAGTCGTTGCTGGCGATCACCTTGAAGCCGGCCGGCATTTCGATGACCTTGTCGCCGTGGCTCATCCAGACGTCGAGCAGGCCGTGGCCTTCGCCGTTGCTGCGGTCCTCGATGCCGCGCAACAGTGCGGAGTGGCCGCGGGCGCGGATTTCGGCGTAACCGAACTCGCGCCGGCCGTCGCTT
>JBNKVZ010000389.1:266-501 GCA_050299455.1 Thalassospira sp.
CCAGCTGCTCGGCCATGGTCTGCATGCCGTAGCAGATGCCGAGCACCGGCACGCCCAGCTCGAACACCGCCCGCGGCGCCTGCCAGTCGAGCGCCTCGTACACCGAGTTCGGGCCGCCCGACAGGATGATGCCGGCCGGGCCGAAGTCACGCACGAAGTCATCGCCCACGTCGAACGGGTGGATTTCGCAGAACACCTGCTGCTCGCGCACGCGGCGGGCGATGAGCTGGGTGAC
>JBNKVZ010000390.1:0-500 GCA_050299455.1 Thalassospira sp.
CGCACCAATATTGCCCGTACCGGTCGTAATCGTAAGGTTTTGCCCCGCCAAGACAGGCGCAGTTTGCAAACCCGATTTGTTGTAAACAGACCCGGCAACAGAATTAACGGTAATATTACCAGCACCGGCATCGATATTACCTGCCAGTTCAACATCACGGGCCGACTGAATCAGAATGGTCCCGCCATTTGAATTCAAATTGGCAATATTGGTAATACTTGCCCCAGGCGACGTTGCCTGCAAAACAATGTCACCACCATCCGTCGCAATGGTGTCGGTTGCATCGGTAAAGGTAATGCCGCCCAATCCGGTCGATTTCAGCGTAAAGCTATGACCTGACGCGGTTTTAAGGGTCAGGCTGGTATCAACGGTGATAAGGCCGGTTGCCTCAAGGACAATGTTGGTCTTCGCGCCGATATTTTCGAGCACACCGGCAGAAATGGTATTGGCGTCGTTATTGGCATCAGAACCACCAACAGTGCCATCCCCCGCATTGCCAT